>DUNA01000011.1 GCA_012839605.1 Bacteroidales bacterium
CGCGTACCTTAAACGAAGATTTGTCAAAGGTCAATTTGAAAAATTACCAAATGCTTATTTTCTATACGCCGGCAGATGTCCGTTCCCTAACAGAAAATTTCCCTAATTTTAAGCAAAACTCTACCTTGTTTGGAACGTTTGGCAAAGCTACGGCAGCCGCACTCAAAGAAGCCGGCCTGGAGCCTTGTTTTGAAGCGCCCACACCGGAGGCGCCTTCTATTGCTCAAGCCCTTACCCTCTATCTGGAGAAGGAAAAACTATCATGAAACATACACTCCCGTTGTGTATTGTTAGTCTGATGGTGCTGTGCATGTCATCGTGTCAAGAAAATTACAACCATTACAGAGAGCTGATCTACGGCACATGGGACCTTACGGCTGTGGACAAAGCCATTCCCAATATACCCAACACCTTGTATTTTAAAACAAGTACATCTGTCCTCCTGACAGAAGAAGAAAAAGCCTACGAAGGACAATACCAATTTTATTGCAACGTATTGACCTTGCATTTTGCAGAAAAACAAGACTTGTATCAAGATTGGCGTGTCATTTCTTTAAAAGACTCTCTTATGACAGCTGTTGTGGAATATTACTTCACTACAGAAGGCGAACAAGAACCGGGAACGGTACTGGAATACAAGAAAAGACCATGATTAGGTATACCTTTCCAAAAGACATGCGTTTGTCTTCCAAAAAAGAAATCGATGCGCTTTTTATGGAAGGAAACACGTTTGTATCGGGCCCCTTCCGCGTCTTTTACCGTTTGTACAAACCGGACCACCCCGTTCCCTCTTCCTCTCAACTCGTCTCTCCTTCCAGCCACCCCGTCCCTTCTTCTCGCCAACCCATACCTTCTTCCTGCCAACCCATACCTTCTTCCTGCCAAATAGCCTTTTCTGTATCTAAAAAGCGTTTGAAATCTGCCGTACAAAGAAATAAAGTTAAAAGACGGCTCCGCGAAGCGTTCCGTTTGCAATACCCGCATGTGCTAAAACAGGTGCTGGAGCAATCCAATCACATTCTTCTGTTATTATGCATATATTTACCTCATGAAGTCAAACCGTGGGACTATACAGAAAAGAAAATGGGCATCCTTCTTTCGTATTTTTCTGACATCTGTCAAAAAAATATTGAGTCTGCCCTTGATTCTGATCGTTAAGTGCTACCAACTTTGTATTTCCCCCTTCACCCCTTCTTCTTGTCGTTTTACGCCTACGTGTTCTGCATACACCATGGAAGCCCTCAAAAAACACGGTCCGTTTAAAGGTTTGTATCTGTCTGTCAGACGCATCCTGCGTTGCAATCCATGGGGCGGCGGCGGCTACGACCCCGTACCATAAATTAGCTGAAACTCCTGCACAGCAAACCGCCCCTTTTGCCGAATCTCCGGCTAACAGCCTCTTTTGCCAAAGTTCCTGCACAACAAACAGCCCCTCTTGCCGAAGGGAACACCCCCTTTTGCCCGAGGGTAGTAAGTAACTGGAAATGATGCGGCGCCACAATTCACTGGTAATCTGCACGTTAACTGCCCAACACGAAAACAGCGACTTACTACCCTCCCCAGAAAACACGAAAAACAGCGATTTTGCCCGAGGGTAGTAAGTGACAGGAAACGATGCGACGCCACAACTCACTGGCAACCTGCACGTTAACCATTCAGCACAAAAACAGCGACTTACTACCCTCCCCAGAAAACACGAAAAACAGCGCTTTTGCCCGAGGGTAGTAAGTAACTGGAAACGATGCGGCACCACAATTCACTGGCAACCTGCACGTTAACCACTCAGCATGAAAACAGCGACTTACTACCCTCCCCGGAAAACACGAAAAACAGCACTTTTGCCCGAGGGTAGTAAGTGACAGGAAACGACGCAACACCACAACTCACTGGTAACCTGCACGTTAACCATTCAGCACAAAAACAGCGACTTACTACCCTCCCCAGAAAACACGAAAAACAGCGCTTTTGCCCGAGGGTAGTAAGTGACAGGAAACGACGCTTTTTGCCGAGGATAGTGAGTGTCACGGAAGGTTTAGCAAATTGCCGGCTATTGTTGTTGTTGTCGTTGTCGTTATTGTTGTCGTTGTCGCTTTTCTTGCTAGGGCACGATGTCCGGAGCATTTTTGGCATTGGCATTGGCATCGGCATTAAAAAAAGCGATTATGGTCTTGGCAAGACGCGGAGAAACCACGCGTTCCAGTTCTGGCACCTCGGCTTTTTTTATGTTGGGCACGCTACCAAAGTGGGTCAAGAGTTTCTCCATCGTACGCGGGCCTACACCGGGAATATCCAGCAATACTGATTTTACCATACTTTTTTCTCGTTTCTTTCTGTGGAAGGTTTGGCTAAAGCGGTGCGCTTCGTTTCGCAATTGCATAAGCAATCGTAGAGAAGACGAGTTTTTATCTAGAAAAAGCGGCGTCTTATCTGTAGCCAAATACATTTCTTCCATTTTTTCTGCCAAACCTACTACCGTTATCTGTCCTGTCAAATTCAGTTGTTCAAGAACTCCGTATGCGGCAGAGAGTTGTCCTTTTCCTCCATCCACAACCACCAGCTGCGGCAACGGTTTGTTTTCTTTTAGCAGGCGGCTATACCTGCGTGTAATGACTTCTTTCATGGCCGCATAATCATCCGGTCTCGATACATTTTTTATGATAAAGTGACGGTACTCTTTTTTACTGGGAAGAGCGTCTTTGAATACTACACAAGCGCTAACGGGATGGCTGCCTTGCAAATGGGAATTGTCAAAACATTCTATGTGAACAGGCAGTTCCTTCATGCGCAAATCATCGCGCAAACGGGCCAAGATTTTTTCCGTTCTTTTTTCACGCGCTGCGCTTCTGTCTCGGATTTCCATCAAGCGCAATTGTTCCATTTTGTAATTGCGTGCATTGCGCAGGCTTAAGGCCACCAAAGTTTGCTTATCGCCTCTCTTGGGAACTTGTATTTTGTAATTACCGGGTATGGCTTCCGGTAGAAAAGGGACCAACAGTACATCTGACAACCCGTTGAGTTTTTCATTCATGTCTGCCATAAACAAACTCAACAAAGCCGCCGGATCCTCCTCTATCTGCAGTTTGTATTTGCTGTTTAAAGATTGGATAACGGCTCCTCCGGCTACACGCATAAAATTGCCAAAAGCCATAGATGCTTCTGCGTCCGTAACCAAACTGAATACATCCAGATTGGACAACTTGGGATTGACTATCACGGATTTGGCTTGGTACCGCGTAAGCGCCTCCCACTGTTCCTTGTATTTTTGAGCTTGTTCAAAATCCAAAGTACCGGACGCTTCTTCCATTTGAGTTTCCAGCAAAGAACGCACAGAAGAAACATCGCCTTTCAAAATACTGATAACAGATGCAATGTAACCGCTGTAAGCTTCTTCCGTTTCTTCACCCTCACAAGGCGCCAAGCATCTTCCTATGTGTGCCTGCAAACATTTTCTATACTTTCCGGAAGCAATGGCTTTGGGTGTCAAAACCAAAGAACACGTACGCAACGGATACAGAGTGTGTATAAGTTGTAACAACTGTTTGCAATAATAGGCACTCGTATACGGACCAAAGTACAAAGAACCGTCTTTTACTACCTTTCTTGTTTGAAAGACTCGGGGGAACGGCTCTTGTTTTATACAAATCCAAGGAAACGTTTTGTCGTCTTTGAGCAAGATGTTATACCGCGGTTGCCACTTTTTGATCAAATTGTTTTCCAGCAACAAAGCATCCGTTTCCGTTTCTACCACCACATAATCCAAACCATGTATGCGACTGACCATCCGTTGTGTTTTTACAGACAGGTTCTTCCCGGCTGAAAAGTACTGAGACACTCGTTTCTTCAAGTCTTTTGCTTTGCCCACATAAATGACTTTTCCGTCTTTGTCAAGAAAGCGGTACACGCCGCACTCGTGCGGTAAAAGGGGTAATTGGTCTATCACTTTACTCATTACGTTGTAAAATTACATATATTTGCCAAACCATTTATGAAAACATTAATCAATACAAAAGACTTGCGACAGGTTTTTGGTAAAAAATCTATTGCAGGGTTTTTATTAGCTCCGGTACTGATGAAGGCTTTGAAGCTTGATAAAATAAACAAGCTTTACGGCAAGGTTGCTGATTTCCGGGGACGTGAATGTGTAGAGGCATTGCTGTCGGAAATGCGTATCAGCTACGAAGTGCCTTCTACAGATCTAGCCAATATCCCCAAAGAGGGGCCTTTTATAACTGTGTCAAACCATGCATACGGAGGATTAGACGGCATATTGCTCATGCATATGGTGTCTGAAGACAGACCGGATTTCAAAGCGTTGGCCAATTTCCTTCTTTCCAAAATAGAGTCCTTAGAGGACTTCTTCCTGCCCGTAAACCCTTTTGACAAAGGAACTTCCAATGCATCAAGTATCAAGGGGCTGCGTATGGCCAAAGATTTTTTGGCACAAGGCAACCCGTTGGGTATTTTCCCGGCAGGAGAAGTGTCGCACATAGGTCCTTCGGGTATGGTGGAAGATTTGCCTTGGCATCAACCCATCATGAAGTTCATCAAAAACGCAGGCGTTCCCATAGTGCCAATTTATTTTGACGGACACAATTCCAAGAGGTTTTTGCGTAAAGCCAAAATACACCCTCTTTTGCAAACGGCCAGTTTGCCGGCTGAACTGCTTAACAAAAAGGGTAGCAGGATTTCTGTGCGGATAGGTTTTCCCATCACTTTGGCAGAACAAGAGCGCTATACAGATTACAAAGAATTGGGTGATTACTTGCGCTCCCGCACGTATGCTTTGGCCTCCAATATAGAGTCTGCAGACAAGTATAAAGAACCGGAAGATGCCGCCCCCATTGCACCTTCCAGAAATTACGATCTGGCAGTACGGGAAATAGAGCAACTTCCGTCAAAAAGCTGCTTGTTTAAACTGAACAATTTTGCAGCCTATTTTGTTCCTTTCAACGCCGTTCCCCATTTGATGTTCGAAATAGGACGTCAAAGAGAAGAAGCGTTCCGGACCGTTGGTGAAGGAACGTTCCAATCTATAGACCTGGATGCTTTTGATAGAAATTACCACCATTTGATTCTTTGGGACACAGAGAAAAAGCAAGTGGTGGGGTCATACCGCATAGGGATGGGAGAAGAGCTCATCAAACGCTTTGGCATATCGGGCTTCTACAACAGCACGCTGTTTGATTTCAGCCAAGATTTTGCACCCGTTCTCTCTCAAAGTATGGGGCTGGGACGTGCATTCATAAGTTTGGATTATCGTTACGAAACCATCCCCATGTTACTGCTGTTCAAAGGATTGTTTCACATCATGCTACGCCATGAAACATACAGATACTTTATAGGACCCGTTAGCATTTCTTCATGGGTGCCTAAATTGTATCAATCTTTGATTCATAAGTACATAATGGAAAACCATTCGGCACCGGAATACAAAGACATGGTAAAGCCGACGACTCCTTTTGTTCCCCGTTTTGGCCTTGTAGACCCGGACGTGTTGCTACGCGACATACGTACCCCTGAACAACTGGACCGTCTACTTATGCGTATGAGCAACCGCCAATACAGACTGCCCTCTTTGGTAAAGAGATATTTGAAACTGAATTCCAAAGTAGTAGTGTTCAATATTGACAAAGAATTTAACGATTCCCTTGACGGTTTTATTGTTTGCGATATCTATGATATTTCCCGCGAGGAACTGAAAACAATAACGAAAGACGTTACAGATCCTTCCGTAATAGAAAAACGTTTTGGAAAACCGGGTACGTGATAAACAAGATGCATTTTTCATGAAAAAAGCCCTTGAGCAAGCAGAAATAGCTTTGCAAAAGGGAGAAGTGCCTGTTGGAGCCCTCATCACCTGCCAAGGACACGTGGTAGCCCGTGCCCACAATCTTACAGAACGATTAAACGATCCCACTGCTCATGCAGAAATGCAAGCTATTACGGCAGCATGCAATACCATTGGTGGCAAATACTTAAATCAATGCACACTCTACGTTACATTGGAACCGTGTGCCATGTGTGCCGGTGCCATAGCCTGGGCCCAACTGGGACGCCTTGTGTACGGTGCACAAGACCCAAAAAAAGGTTTTTCCATCATCTCCACAAACATTCTTCACCCTAAAACAACTGTTTCTGCAGGGATTATGGCAGAGGAAGCAGGAAAATTGATGAAAGATTTTTTTGCAGGGAAACGCTAATATCTTATCTTTGCAGCCCAACTGAGCTATGGTGTAATGGTAGCACTACAGATTTTGGTTCTGTCTGTCTAGGTTCGAGTCCTAGTAGCTCAACAAAAAACAACCTATAAAATGAGCTATGGCACAATGGTAGCTCAACGCAAAACACTCTTTCTCTTACTGACAGTCTGCATCTTAGCATCTGTACAGCCAGCAAAAGCCCAATATTTTCAAACAGGAGAAGACCCGGCACGTATCCGTTGGTCACAAATCCGTACAGGACCTTTTCAAATCATTTATCCGCAGGGAATAGACTCTCTTGCTTTCCGCTACGCTTGGCTTCTGGAACATACCACGCCTAAGGTCTTGTCTTCCCTGGGTGTTTCTTCTCCGTCCATTCCCGTAGTCCTTCATCCATACAATACAAACAGCAACGGAGTAGTCAGCTGGGCTCCCAAACGAATAGAACTGATTACCACGCCTGCTTCAGAGAGACTTATACAAAATTGGGAAAAGCAATTGGTCCTGCATGAAATGCGTCACGTGGGACAAATGCGCCTGATTGAAGGAAATTTCTTTCGGGTCTTAGGATGGTTTTTGGGAGAACAGTCGGCAGGCATTTCCGCAGGACTCTATTTCCCCAAATGGGTTTTGGAAGGAGACGCCGTCCTTGCGGAAACCCTCTATTCGTATGCGGGACGTGGTAGAGAAGCTGCTTTTTTGATGCCCTATAAAGCGTATTTTTTATCCGACATATCGTACTCATACGACAAATGGCGTTACGGATCTTACCGCCACCACATTCCCAACCATTACGCCTTGGGATACATGAAGTTGTCGGTAGCCCGTTACTATTCCGGAGATCAAGCACTTGCTCGTGTCTTTTCAGATATTACAAAATACCCGTATTGGCCGTTTGTCTATGAAAAAACATACCGCAAAAATTTTGGAAACAGAGCCATAGACCTGTGGGAGCCGGCCGTGAGGTATTATACAGATATGTGGAAAACACAAGACGCCCTAAAACAAGCGTTTGATCCCGGCATCCTGATAAACCGCCCCGTAAAAGATTACGTAAGTTATACGTCCGTAGCCGTTACAGACAACCCCGACGGAACAAACGGAGTGTACGCCATAAAATCCTCCTTAGCAGAAACGGAAAGGCTGGTGTATTTTCCACAAGAGGAGCAAGGAGAAGAAGAAACCATGTTGTTGCTAGGCAATATCAATTCTTCTGTAAATGCAGGAGAGGAATACTTGTATTGGAGCGAAACAGTAAGCAGCTACCGTTGGGCGCATGAAAATTTCTCTGTCATCATCCGGTACAACACCTTAACGGGCAAAAAAACCGTATTTCACAACAAAGACCGGTATTTCAATCCCAATCCTTCACATTGTGGACAATTGTTGGGTGCCGTACATTACCAACCAACAGGAGTCAGCCGCGTACACGTTCTAGACGCCCAAACAGGTACCGTGCTGGAATCGTACGACACCCCGGACGGAGAGTATCCAAATGAAATGACGTGGTCAGAAGACGACCGCTTGCTATACGTGCTCCTTACAGGAGAAGAAGGAACAGGTCTTTATGTATTGGATAGAGAAACAGGCGTATGGGACACTTTGTTTCCACCTGATTTCCAGTCGTTGGCAGATATCATGGAATTTGAGAATATGCTGTATTTTAAAACAGACAAATTCCTGGATACAGACAATATTTATGCATTAGACTTGAAGGAAGGACATGTGTGTCGTTTGACAGATGCTCGTTTTGGAGCCTTTGACCCCTTAGCCGTAAAAAAAGACAATACCTTGTACATCTATTACTCTTATTATACGCCACAAGGATATCAGCTGTACAAAATCCCCACCCAAGATCTCTTGTGCCTACCGGTAGATATGCAAAAAGAACGGAAAGATGTACCGCTCTTGGCTTCGGGCATAGATACCCGGTTTTCTATAGATGCACTGTCCGTTCCACAAAAACCGGAGTACCAAGCAGAAAAATACAGCAAATGGAAACATGCGTTTAAGGTACATTCCTGGATGCCTTTCTACTTCAATTATGACAGGTTAGAGCAATTTTCCTTCCAAGAATACCACAAAGCCGTAGCGGCCGGAGCTACCATTATGTCTCAAAACACCCTGGGAACCTTGAGTTCCATGCTGGGGTATTCGTACCACAAAGGTTTTCATGCCGGCCATCTGAAAGTGGAATCTTCCGGATTGCTTCCCGTTATTTCACTGACAGTAGATATCAACGACCGTCCGCACACACGCACATACCCGATACTTGAAGGGCAGGAAAACAACCAATTGGTCAAGACCGACACGTTGCCGTCCGTCCATATTACCGGCAGTCTACAAACTTATATTCCTTTTACTTTTCATAGGCACGGTTGGTACAGAGGTTTGGTACCCATGGTACAATATACATACTCCAACAACGTATATGCTCCACCCAGACCGGAAGAGCGACCGGTAACGGAGCAATCTCTTAGAGCCGGTGTCCGATACTACCAAGTAGTCAAACAAGCCCCCCGCGATATTTTTCCTCGTTTGGGCTTTGGCTTGAATATACAAGGAATGTGGAACCCGGCAGACTA
>DUNA01000012.1 GCA_012839605.1 Bacteroidales bacterium
ACAAAATGTAACTCACATTGTGGTGGATATGCTTAACGATTTCATATCCGGTACCATGGCCTGTTTGAACGCAGAGAATGCCTTGTGAGTTACATTTTGTTCAGACATGGTTCAGTTCTTCTTTGATTTTATATATAAGCCCCATTTTCAAGTCATACAGATCGTCCGAAATGTCTACTTTGTAAAAATGCGGGTTGATGATCCTTCGTTCCGTAGGGTTCATTCTTGATAATTCGTCTAAATATTTCTTTTGTTTCTCTTGAGCAGTCGTACGTGGCGCAATACGCACACCGTTTTCCACTACCTTATGCTGCAATATTTCTGACGTATAGGTACCTTCACGGTATACAGTTCTCTTTGTTTGATCAAACTCATCCCGTAAGAGAATCTCTTTGCCTTCCTCTATGGCTTTTGCCAAGGTGTCATCACGCAAACAGGTGACATCGGCCTTGCTTTCATTTTCTTGGTAGATGCGGTACGTTATCTGGAAACCGGGATTGATTACTTTTGCTTTGTCGTTTGATATTTTTAATACAGGTTGGCCGTTTATCTGCACCATTTTATAGACATTCCCAAAGCAAGGATTGTGTTTGCTCGTAGCAATGGCATCCCCTACTCCGTAGCAATCTATAGCCGCATTTTGCCTTTCCAAATCTGAAATCAAATATTCATCCAACGCATTGGAAGCAAAAATGATACACTTATCAAATCCTTCTTTATCAAGCATTTCTCTGCATTTTTTGGAAAGATAAGCCAAGTCTCCGCTGTCCAGACGTATGCCGTAAAAAGGGGTATACTTGTTGTCTATGTTGTTGGCTTTAAAAGCAGCTATGGCATTTTGGATACCGCTTTTTAACGTATCGTATGTATCTATGAGCAATATAAGGCCTTCCCCTCTATGGCTTTTGATATACGTATCAAAGGCTACAAATTCCGATCTTGGATTGCAACCAAAAGCCGTAATATAGCTGTGTGCCATAGTTCCTGTACTAGGAATACCAAATTCAGTTGTTGCCAAAATATTGGATGTGCCTACGCAACCGGCTACAAACGCTGCTTTGCCTCCATGAAGAGACGCCCAAGGACCATGGGCTCTCCTTGAACCAAATTCAGTTACCGGTTTGTTTGTGCTTCGTGTGACGCGCGACGCCTTTGTGGCAACAGCCATTTGGTGGTTCATGATTGACAGCATAGGCGTCTCTAAAATCTGTGCTTCCAATAAAGGAGCCACTACTGTTATGATGGGTTCTTTTGGAAAAACGATCTGTCCTTCTTCCATTGCGTACACATCTCCTGTAAAGCGTACGGTAGTCAGCTTTTTACAAAAATCTCTGTAATGATCTTCCGGCAAAAACTTCCTGAAAAAAGATTCAGGCATCTTGCCAAACCCCTGGATCATATCCAATACTTGGTCAATGCCGCTGACAACGGCCCAGTTGTTGTTGTCAGGTGCTTTACGATAAAACATGTTGAAAACGGCTGTTTTATTATCCAAGCCTGCATCCACAAAGGTTTTACCCATTGTATATTGGTATTTATCCGAGCAATACGATACTTCCATTCTTATGACTTAAAGGTGTAAAGGTAGACAAATTAAGTTTATCTTTGTAAGTTAACAAACAATTCAACATAATGAAACTGTTTCAGAAAAACACGAAATTTGCCGTCATTGGGTCAGGGAGTTGGGCTACGGCTTTGGTGAAAATTCTTCTGGACACACAAAAGGAAATTTTCTGGTATGTCAGGGATCCCAAAATGATCCAATATATCAAAGACAACAAGCACAATCCCCATTATCTTCAAGCAGCCAAACTAGATTCCTCACGTTTGCGTATGAGCGCAGACATCAATGATGTTGTGAAAAATGCCCAAGTATTGATTTTCTGTATTCCCTCTGCCTATTTCATTGCAGAAATGATCAATTTGAGTGAACCGCTTGATAAAAAATTTATAGTCACAGCCATCAAAGGACTCATTCCGGAACGCAATTTGTCCATAACGGAATATTTCAACAGAATACATAACATTTCCTATGATTACCTGGGTGTCATTGCCGGCCCCGTCCACGCAGAAGAAGTGGCTATGGAACGGTTGTCTTATCTGAGCGTTACGTGTAAAAGAAAAAGGACAGCAGAAAAATTGGCAGAGGCGTTTCATGCTCCCTACATCCTTACAAGCCCCGGAACAGATATTTACGGCTTAGAATATGCCGTTGTCTTAAAAAACATCTACGCCATAGCTTCCGGTATGAGCCGAGCTCTTGGTTTTGGTGACAATTTTCAAGCCGTTCTTGTATCTTGTGCGTATCAAGAAATACGTGCTTTTTTAAACCGATCTTTCCCCGATAAAAGCAGAAATACTTCGCTTTCAGGTATTCTTGGCGACTTGCTTGTTACGTGTTATTCGCAATTCAGTCGCAACAGAACCTTTGGGAACATGATAGGACAAGGATATTCCATAAAAACAGCTCAACTGGAAATGAATATGGTGGCCGAAGGCTATTACGCCACTGCCTGTATTCATGAAATCAATAAAAAATACAAAGTACATATGCCTATTGCCGAGGCCATGTACAAAGTCCTCCACGAATTCCGATCTCCCGCCATAGTTTTTCAAGCTTTAAGCCAGAAATTGAAGTAAAACATGATTCCGTTGTTGCACATAGATACCTCTGCAGTACTGCCATTTCTTAAAGCAAGTACTTTTTCTCAATGGGAAGAGAAAGCATTGCAGGCTTTACAAAAATTGGAGCAAGGAACAGGAAAAGGATCCGATTTTTTGGGATGGATGCACCTGCCTTCCGCTGTACAACCCAAGCTGTTCCAACAAATAGAAGATATCCGTAGAGACTGGGAACGAGATATAGAGTTGGTGGTAGTCATAGGCATTGGCGGCTCTTATCTGGGATCCAAAGCCATCATAGAGGCCCTTTCTCATCCGTTTGGACATTTGCTTCCCAAGAAAGGTCCACAGATTGTCTTTGCCGGACAAAACATAGAAGAAGATTACATCAGCTCTCTGATGGAAGCCATGGAGCGTGCATCTACTGCCTGCGTTGTCATATCTAAATCAGGAACGACTACGGAACCGGCTATTGCATTCCGATTGGTCAAACAGCATTTGTATGAGCGTTACGGAGCAGAAGAAGCAAAGAGGCGCATTGTAGCCATCACCGACCCGGAAAAGGGTGCTCTTAGAAAAATGGCCACAAACCAAGGATACAGAACGTTTTCCATCCCACACGACGTAGGCGGTCGTTACTCCGTCTTTACTCCTGTAGGTCTGTTGCCTATTGCTCTGGCCGGTATTCGTATTGAAGAATTGATGCAAGGCGCAGCAGCTATGGAGGAAATAACAGCAGAGGAGAGTCCCAAAAACCCGGCTGTTCAATACGCCGTTGCTCGCAATGCATTGTACGCAGAAGAGAAAAAAATAGAACTCCTTGTCACATACCATCCCGGTTTGTTTTTCTTGACAGAATGGTGGAAACAACTGTTTGGAGAAAGCGAAGGAAAAGAACATAAAGGCTTATTCCCGGCCGGTGTAAGCTTTACAACAGACTTGCATTCCATGGGACAATATATTCAAGACGGAGAACGACACGTGTTTGAAACAGTCCTTACCATTGAAAAACCTGTGGGCAAAGCAACCATCCCGCATACAGAACAAGACGACGACGGACTCAATTATTTGGCAGGAAAACGTATCGATTATTGCAACAAAATGGCCGCATTTGGTACACGTTTGGCTCACATAGACGGAGGCGTTCCCAACATTTCTCTTCAGATACCCCGTCTGACTCCTTTTTATTTGGGAGCGTTGCTCTATTTTTTCCAAAAATCCTGTGGAATAAGCGGTTACGTATTAGGAGTCAACCCCTTTGACCAAGAAGGCGTTGAAGCTTATAAGAAAAACATGTTCGCTTTATTGAACAAACCGGGATTTGAGGCTCAAGGAGACCTTCTTAGAAAACGTTTGTGAGGCGGCCGTAAGTATAATATCTCCCGGTTGCTGTTCTGTCTGTACCACAACCAAACATTTGCCGTAAAAAGCCTTGCGTTCTTGCGCAACAAAAGATTCATGGCTCGTTGGATTTCCGTTATCCACCGCCTTTATGATGCCGGGACCTTCAATAGAGAAGGAAATCAAATCGTCTGCATACGGAACAAGCACCCCGTGTTCATCCAAAACCTCTACTGTTACAAACGCTAAATCTTTCCCATCGGCTTGTAAAACAGGTCTGTCTGCAGTAAGCCTCAATTGCGCAGCCTGTCCTGCTGTGGAAACCGTTCGGGTAAGGACCTGTTGGCCGTTCTTATAAGAAATGGCCGTAAGCTTTCCGGGTTCATAAGCAACGCGCCAAAAGGCATGAAGCCGCTCAGGAGTTTTCTTTCCTACACCCAGAGATTTTTCATTTAAAAACAACTCCACAGAATCGGCTTGATTATAATACGCCCACACGTCCACCTGCTGACCCGGTTCCCAATTCCAATGAGGAAACACATGCAGCATGGGTGTGTCTGTCCACTCGCTTTGATACAGGTAATAGACATCTTTGGGAAATCCCGCCAAGTCTATGATTCCAAAGTATGAACTTCTTGCCGGCCAGCTATAAGGCGTAGGTTCACCCAAGTAATCAAAACCGGTCCACACAAACATACCGGAAATAAAAGGATTGTCCCTTACTTGAATCCACGCATCTTCATGCGTATTGCCCCAAGGTACGTGCATATTGTCGTAAGCTGAACAGGCATAATGCGACGTTTCATAAGACATCCACCATTCCCTGGGCTCTATCCTTATAGAATCTGAAGGCATTTGGTAAAAACCTCTGGTGTGCACAGAGGAAGTCGTTTCCGTAGCTACAAAAGGCATATCCGGAAAATGTTCCGGTACTTTTTCATATGCCCAGCTGCGGTAGTTGAATCCAATGATATCCAGCGCATTTGCCTTGAATAAATTGTTGTGAACGCCCGGTTCGTCGCATCCGGCCGTAACGGGTCTTGTAGGATCCAATTCCTTAACAATTTCTACCAAATTGCGCGTGAGCAGGACATCTGAAGGAGAATCGTCCCACTGCTCCTTTACCTCGTTCCCTATGCTCCAAACAATGACGGAAGGATGGTTGCGATCTCTTACAATGAAATCCTCCAAATCTTTCTTATACCACTCATCAAAAAACAAGGAGTAATCGTACTCAGACTTCTTTTGACGCCATACGTCAAAGGCTTCGTTTATTACTAAAAACCCCATCTTGTCACACAAATCCAACCACTCGGGAGCAGGTGGATTGTGAGCCGTTCTGACGGCGTTGCAGCCCATGTCTTTCAACAATTCCAGCTGCCGTTCCATAGCCCTGATATTGACAGCTGCTCCCAACGAACCCAAATCGTGGTGCATGCATACACCCAACAATTTGAGCGAACGTCCGTTCAAGAAAAACCCTTCTTTGGAAGAAAAAGAAAAGGTGCGTATACCAAAAAACGTCGTATAGTTGTCCAACACGTTGCCTTTCCGAATAAGCTTGCTTTCTGCCGTGTACATCACGGGGTCGTCCACATCCCAACGTTCCGGGTTTTTGACTGTAAGAATTTGCTCTACTTCTACCGGAAGTGTATCTTTCAAATCTATGAAAGTACATTCCCGCGCCACCGTTTTACCCCGGTTGTTTTTGACTTTCGTAAGCAAGTAGACATACGTGCCATCCCATGAGTCAACGGCCACTTTTGTACGTACACTTACCACTGCCTGTTCTTCCGTTACCCGGGGCGTAGTAATGTATGTACCCGAATACGGTATGTATACCCCGGATGTTGCCACCATCCTGACGTTCCTGTAAATGCCCGAACCGGAATACCATCTGGAATTGGGTTGCCGAGCATTATCGGCCGTCACTTCTACCACATTGCTTTCTCCCGTCTCATTCAAGAAAGGGGTGATATCGTAACTGAAAGAGGCATATCCACACGGACGGTATCCAACCCGGTGTCCGTTTACAAAAACTCGGCTTTCCCGATACACACCGTCAAATTCCAAAAAGATGCGCTTGCCTTTCGTTTTTGATTCCGTAGCAAACACCTTCCTGTAAGTTCCTTTGCCTCCGGGAAGGGCTCCACCGGACGGAGTAGCCGGATGGTCTTTGTCAAAAGAGCCTTCTATACTCCAATCGTGCGGTAGATCTACTTGTTGCCAAACAAGGGAATCCTCTACATCTGCCGCTAAAGAAAACTCCCAATCTTTATTAAAATCAAATACGATCCTAACCGGTTTGCGTCCGCACGAAGTCATAAAGACAGCCAAAAAAACGCCTAACAAAAAAATACTTCTACATCTCATAACAAAATGCCTGTTTGTGTTTGAACAAATCCTTCATCCACCAACAACTCCTCTTCCGGTGCCCGTGCAGCGGCTACGGCCATTGTATCGCATTTTTCATTTTGCGGATGGCCGGCATGGCCTTTTACCCAAACAAAACGAACCGTATGCATAGAAGATGCTTGTAAATAACGGGTCCACAAGTCCACGTTCTTAATCTTTTTGAACCCTTTGGCCTTCCATTTGGCCAACCATCCTTCTTCTACTGCTCTGACTACGTACGTCGAGTCTGAATACACACATACTTGTGTACCGGGCTTCTTTAACGCTTCCAACCCTGCTATGACTGCCATCAACTCCATCCTATTGTTCGTGGTATGCTTATAACCTGCACTCAGCTCTTTGTAGTGCCTTCCCGATTGCAAAATAGCCGCATACCCTCCCCGCCCGGGGTTGCCTAAAGACGAACCGTCTGTGTAAAGATCAACCTTCATGTAGTTTGTTGGCGTGAAGCTCCTCGTTTTTTTTACGGGTTTTGTAAATATCACAAGCCTTAAAAATAGCGGAAAGCATAGATTCTGCCGAGGCCTTGTCCTCTCCGGCCAAGCGATAAGCCGTTCCGTGATCGGGGGACGTTCTTACTATGGGAAGACCGGCGGTGAAATTGACACCCTCTCCAAAAGAAAGCGCTTTGAACGGTATCAAGCCTTGGTCATGATACATAGCCAAAACAGCATCGAACTTCCTGTATTCGGCCGCTGCAAAAAAGCCGTCTGCCGCGTACGGACCAAAAGCCAAAATGCCTTCTTGGTTCACTTCTTCAATAGATGGAATAATGATTTCTTGCTCCTCCAATCCCAAAAGACCCCCATCACCTGCATGCGGGTTCAGGCCCAGAACAGCAATCTTAGGCTGTCTGATAGTAAAATCGTTCTTTAAGGTTTGATCCAACAGACGTATTTTGTGTACGATTTGTTCCCGGGTCAATGCGGCCGCTACTTGAGCCAAAGGAATATGCCCCGTAACTATACCCACTCGTAATTTGGGGCTGCACAACACCATTAACGGAGCCGGAACATCAAAAACTTTCCCCAGATATTCTGTGTGCCCGGGAAAAGCAAAGCCTTCTTTTTTCATGTTTTGTTTACTAAAAGGAGCCGTAACCAACGCTTGGATTTTGCCGGCTTGTAAATCTTCCACAGCTCTTTCCAAGGCTTGCATGGCAGCTTGTGCCCCTTCATCCGTCATTTTTCCGGGTTCTGCCATAAAGTGATCTGAAACACATGGAATCAAGTTTACCATTTTATAGTGTAAATCAGAAACAGAATGCGTAACGTGAACGTTCAAATTTTCTACTCCGGAAGATATTTTTTTATAAAACCCCAACAAGCGGGATGATCCGTAAATAACAGGCGTGCATAATTCATTGATTCGGTTATCTGCCACTGCTTTTATCAACACTTCATACCCTATCCCATTCGTATCTCCTTGTGTAATCCCTACAATTATTTTTTTATGCATAAGTACGTTTATTAGAACAACAAATATACATAAGATATCGCTATATTTGTGTGCCTATGGAATGCATTTGGGATACGAGCATACAGTTTCTTCAAGGAGTGGGTCCCGGCAGGGCAAAAGAACTTCAAAAAAGTCTGAACATTTCAACCTTTGGTGACCTGATACGTCATTACCCTTTCCGGTATATAGACAGAACCCGCTTTTACGCCATACGGGAGATCACCCCCGACTTGGCAAACATTCAAATTAGGGGCACGGTAAAAGACATGAAAATTGTGGGAGCGGGGCCGCGTAAACAGAGATTGGTTGTCCTTTTTGAAGATGCGACGGGAAGTATAGAACTGGTTTTTTTCAAAGGCGTTCAGTGGTTGAAAAACAAGATAAAACTACAAACGGAATATGTAGTATTTGGCAAGCCTACCACATTTAACAACAGAATCAACCTGGTACATCCGGAAATGGATATTCCTGATGACGAAAGTCTGCGTGGAAGTGCAGGCCTTCAGGCCGTGTACTCTTCTACTGAAACACTCCGAGACAAAGGGTTTACACAAAAATTTTTCTCTCTGTTGATGGCGCGCGTTTTGGAACGAGCAGAAGGCCGTATTCAAGAAACGCTCCCGGATTACCTAATAAAACAACTGAAGTTGATGCCGTTGCCCATGGCATTGGAAGAAATCCATTTTCCCACAAATCTGCAAAAATTAAGAGCCGCACAAACAAGACTGAAATTTGAAGAACTGTTCTACATTCAGTTGGGTCTTTTGAAACAACGATCCGTCCGATTAAGCGCCCACGACGGAATCCTTTTCCCAAAAGTAGGGGTAGCCTTCAACAACTGTTACCGATCCTTGCCTTATGAACTTACGGGAGCCCAAAAACGCGTTTTGAAAGAAATTAGAGCCGATATGGGAAGCGGTCGGCAAATGAACCGCCTGCTCCAAGGAGACGTAGGAAGTGGTAAAACGTTAGTAGCTTTGTTAAGCGCTCTTATTGCCATAGATAACGGCTACCAAGTCTGTTTGATGGCTCCTACGGAAATCCTGGCAGGACAACATTACCAAACTATCTTACGGTTGTTGGAAGGGCAAGACATACAAATAGGCCTTCTAACAGGCTCTACCAAGCAGTCGGAAAGGACGAAATTGCACAAATCCTTACAAGACGGCTCTCTACAGCTATTGATAGGGACTCACGCTTTAATAGAAGACACCGTTTTGTTCAAATCACTTGGATTTGTAATTATTGACGAACAACACCGTTTTGGTGTTGAACAACGTGCCCGTCTATGGAAAAAAACAAAAGGGCATCCTCCTCATGTCATGGTCATGACAGCCACTCCTATACCCAGAACATTGGCCATGACTTTATACGGAGATTTGGACGTCTCTGTAATAGATGAAATGCCTCCCGGACGGCAGCCGGTACAAACGGAACACTATCCCGCCTCTCACAGAGGCAAAGTATATTCTTTCATACGCAAAGAAATAAAAGCAGGAAGACAGATTTATGTAGTCTATCCGCTGATTAGAGAGTCTGAAAAATTGGATTACGAAAACCTGGAAGAAGGATACAGGCAAATCACAGAAGCGTTCCCCGCACCTTTGTATTCCGTAGCCGTTGTTCACGGACAGCAAAAACCGGAAGACAAA
The DNA here is from genome assembly GCA_012839605.1 of Bacteroidales bacterium. Taxonomy (GTDB): domain Bacteria; phylum Bacteroidota; class Bacteroidia; order Bacteroidales; family UBA932; genus DMER64. Next base: position 9,489 of record DUNA01000012.1, read on the forward strand.
GCGTATGACATGAACTTATTCGTCAAAGGACATGCTCAAATTCTTGTGGCCACTTCTGTCATAGAAGTAGGAGTTGATGTGCCCAATGCTACGGTAATGGTCATAGAAAGCGCAGAGAGGTTTGGGCTTTCTCAGCTGCATCAACTGCGCGGTCGTGTGGGGCGTGGCGGAGAAAAATCCTACTGCATTTTATTGACAGGACATGCATTAAGCAAAGAAGCCCGAGAGCGTTTACACCTGATGAGCATCAGCAACGATGGTTTTGAAATTGCCGAGGCAGATATGCGCCTTCGCGGACCGGGAGATTTGGAAGGAACGGCTCAAAGCGGACTGGCCTTTGAACTACGCATTGCCGACTTGGCTCGTGACGGCCAAATTCTGGAGTGGGCCCGCATGGAAGCCCAACGCGTACTGAAAGAAGATGCTCTGTTGGAAAAAAAGATGCATGTTGTTTTGGTCCAACAATTGTCTCTATTGAGTAAAAGACAGGCAGATTACAGCAGGATTTCCTAAGCTGCCTACTACGGATTGATATCTATCCCGGTATACATGGTCAAAGAATCTGTAATGACAAAATATTGATGCAAAGGCATTTTGTCCCTTTGCTCCGGAAAGATGATTTGTTTAGAGGACGGCTTGTATTTGACGGGTCGCACAACCGTTCCCGGGTCTTGAAAATCCAAAATAAAAGCCCGTTGCCTGTTGAGCAAAGTCATATATACTTTGTATTGTCCGGAATCATCCGTAACAGCTGTGTCAGACTCTTGCCATTGTGCATAAGAGCGGTGCATAACCACTTGAATACCGGATATGGGCCTTCCTAAAACACTCCCTACCCGCCCCTCTACTACATAAGTAAATGTCGCTTTTTCTCTTTTAACACAAGCAGCTGTTACCAAACAAGCGACACAAAGAAAAAAACCGTATTTACAGTACGTTGAGTACTTGTTCTTTGATTTTTTCAAGTTCATCTTTCATTTTTACTACAAGTTGTTGTATTTGGGCGTGAAACGCTTTGGAACCCAGTGTATTGATTTCTCTCCCCATTTCTTGTGAGATGAAATTCAGCTTCCTGCCTGCGTATTTTTCATCTTCCAACGTGTGTCTGAAATAAGCACAATGCTGTTTCAGCCTGACACGTTCCTCGTTGATATCTGCTTTTTCCAAATAATAAATCAACTCCTGTTCCAACCTGTTTTGGTCAACGGTGACATCATTGCCCATGTCGGCTATTTTGTCTTCCAAGCGTTTTCTAACAACAGCAATTCTACCCGGATCCAACTCTTCAATTTTTTTGGTATACAACTCTATCATATTCAAGTGGGATAGCAAGTCTTTCCCCAACTGTTCTCCCTCTTTCAAGCGAAATTCATCTACATTATCTGCTGCTTTGAAGATGGTATCTACCAACTTGTCCCACTCTTCCGGATCCAATTCTCTTTTCTGAACTTCCCTGATTTCCGGCATCCTAAGCAGCGCAGCTGTCAAATCTAAAGCACGTACCTCTTGTTCTAACTCTTGAAAGATGGCCTGAAGATCTGAAAAATATTTCTTAATCAAGTGGGCATTAAAAGTACATTCCGGAACCTCTTGCTCCTGCTGTGTAGAAATAAAAAGATCAATATTGCCACGTTGCAACTTGTCTATCAGCCGTTTCCTTAATGCATGTTCGTGTTCTCTAGGAATTTGCGATGTTTTGAATCCTACATCTGCTGTTTTTCCATTAACCGAGCGGATTTCAACGGTATATTTTTTCCCGGCAATGGAGGTTTCCGCCTTCCCGTACCCGGTCATTGATCGTATCATTATTCTGAATTTCCACAAATATACATTATTTATAGCTAATTTTGTATTCCTGAAAATTATCCAAATATGAATACGGAAAAGACAAAAACCGCTGAAGAACGTTCTCTGAATTTCATTGAAGAAATTATTGAAGCCGACCTTGCACAAGGCAAGTACAAATCCATTATTACCCGGTTTCCTCCGGAACCTAACGGGTACCTTCACATAGGACATGCAAAAAGTATTTGTTTGAATTTTGGTTTGGCCATCAAGTACGGAGGCATAACAAACCTTCGCTTTGACGATACCAACCCCATAAAAGAAGATGTGGAATACGTAGATTCCATAAAAGAAGATATTACATGGCTTGGCTTCCAATGGGCGAACGAACTGTATGCCTCGGATTATTTTCAACAATTGTACGACTGGGCTCATGGTCTTATAGCCAAAGGGTTGGCATACGTAGATGACCAAACACAAGAAGAAATCCGTCAAACACGAGGCACTGTTACCACTCCCGGAACAAACAGTCCTTTCCGCAACAGAAGCGTTCAGGAAAATGCAGATCTCTTTACACGTATGAAAAACGGGGAGTTCCCCAATGGCAGCAAAGTGTTGCGTGCAAAGATAGATATGTCGCATCCAAACATGCTTATGCGAGACCCCGTCATGTACCGTATTTTGCATGCAGACCACCATAGAACAGGCTCCCGGTGGTGTATATATCCTATGTACGATTATGCACACGGACAGTCAGATTCCATAGAAAAAATCACCCATTCCATCTGTACCCTGGAATTTGATGTGCACAGACCTTTATACGATTGGTTTATAGAAAAATTAGAGATCTTTCCTTCCCATCAGTACGAATTTGCACGTTTGAACATTACACATACGGTCATGAGTAAAAGAAGGCTGTTGGAATTGGTGCAATCAGAACTGGTTAACGGTTGGGACGATCCGCGTATGCCTACCATCAGCGGTTTGAGAAGAAGAGGATACACACCGGCAGGAATTCGTTTGTTTTCAGAAAAAGTGGGCGTGGCCAAACGTGACAATCTGATTGATTTCTCACTCCTGGAATGGTGCATAAGAGAGGATCTAAACAAAACAGCCCCCCGTTACATGGCGGTATTGGACCCTATAAAAGTCATCCTGACCAATTATCCGGAAGACAAATTGGAACATATGAAAGCCTCTCTCAATCCGGAAGATGCCTCTGCCGGAGAACGCTCCATACCGTTCTCAAAAGAGCTGTACATTGAACGCGACGACTTTATGGAAGAGCCGCCCAAAAAGTTCTTCAGATTGCGCCCCGGTGGCGAAGTCCGTTTGAAATACGGCTACATCATCTGTTGTGAAAACGTTATCAAAGACGAAAACGGGAACATAACGGAATTGCACTGTACATACGATCCGGATACTAAGCCCGGAACGGGAACTTGGCGTAGTGTCAAAGGAACTATTCATTGGCTTTGTGCCCGTCATGCAGCTACTGCCCAAGTACACCTATACGACAAATTGTTTACAGAAGCAGATATGGGAAGCCTACCCGAAGGGGCCGACTACAAAGAATATATCAATCCCCTTTCTCATACGACTGTGCAAGCTCTAGTAGACAAAGACGCCCTCAACCTGGCTTTACAAGCAAAGGCCGGTAAAGACAACACGCGTGTTCGTATGCAATTTGAACGATTGGGTTATTTCGTAGCAGATTACAATTCGTCTGACACACTCCCCGTCTTTAACAGAGTATGTACATTGAGAGATTCTTATGCCAAGACCCTCAAAAAAGGCTAAAGGTCAATGATGCCGTTGCTCTCATCCAACCATCGAGCTTGAGTAACGGCCAAATCAGGATTCACACGCACGCCCAGGCGGCATTTGTATTTTTTAGACCATTTTTTGGCTCTTGAAGTCATCCCTTTTGTAAGATACGCTTCTACAAAAGGATGTACTTCCAACACTACTTTCTTCAGTTTTTTCTCCCTTGCAAAGAAAGCCAACTGGTTTTCAATATTTTCAGTAAACAGCAAACTTGGGGCAATCTTTCCTGTACCGTTACAACTGGGACATTTTTCACTTGTGTTGATTTCCATGGCTTGTCTTACTCGCTGACGCGTAATTTGCATAAGACCAAATTTTGTTATAGGCAATATGTTGTGCTTGGCTCTGTCGGATTCCATCAGTTCTTTCATACGTCTGAACAGTTTCTGACGGTGGTCTGCCGTATCCATATCTATAAAATCTATAACAATGATTCCTCCCAAATCTCTCAACCTCATTTGTCTTGCCAATTCTTCTGCAACCATCATATTTACCTCAAAGGCATTGTTTTCTTGTCCGTCTCCCATTCTGGAACGAATCCCGCTGTTGACGTCTACCACATGCAATGCCTCTGTATGTTCAATGATGATATATACTCCTTGTTTTAAAGGCACAATCCTTCCAAAAGAACTCCTAATCTGTCTGTTGATATCAAAGGCATCAAAAATAGAGTCTTTGCCTTTGTACAGTTTTACAATTTTCTCCTTTTCGGGAGCTATCTTACCTATGTACTCACAAACATCCTCAAAAACCGTGTGGTCATTCACATGAATGCTTGTAAACGAATCGTTTAACAAATCTCGAATCAAAGTGGTAATACGGCTGTTTTCTGTCAAAAGTCTAGACGGCAACATTCCCTTACTCATAACAGACCAAGACTCTTCCCATCTTTTGATAAGTGCATTCAATTCTGCATCCAATACAGCTGCTTTTTTGCCTTCAGCTGCTGTTCGTACAATCAATCCGTAATTGGGCGGCAATATACTTTTTACCAAACGTTCCAGCCTGTTACGCTCCTCTTTAAGCGTTATACGTGTAGAAAGGCTGACTTTTTCTGAGAAAGGCAACAGTACCATATTGCGTCCGGCAATAGAAATGTCTGATGTCAGACGTGAACCTTTTGTAGATATAGGTTCCTTGACAATTTGCGCAAGAACAGGCTGTCCGGGCTTGAGCACGTCTGCTATTTTGCCTTCTTTGGGTAATACGGTTCCCAGTTTTAAACTGGAGTAAATTTCTTTTGGTTTGTTTTTTCTTTGAATTACTTGTTGGCTAAAGTAATTGATGGTAGAAAAAGCATAACCTAGGTCAAAGTAATGAATAAATGCATCTTTTTCGTGACCAATATCAACGAAGGCAGCATTTAAGGACGGCATAATTTTCCTGACCCTTCCCAAGTATAAATCGCCCACCGAGAAATGATTGTCCGTTGTTTCTTCTTTGTGAAGTTCCATCAGCCTTTTGTTTTCAAGTAGGGCAATAGAAACTTCCGAGGAAGTCACATCAATAATTAAATCTTTCTCCATAATGTGGTTAAAGTAAGAAACCTAAAGTGCCTTTTCAAAAAAAGTAGCTTTAGGTTTCTCAGTTCTTAAGACATGAAAAAGGCTTACTTCTTCTTGTGACGGTTTTTGCGCAAACGTTTTTTCCGTTTGTGCGTTGCCATTTTATGTCTTTTTCTTTTTTTTCCGCTTGGCATAACTAAATTATTTAACGCTTTCTTTCACTTTTTCCAAGAACACTTTTGCAGGTTTAAATGCAGGTATGTAATGTTCGGGAATAATGATGGTAGTGTTTTTAGATATATTTCTGGCTGTTTTTTGAGCACGTTTTTTCAGGATAAAGCTACCAAAACCTCTAAGATACACATTGTTATTGCTAATCAATGAATCCTTTACAGTTTCCATGAAACTCTCTACTACTTTCTGAACAGCTACTTTTTCAAGTCCTGTAGCCTTAGCAATTTCATTTACAAGATCTGCTTTTGTCATAATAAGAAAATTTAAAAGTTATTTAAAATGATAATATTTCAAATGGACTGCAAAGGTAACTCTTTATTCTTAATATCAAGGTGTTTCATACAAAAAAACAAAAAATACCATATATATCTATCTTTGTCTTATGGATTTTACAAATGCGTTGTTTCGTTGGCACAAAAATCACCAACGGCTCTTTGTTTGGAAAAACACAAAAGACCCCTATGCCATATGGGTATCCGAAATCATACTACAGCAAACAAGAGTACAACAAGGCGAAAGGTATTATACAAAATTTCTTGACACATTTCCAACCGTACACCATTTAGCACGAGCTAAAGAAGACCAAGTACTTAAGGTTTGGCAAGGATTGGGGTACTATTCCAGGGCACGTAATATGTACAAAACAGCAAAAAACATTGTCACTGAACACAAAGGCTCTTTTCCGGATTCAGTTGAAAAATTGCAACAGCTCCATGGAATTGGTCCGTATACGGCAGCAGCCATCGGTTCTTTTGCTTTTGACCTGCCGGTTGCCGCATTGGAAGCAAACGGCTACAGACTCTTAGCGCGGTTTTTTGGAATAGAGGAACCTATACACACATCAGCAGCAAAAAAGAAATGTCATTCTTTGGCTGAACATTTGTTGCCAAAGGGAGAAAGTGCACGATTTAATCAAGCCCTTATGGATTTTGGATCGCTCATATGTTCCCCAACCCCTCGTTGCTGCTCATGTCCGTTATCAAAAGACTGTACAGCCTTTAAAGAAAACAAAACACATGTGCTTCCCGTCAGAGAAGCAAAAAAGCACGTTAAGGACAGGTACTTTCATTACTTTGTTTTTCTTAATCAATCTTACACTGTGATAAGACGTCGCAAAAACAACGATATATGGAAAGGCCTTTATGAGTTTCCGCTTATAGAAACAAAAAAAAGCGTTACATACAAACAGCTCTGTAGAACAGATGCCTTTGAATATTTGTTGACACATATTTGGGGAATGACTCTTCCCCCTACTCTTCCTTCTCACACATATGCCATGCAACCCCATAAATTGTCACATCAAACAATCCATGCCGTATTTTATCAAATACCATGGCTTTCTACTACAGTATTGAGCAAAGAAGAGTACATACAAACAACGGTTTATGAACTGCCGGAATACGCCGTCTCTAAATTAATTGAAAATTATCTCTGTTTTTTTCCTAATTTTGTCGGTTTATGAAAGGAGTTCTATCAAAAAGCCTGTTTCTGAGCTTCTTTGCCTTCTTTATGGTCGGCATGGGCTGTTATTTGGCAAGGGCAAACACGGTGAAGCATTCAGAAGAATATGTTGTCATTGACAACATCCAACTCCTTGGAAATAAAACAACAAAAGATTTCATCCTTATTAGAGAATTGCCTTTTTCTCTAGGCGATACGATCCATACAGCCACGTTTCCGGAACAACTGCGTTTGGCAGAAGAGAATCTGAACAACCTACTTCTTTTCAACTATTTAGAGATAACACCTTTGCCAGAAGTGGACAACCCCTCTTCCATTACCCTGATCATAGAAGTAGAAGAAAGATGGTATATCTGGCCTCTTATAGAATTCAAATTGGAAGAACGCAATTTGAGCGCCTGGCTGCAAAATTGGGATTTCAAAAAGATCACCATAGAAGCAGGTGCACGAATAGACAATTTCCTAGGACTGAAACATAAACTGGTAGTGTCTGTTCACGGAGGATATCAATGGGGTGCTTTTTTGGGGTATCGTGATATTTCTTTAGATAAAAAAGGGACTCATTTTTTGAGCATGGATATGCAATGGAATGTGAGTCACAATCTGGATATCTATACGAGTGAAGACAAACCGGCTCGTTTTAACATTCCGGATGTCGTTCTTGAAAAGTCCTTGGAAAGTCGTATAAATTATTCATACCGTCCCAATATTCGTACTACCCATATCGTATCTTTCATTCACCAGTATATTATTTTGGCAGATACTGTACTGCAATTAAATCCACACTATTGGGGCAATGACCTCTTGAATAGAAATGCGTTTCAACTAAATTACAGGTATCGCTCAGATCAACGCGATTACCATCCCTACCCGTTAAACGGATATTTGGTTCAAGCCGGAGTAAATACATATATTACATCAGATGCTACGGTCAGGTATGCACAAATGCATCTGGGGCTTCAATATTTTAAACAATTAGCCCTGTCGCGTTGGTATGTTTCTTCTGTTTTTTCAGGAGCTTTTTCGTTTTCAAACACACAAGCTTTCATACTGCAAAGAGCCATAGGGTACGAAAACAACATGCTCAGGGGGTATGAACATACGGTAGCCGATGGCCAGTCGTTTGCAGTGTTAAATAATACGTTGAAATACAACTTGATGAAAAAGAAAACGTTTACCATCAATTGGCTTTCTTTCCTTCCCAAATTCAATAAAATACATTTTTCTATTTATGCCAACGCCCATTTTGACGTGGGTTATGCCCATAACAATTGGAATGAAAGACAAAACGTGCTGAGCAACCAGTGGCTGTACGCCGGAGGAGTGGGACTTGACTTTGTCACGTATTACGATATGGTTATTGGTATAGATTATTCTGTCAACAAACAAATGCGAAACGGTTTCTTTTCCTGGAGAAACTTCTTCTTTTCCATTAAGGTCCCCTTTATTTAATCGGTCATTTTGTCAGAGATAAGCTCTGGCACGAAGATTGACTATATTCTTGTTAGACAATATTACCATGAACGTTTTTTTAAGTGATAAAATGACTGTAATCCCTTTGTTAGAAGGGGAAATAGATGATATGCCTGAAAATATTAAAGAGGATCGTTTGCCGGAAACCCTCCCTTTGTTGGTGTTGCGCAACGCCGTTGTGTTCCCCGGGACTCTCATCCCCATTACCGTAGGCAGGACAAAGTCTACGCGCTTGGTACGTGAAAGTTTTGATAGCGACAAATGGGTAGGCACCGTAACGCAACTAGACCCTTTGGAGGACGACCCGGAAGAAGACAGGGTAAGTAGGTACGGATCTTTGGCAAAAATTCTAAAAATCATAGAAATGCCGGAAGGCGGCATTACAGTAATACTGCACGGTTCACGCAGATTCAAAATAAGCCGCATGATTCAGCAAGAGCCTTATTTTGCAGCAGAGGTAACGTATCTGCAAGACATTCTTCCTCCGGAAGACGACAACAGTTATAGGGCTTTTGTAGAAGGAATAAAAGATGTGGCTTCACAAATTTTCCAGTTGACTCCCAATATGCCGCGTGAAGCTGAATTTGCTCTTAAAAATATTGATAAAGATGACTTCCTGATCAACTTCGTGGCTTCCAATATTTACTTGGATGGTACAGGAGAAAAATTGAAGTTGTTGGCCATGGATTCTTTGAAAGAAAGGGCGTCCAGATTGTTGGAATTGTTGTACAAACAACTGGAACTCTTAAAATTTAAAGAGCAAATCCATCAAAAAGTAAGAGGTGAAATAGACCAGCAGCAAAAAGAGTACTACTTGAGCAACCAACTGAAGACCATTCAGGATGAATTGGGTATTACTCAAGATATGGAAGAAATTGATGAATTGCGGGAAAAGGGAGCCAAAAAGAAGTGGAGTAAAGAAGTAGCAGGCATTTTTGAAAAAGAGGTCCAAAAACTGGAACGTGCCAATCCCAACCAACCGGATTACGCAATTCAACTCAATTATCTGCAGCTGATGATCGATCTCCCGTGGAAGGAATACACCAAAGACAATTTGGATCTGAAGCGTGCCCGCAGAGTTCTTGACAAAGACCATTCCGGTCTGGAAACTGTCAAAGACAGAATTTTGGAGCACTTGGCTGTTCTGAAATTGAAAGGAGATATGAAATCTCCCATTTTGTGTCTTTATGGGCCACCGGGTGTAGGTAAAACATCGCTGGGACGCTCCGTTGCCAAAGCATTGGGAAGAAATTTCGCACGCATTTCTTTAGGAGGCTTACACGACGAATCGGAAATCCGTGGTCACAGAAGGACGTATATAGGTGCCATGCCGGGAAGAATCATTCAAAGTATCAAGCGCAGCAAATCTTCCAACCCCGTCATAGTGTTGGATGAAATTGACAAAGTAGGCACAGATTTCAGAGGAGACCCCTCCTCGGCTTTACTGGAAGTACTGGATCCTGAGCAAAACAACACGTTTCATGATAACTACTTAGACGTAGATTATGACCTTTCCAAGGTGCTGTTCATTACTACGGCCAACAACATAGGAGGTATCCAAGCCGCCTTGAGAGACCGTATGGAACTGATTCCTATTCACGGATATTTGGCAGAAGAAAAACGAGAAATTGCCAAGAGGCACTTGTTACCCAAGCAGATAGAGGCTCATGGCCTTACTAAAGAACAGCTGAAAATGGGAACAAAGGCCATAGACGTGGTAATCAATGAATACACACGCGAATCGGGCGTCAGGAACTTAGACAAACAATTGGCCAAAATAGCCAGACACGTAGCTAAAAAGATAGCATTGGAAGAAGAATTCACGCCTAGAATCAGCCCGGATAACGTACGAGAAATTTTAGGTGTGCAACGAGTTATCCAAGATGTACAAAAAGGAAATGAGTTCCCCGGTGTTGTTACGGGATTGGCGTGGACAGAAACAGGTGGTGAAATCTTATTTATAGAATCCAGTCTTAGCAAAGGAAAAGGCAAACTCACGACTACCGGCAATTTGGGAGATGTCATGAAAGAGTCTGCCATAATTGCTCAACAGTATCTCAAAGCCCATGCCTCTCTACTGGGATTGGATCCGGACGTATTTGCCACAACAGATATTCACTTGCACGTACCGGAAGGGGCCATTCCAAAAGACGGCCCGTCTGCCGGTATTACCATGATTTGTTCTATAGCCAGCGCCTTCAAAGACAAGTGTGTCCGTAAAGGAGTTGGGATGACGGCAGAAATTACATTACGAGGAAAATTGTTGCCCGTAGGAGGTATAAAAGAAAAAATCTTGGCAGCCAAGCGCTCCGGAATCAAAACAATCATATTGTCTGAGGACAACAAAAAAGATATTGAAGAAATAAAGCCCGATTATATTAAAGGTCTGGAATTCAAGTTTATGAAAACCATACCGGAAGTCATTAATTACGTATTATAAATGGATGTCCGGATAGAGCCGGAATGGAAAAAAGTACTAGCCCCCGAATTCTCAAAACCGTATTTTGAGGAATTGGTTGCTTTTCTCTATAAAGAAAAGCAAGAAAGAAAAACAATGTATCCACCCGGAGGTCTTATTTTCAATGCTTTCAAACTGACTCCTTTTTCACGTTTAAAGGTACTCTTGTTAGGCCAAGATCCTTACCACAGGCCGGGCCAGGCACACGGTCTTTCGTTCTCTGTGCCGGTTGGAGTTCCACAACCTCCCTCTTTACAAACCATTTTTAAAGAATTGCAAACAGACTTGGGTATTGTACCACCACATCACGGTTGTTTAGAGAACTGGGCTCATGAAGGCGTGTTGTTGCTCAATGCCGTATTGACTGTAAGAGCAGGGCATCCCACATCTCATGCAAAATCCGGATGGATGGAATTCACAGACTCTGTCATTCGTACCGTTTCTGAGCAAAAGAACAACGTCGTGTTTTTGCTCTGGGGCAATTTTGCCAGAAGCAAAAAACATTTGATAGATAGTACCCGGCACTGTATTCTAGAGGCTGCACACCCTTCTCCTTTAGCCCGCGGAGCCTTTTACGGTTCAAAACCTTTTTCTGCCACAAACGATTACTTGCAGTCAAAAAATATATCCCCTATAAACTGGAATTTGTAATGCATGAAAGGTCTCCTTTATTTTTCTTATTTTTGATTCGTAAATTATTTGGACTTGCTCATGGAAAAAGTAGCTGTGTTTCCGGGATCTTTTGATCCTTTTACCTTAGGACATTTAGATGTCTTGTTATCTGCCCGTAAACTTTTTGACAGAATTGTAGTTGCCGTTGGCGTCAATCAACAAAAAGTCAGCCTCTTTACACCGGAAGCACGGGTGGCCATTATCAAAGAAGCTGTAAAAGATGTTCCCAAGGTTGAAGTGTGTGCTTTCGACGGCTTGACTATCGATTTTTGTAGAAAGAATAAATACAATTTTATTTTTAGAGGCATTCGTACCACAACGGACTTTGAACTTGAACAGGTTATTGCTCAAGTCAACTCCAAAATGGCACCGGAAATTCAAACAATCTTTATTCCTTCCGGACCTAAATATTCTTTCATCTCCTCTACGGTGGTAAGGGATGTCCTTCTGAACGGAGGAGATGCAAGCTGTATGCTTCCAAAAGGAATTGATTTGACTAAATATTTAGAAGTATAAAGATGTAATGCTTTCTATTTTCCTTGCTGCATTTTGTCAAATTACTCTGTGCTTGAACGGCGGAAGCCAAGCCCCGGTTGTTCTTGCTCTGCAGAAAGGAGAGCAAATAGTCCTCGTAGATACCCTTGTCCGGAACGAACAAGGCTGTTTCACATATTCTGCGGAAGAAGCTCCCGATCCCGGCCAATACCTGTTTGTACAGAACAATGTCCGTTTGTTCAATTTTCTGATTTCCTCAAAAGATTCTCTTCGTATGAGATTTCATGCAGACATGCATGAAGGACGCGTGTACGAAGTTCGTGTGGAAGAATCTGAAGAAAACAAGGCTTATCTTCGTTTCTATCGTATGTTGCAAGAACAATATGCACGCATGCAAAGAATGGCAGAAGCTTCTGAAAATCAACCTAACACACTGCCTCAGATCATACACCTTGAAGCCACTATTCGAGAATATACTGAGTTTCTGTCTGAACAATACGAAGGAACGTTATTAAGCATTATTGCAAAAAACGTCTTCACACCTATTCTATCTGAAAACAGCCCACCGGAAGCGTATTTGGGATATATTGACTTTGCAGACGTCCGTATTTTGAATACAGCTATACTTCCCTTACGAATCAAAGAATATGTTCAACTGTTGCGTGACATGAAGACAGAGCAAATGCTCTTCCATACAGACAAGTTGCTACAACAAGACATGCATCCCCTGGTAAAATCTTACGTTGTGCGTCATCTGTTTTCTTTGTTTTACACATCAGAAATAATGGGTATGGAAAATGTAGCATTTCATCTGGCAAAAGAGTGGCTTATGACAGATTCTTTACTCCGTACAGAACCGGAATTGCAGAGAGAGGTGGAAACTTTTATTAGATTTAACAAAGAGTGCCTATTGGGTATGACCGCTCCGGATCTTACCTTGTCCGATGTGCACGGAAAACTACACCAAATACACGCAATCCAAAGCACATACACCGTACTTGTTTTTTTTGAAGACAATTGCCCGGCATGCAGCAGCCAGTTATTGAAGCTTGTGGCTTTTTCTAAAGAACAAGATTTGCCTCAAATTCAATTTGTGGCCATTTATACAGGAGACAATAAAAAGGTCTTAGAGCAATACACATCCTATTTTCCAAACGGCTGGCTGACTTTATGGGATCCCGATATGCATTCTCGTTTTCCGGAAAAATTCAATGTCATAAGTACCCCCAAATTGTTCCTGCTTGATAGGAAAAAAACAATTATCGGCAGAGATATAGGTACAGAGACCTTGAAACAAATCATAAAGGATACCAACTTATGACATACTACTTCAACAATTATTTAAAAATCCTACAAAGAGAAGGAGAAATCAAAACCATCAGCCGATTTGTAGACCCCAGCCTACAAGTAGCCGAGGTTACAGACAGAGAAGCCGCCCTGCCGGAAGGTGGAAAAGCCTTGCTTTTTACAAATACCGGTACAGATTTTCCAATAGTGACAAATTTGTTTTCCTCTGAAAGACGGATTGCTTTATCCTTTAATATGGAGAGTATGGAAGAGGTAAGTAGGAAAATATTGGATTTCTACCAATCCCTCATACATAATACCACGGTTGGTCGGTACGCAAGGAAATCTCTTTTTCATGAACTGGTTCAATTTTATCCCCGAGTTACAGGTGTGGGGAGCTGCCAAGAAGTAGCCCTTTTTCCCCCGGATCTGAACAGAATACCTTTTACAAAAAACAGACCTTTTGACGAAGCGTACAGCCTTCACGACGTTCCCATGGTCATAAAAGATCCCACTTCTTCACAATACGCCATTGGTTCAGCACGTCTTCTTTGGCATTCCCGCTCTACTTTTCAGGTCAGTTTTGAACCGGGATTGCGAATGGGTCAATATTACCATAGTGCACCAAGCGGAAGAGTTCCCGTTGCATTTTTTCTAGGAGGAGACCCTCTCTACAGTTTATCAGGACTCCTTGCACGAGCAGAAGAGCCGGAACCGTTTTTATTGGAAGGATATTTAAGAAAAAAAGCTGTTGTCAAAGTTCCCTGTTTAAGCCAACCGCTGGAAGTACCTGAGAATTGTGATATGGTCATTGAGGGGTATATAGACAAAAATGCCCAATTGATACCTTCTCCGTCTTGTGGGAACAGTACGGGGTTTTACTCCCTGGGAGGGGAAGACCCTTTGGTGCATGTTACATGTATTACGCACAGAAAGGGAGCTCACATTCCCATTATTATTCCATACCATGGGTTGGTACGCAACAGAGGGTTTCTCACAAAATCTCTTTCCACCATAGTAGAGGCAAGTTTAGAAAACACGGTAGACAGACAGGTTAGAAGGTTAAGTTTCCCTTATTTTTGCAGGCAATGTGCTGTAGCTGTTGCCGGGATTCAAAAGTTTTATCCGGGACAAATAGAAAAGACGGCACATGCCTTTTGGGGCAGCGACCAACTATCCCTTAACAAATTGTTGATTCTTGTAGATGAAAACATAGATGTAAACAGCTGGTTAAAAGTAAACGATTGCATAAGACAATACTATCGTCCCTCAACAGATACGTTTATAAGCAAAGGAGCGCTTAGCATAACAGATCAAGCAGCCCCGCGAAGAGGATACGGGGGAAAAATATGTATAGATGCCACAAGAAAACCGACTTCAAAAACAACAAACGGCATCAACCCGGAAAAATCTTTTGTTTTTTATCACAAGTCAAACAAAACATTTCGTGCCAATCCGGCTCTTTCATATATATACATTGCCTTAGACGATGAAGTTGACTTAACCAACCATCTGCAATGCTTGTGGTTAGCCGTTTCAAGAACAGACCCCGTCCGTGATGTGAAGATTCATAACGGCATGTTGTTCATTAATGCCTGTTTGGATAAACAAGCAGAAAACGACATGACCAGACCGTGGCCTAATGTCTGTTGTTCTTCTATGGAAACAATAGAAGAAGTGGATCGACTTTGGGATCGTCTGAAGGTGGGAGACTTTGTTCCTTCACCCTCATTGACACTTCATTCCCTCTTGCGCCAAGGAAATGCAAAAATCAATGAATAAAGACTTAATAGCAATAAAGCCCAACTAGCCCCCCTGCCTACCCAATCTCCATATCTGACATATAGAGTCAGTTCTTCGTTTAGATTGATTTCTCCGCGTAATACATCCTGAACCCACCACGGTGCCTGTACCACACGTTCTCCTTTGTGATTGATAATGGCAGAAATACCCGTATTGGCGCAATGTGCAATACCACGTCTTGTTTCAATAGCTCGTAGAGATGCATAACTAACATGTTGTCTGTATCCGGGAGTATTTCCCCACCAACCATCGTTTGTAATAACAGCCATCAGGTTGGCTCCTTTTTTTACATATTCAGTAAAGAACTCTCCAAATATCGATTCAAAGCATATGGCTGTCCCCACGCTAAGACGCTCTGCATTCCAAGTGAAAACAGTTCTTTCTTTTTGAATGCCCAATGTACCAGATGTACCACCTAATTTGGGTGCCCATTTCTCTATAAACGGGAAAAGATCTATGTAAGGCATTTTTTCTCCACCTGTAACCAATTTTGACTTGTGGTAATACTGCATCCTATTTGTTGTATCCAGCATGATGGCGGAATTGTATACTTCGTACCAGCCTCTTCCATAAGAACGGGAAGCAACGGTAGGTTTGCGGAGCGATGGCGGATAAAATTCGAACATGGTAGCTCCAAAAAGGATGGCCGTCTGAGGATTGTTTACGACAAAAGATTTGTATGAAACCATGGAAGGAACGGCAAAGTAATTCCCTACAATCACTTCGTTTATACTTGTTTCCGGGGCTACTACCAGCCGTGTTTTTTCCGTAATTTCTGATTGAGCAAGACGTAAAATTCTATCGTCTTGCTGTTCTTGTGTCATAGAATGGAATTTCTCACGAACCGGGTCAATATTTGGCTGAATTACAACTACTTCTATAGGATTGGACGGTTCTTTGTAGGTGTAAAACCTCACAAGAGACACAGGGATGGGTAGGATTAGCAAGATAAAAACGGCTGCCATTTGCCATTTTTTTAAGACACGTTTGATGCTATAATAAAAGAACAAATTGCCAAACCAAATCCAAAGACTCCCCCCTAGCACACCTGTTGCTTCGTACCACTGAACAAGGCGAATGTTCGTAGCAAAACCATTCCCCAACGTCAACCATGGAAATGTAATTTCTGCATCGTAATAAAAATGCTCCCAAGCCACCCAAAGAGCAACTAAAAAAAGATATGCTACAATGTCCGGTTTGCCTTTCCTCAAAATCCACTTCTTTACCCACCTGAAAATGGCGAAAAGTGCAAAGAAAATAAACGCATTAGCCAGTACAGCCAATATGCCACCTACTACGGTAATGTTGGAAATCCATGAAACGGTAAGCACATTCCACGTTAAAAATGTGATGCCGTAATACTTCCAACACCCTTTTGCTGCCTGCTCTGTAAAGAGATGTTCCATCCATAAAAGAGGGACAAAAGCAAACAACAAGATCAAGCCCGTATGCGGAATTAAAAACGGTATACTTAAAAGAATACCTGATAGAAATGATAGTATCAGAGGTTTGCGTACAGAGTTCATAAAGCAAATCTACAAATAATTCACAAATCCTTGTTTTTTTTTAACTTTGTCCGCCATGAGTGATTTTCCTCTGAATTTATTACTGGGAATGATTACCGGTTTTTTTGTATCGGTTCCGCTTGGTCCTGCCGGATTGTTCTGTATTCAGAGGACATTGAGCAAAGGGCAAAGATCGGGACTTATTGCAGGATTGGGAGCGGCTGCATCTGATGTTATTTATGCGTCGCTTGCCATTTTGAGTTTGTCTTTCATTCGCAACCTGATAGAAAACAATAAGAACCTTTTGTTCCTTATTAGTGGCATTGCGTTGATGATTATTGGCATTGCTATTTTTTCATCCAATCCGGTGAAACAGCTTAGACAAAACCGTGAGTCCAAGAAATTTTGGGAGGATTTTCTCACAGGGTTTATTATGTCTATAACAAATCCGGGATGCCTGTTTCTTATTATTGGCGTATTTGCATTTTTGGGAATGAGTGTGGACAGAAGTTCAGGTTCCATTATCATTTCTGCACTATTACTCGGCGTTTTTTTGGGTGCAACCCTCTGGTGGTTCTTGTTGAGTATCTTTGTTGATCTTTTTAGAAAAAAGTTCAGACTCAGACAATTATGGTACATTAATCGAGTCTCGGGAAGCGCTATTATGCTTCTCGGTATTTTAGCAAGTGCCAAAGGCATAGCTCTTATGCTACGTATGTTCATTCACTGATTTTTCTTATCTTTGCACGACCAATGGGGATGTTTTGGTTTTGACAGCAGACGACATTGGAAAGTAAGCACGTGGAGCGCTGTGTTCCGGCTCCTTAATCCCGGGGCTCAAGCCTTAATCGGCAACAACAATTACGCACTCGCTGCCTGATAGTCAAAATGACTGTCGCTTAATCTTCCCGGACAAGGTCCGGAAAGACGAGTATCCCACCGGTTTTTTTAGCGTTTTGGATTCCGGTATAAGGGGTATCATCTACAAAAAGCTGGTTGTGAAAAATCTCCGGTTTCACAATAAGATTTTAGGAGATAAGAAGCACGTGGCGCTCCTGTACGCAGCTTGCTTCCGACAATCAACTACAGGATAAACGTGTAGAAAGCTTTTGGATGCGCTGTTTGGACGGCGGTTCGAATCCGCCCATCTCCACATGAAACCATTTCGTATCTTTTTATTTACGCTCCTCCTTACCGGTTGCGTGAAAAGTACAACATGGGCTCCTAGAACCATTCAAACCTTTGATAGTAAAGGACAACTCAGTGCCAAATATTTGTTTACCTACAATGAGCGCGGGTACCCGTTTACTTTAACTGAAGAAATCCTTATCCCAAATGTTTCCAACTGGCAGAAAACGTACAGAATTTCATATTTGTATAGTGAAGACGGGAAACATACAAGTGCCATCAAAAAAACGTACGATCCTTCCCTGAAAAAATGGGTGCATTTCAGACGTATGCTTGTCCATTACGACCAAGCATCCGGTTTGACTGAAACTGAAATCCATCAACAATACTGCAAAGACTCTGAAAGTTGGCGTAATGTGATAAGAGATCATTACATAAGAAACAGGATGGGGCAACTGCTCTTTGTTGTAAGAGAATTTTGGGAAGAAAACAAATGGGAGAATCTTATAAAACACAAATTCTTATACAATGCAAAAGGCGTCTTGACAGGTGAAAAAACAGACAAATGGAACTTGAAAGACCAACAATGGCTTTCAGATACAAGACACAATTACACATACGGAAAAAACAAAAATGCCGTAAAGAAAACTATAGAATCTTGGGATAAAGAAATAGAAGCATGGGGGAAAACAGGAACGCTTTTCTACAAGTACGACAAATATGGCAATACTATAGAAATCCATTTTGTTCCAACAAACGATTATGACTCTGAAGACATTCCTCTTGTTTTTTTCTACAATCACATGAGGTCTTTTAAAGGAAGGGATTCAGATGGTTTCTATTCTTTTATCGGTTGGAAAGGAACGGCCGAATATTTCAGAACAAACAGATGAGCGCAACTTCTTTTTTAGGGACTGTAGCACACACACTCTATCAACAATACAAAGAACGCATTGACACTTGCTGCTTTGTCTTTCCCGGCCGTAGAGCTGCTCTTTTTTTTGAACGAGAACTAACCAATCTGGCAACAGAAGAAATGTGGATGCCTACGACAATAGGCATAACGCAGTTTGTAGAAAAATTCACATCACAAAAAGCATCCGATCCTTATGTGTTGCTTCTGGAATTGTTTAAAATCTATAGAAATCTGACAGGAAAAACGGAAAGTTTGGAGCAATTCCAATATTTGGGTAATGTACTTTTGCACGATTTTGACCAAGTAGATAAATACCTGCTTAATCCCAAGGTGTTGTTTAACAATGTGAAAGATTTGCAACAAGTAGAACAAGACTTTCACTTTCTTACAGACGAACAAAAAAAGGCCTTGGCTTCTTTTTGGTCTTCTTTTTTAAAAAAACCAGACCATCCCTTACACAAACACTTTATTACTTTATGGGAAATCCTTCCCAATCTGTATTCCATATTTGGAAGTACGCTGGAGACAAAAAATTTGGCTTACGAAGGTCTCTTGTACAGAAAAATGGCCAATGAAATAGAACAAATAAAGCAAAATGCGTTTATAGAATCGTATGACACCTTTGTTTTCGTTGGTTTTAATGCACTCAACCCGTGCGAAAAAAAGCTTTTTCATTTTTTGAAAAACACAGAAAAAGCTCTCTTTTATTGGGATTACGATCCATTTTATACGGAAAATAAAATACACGAAGCCGGCCTGTTTCTCAGGGAAAACACAAAAGACTTTCCCTCTGCCCTACTTCCTGATGAGAAACATTCTTTAAAACAGAAAAAAGAGAGTATACAAATTGTATCTGTTCCTTCGCGCGTGATGCAAGCAAAAGTTGTCCCCCAAATTCTTAAAGAGCATAACATTCCTTACGACATAAATACAGCCGTAGTGCTAACAGATGAGAGCTTGCTCCTTCCATTGCTCTACGGACTTGGTAATGGCATGAAAAAAGGAGAAGTTGTAAACGTTACCATGGGGTTTCCACTCATTGGGACCTCTTTATTCTCCCTGATTCAGTCTGCGCTGCAATATTTTTTTCAGTCGGAAGAAGAAAAGGACATCACTCCTCTTATGATGCATCCCTATATAGAGCTTCTTGAATTGGAACCACTTTTCCGGCATATTCCAAAAACAGCAGAAGAGCTCTACAAATTTCTTCTTGAAATCATCAACAGGACTGCAACATCCTCAAAACTTCCGGCTGAAGACGCCTTGGTGAAAACCGTAGCCAAAGAAATGAGAAGACAAATAAACAGATTGTACTTGTCCATTTCTTCTTCAGAGCTTGATATCAGTGCGACTGTTTTTGCCGACTTTGTCAAACAACAATTGGCCGGTTCCATCATTCCTTTTAGTGGCGAACCCTTATGGGGATTGCAAGTTATGGGGTTGTTGGAGACAAGGTGTCTGGATTTTGAGAACCTTGTTCTTGTGTCAGCACAAGACCACCTGTTACCCAAATCCCACAAAGAGGTATCCGTTATTCCTTATAACTTGCGAAGGGCTTTCGGACTTCCTACACAAGAGCAACATACAGCTATATGGGCGTACTATTTTTATCGGCTTTTGCAAGGTGCCAAAAATATTTTTTTCATATACAACAACAATCCCGACTCCCCTTCCGGAGGAGAAGTAAGTCGGTTTGTTAGACAAATTGAGTTGGAGCTGCCCAATCTATTTGTCACCTCTTCTCCGCTCGTTTTTCATTACCATTTGCCTCATATAGCTCCTGTAATTGTTTCAAAAACAGGGAGCGTTCAGAAAAAACTGCAATCTTTTCTTTCTGCAGAATCAGGACGTATCCTTAGCCCTACTGCCATCCTCTCCTATATCCGTTGTCCTTTGCAGTTCTATTTTAAATATTTAAAATCTTTAAACAATCCGGCTTTTGCTCCAGAAGAACCGGACATATTGCATATAGGCAATACAACACACCATTTGCTTGAACGTTTATACCGTCCGCTTGTTGGAAAAATACTTGAAAAAGAAGACATCTTGCACAGATTGTCCCAAACAAACACAAAAGGAATCTTTACAAAGGAATTGGATGGTAATCAAATATTACATGAAGAAATAGCCGCGTTTTATACAAAACGCTTTGTCCGGTTTGACGCCACCCAAACACCATTTAATGTAGTATCACTTGAAGAAAGCTTTTTCTTCAAATTTGAAAATATTCCCATGACCGGTATCGTGGATAGAGTAGATATCAGACAAGGTAAAAAGGTATTGATAGACTATAAAACAGGAGAAAGAAAAAATTCGTTTGAACGTGTTGCAGATTTGTTTTCTTCTAAATATACCCTAAAAAACGGAGACGCTTTCCAAATGCTATGTTATTCATACTTAATAAAAGATTTGTCCGATAATAACGAATTGCCGGTACCCATGCTGTTTTATTTGAACAACCCGGTGGCAGACGTATCCGGCTCTTACATCTCTTATAACAGGGAGGCACTAGATACATCAACAGCTCTCTTTTCCATTCAAGATGAATTTATCGACCACCTGGATGATCTGTTAAAAGAATTGTTTAATTTTAACATTCCATTCAAACAAACAAACGAACTAAAAAACTGTACATTTTGTCCTTATATTTCTATTTGCCAAAGAGAAAAAATCAATGACTAAAAAAGAAAAAGAAAAATACCTGATACCGCTTGTTTTTGTTGTTGCAGCGGCCTTGATTATTGCTTCTCTCCCACGTGAAGGTCAGTTTAAATACCAATACCAAAAAGGCAGTCCTTGGATGTATGATAATCTGGATGCAACATTCGATTTTCCCATTTTAAAAACAGAAGAGGAGTTGCGCGCAGAACGCGAAAGAATTACGCGCAATTTCACACCGTACTTTATACTCAGGTCAGATATTGAAGCAGAACAACTAAGGGCTTTTTCTACAGAAGCAGAACAAGCAAACATCCCTTATGAACAACAAAGCAAGCTGCTTTCACTTTATAAAACCATATACAGTCGCGGAATCTTAGATAATACAAGGCATAGCGAACTGGATCCGGAAACAGGGCTGGCTGTGATTAAGGGCAATATAGCAGATAAAAAAGCCGTTTCCGATGTTTATTCTCTCACCTTGGCTAAAAACACATTTTTAAACAGTGTTGGAGAATATCCTATGGACCTTACTGTTTTTTTAACTCCCAACCTTATCTATGATGAAAGCACCACGTATGCCGTTCAGTCAAGCAGTCTGCAAGATATTTCATTGACTAAGGGTATTGTTCATACGGGACAACGAATTATAAGCAAGGGAGAAGTAGTAACCGGTTATTCAGAACAAATTTTAAACTCTTTGCGTGCAGAGTACAATACAAAGATAGGCTTCTCAGGAAACATCTTGCTTTTAATTATTGGACAAACTCTATGGGTTATCCTGGCTTTGTTCATCTTATTTATACTCATACGAGCCATTGCCCCTCAAATGTTGAAGCGTATCCCGGAACTTATATTTATCCTCTTCTTATTTGTATTGACTGTAGCCGGTTCCTCTCTGTTATACAAGGTTGAACCCAGCCTGTTGTACTTGCTGCCTTTCCCGGTAATTGTTTTGTTTATGGACTCGTTCTTCCCAACACGTCTTTCGTTGCCCTTGTACTTGTTGTTTCTTGTTCCATTAGCGCTTATTACAGACAGTTACCAACTTTTTCTCATCAATATCATAGCCGGAGGTGTTGCTGTCTTTGTATTCAAGTTTTGGGGAAGCGGTTGGCAACAGTTTTTGTCGGCTCTTTTGGTCTTTGTTGCTTATTTGGTTTCAGACATTTCTCTGCAATTGATTTCAGAAGGAACATTTCAGCAGCTGCATGTAGAAATATTCAGAAATTATGGCATAGCAGCTATCCTTATGATTGCTTCTTATCCATTGGTTTTCCTTTTTGAAAAAATCTTTGGTTTCGTTTCTCTGTCTAGACTAAGAGACTTAGCAGACACAGGAAATAAAATGCTTAGAGAATTATCGGAAAAGGCACCCGGAACAATGCAGCATTCGTTGCAAGTTGCCAATCTGTCAGAAACAGCCGCCCGCAGTATTGGAGCAAATGCTCTTTTGTGTCGAGTTGGCTCTCTTTACCACGATATAGGAAAAATCAACAACCCACAATATTTTACCGAAAATCAGGCGGCCGGATTCAATCCGCATACCCTGCTCAATCCAAGAGAAAGCGCAAGAATCATTATCCAACATGTAGAAGACGGAAAAAGCATGGCCAAAAAATTTGGGTTGCCTACTCTTGTTAGCGATTTCATAGAAACCCATCATGGAAGAACACGAACGGAAGCTTTTTATACGGCGTGGTGCAACGAAGGCGGAGATCCTGACAATGTAGAAGATTTCACATACGAAGGCCAACTCCCTACAACTAGAGAACATGTTATTGTCATGTTGGCAGATGCCGTAGAGGCAGCTTGCAGAAGTTTAAAGGATTATACTCCGGAAAGCATCTCGACTTTGGTACATAAAATGATACGCCAACGTATTTCAGAAGATCAACTGCAAAATGCAGATATTACTTATAGAGATTTACGCAAGATACAAGAGGTGCTTAACATACAAGTACAAGAGATGTACCATTCCCGCATTACGTATCCCAAAAGAAAGCGATTAAAATAATAGGGCATATAACACAAAGGAAAGCGCATAGACGCCAATACCCATAATAAGCAATAGGAGCGCCTTATCCATTAACCGACCGTTGCTGCGCTTTACCAGCATAAGGTGACAAATGAAAAACGGAAGAGAAGGTAAAAAAAGACATCCGCAAAAACCGGAACTCCATACATAAAAACCAGAACAGAAAAAAGCTCCCCCAATAAGCAGGTACTGATACCATTTTGCAGGTTTTGTTGCATTCTCCTTATTTACATACGATAATAGTACGGCAAACGTTTTTTTTCCGTGTTTTTTATCGTTTTCAAAGTCTCTTATATTGTTCACATTTAAAACAGCCGTAGAAAACAATCCCATAGCTCCGGCAATGTAGTACACCTCACCTTCCGGTATGCGAGCCATTAAATAATAACTTCCGACTACGGCAACAGGACCAAAAAAAACAAAGACGGCCAAATCTCCCATTCCATGATATCCATAAGGCTTTTTCCCAACAGAATACAATACGGCTGCCAACAAAGAGAGTGTCCCCAGTATGAGAAAGAAGAAAGAATCAACCTGTAGCAAACTGCCTAAAGCAGTACGCAACAACAGAAGCCCCGAACCCATAGCCAACAAGGCTGTCGCCATAATAAAACAGCCAAATTGCTTTTCCGACAGCCTGTTGTTTTGCAGACTTAGTGGTTTTCTTGATTGCTGCTCTTTATCAGTACCTCTTTTCCAATCCCCCAACTCATTAACCAAATTTGATAGAACTTGCAGCAAAGAGGCCGTAAGCAGTAAGAAAACAAAAATTGCCATGGAAAAGAACCCGTCACTTTTTGCCAGAAATGCACCGGCGACTATAGAAGAGCATGACAGGAGCAATGTCCGCGGACGCATGCTTTGGATGAAAAATCGCATATACAATTATTTCAAGAAGAACTGGTTTAAAAAATCCTGGAAATCCTTCTTATATTGGTCCCCTATGGGAACACTGGCTTCTTTGTTAAATACAATTCGGTTTTGAACAACTTCAGTGATTTTTTTCAGATTCACAATAAAAGATCTGTGTACCCTCATGAACGTATCTTTTGGCAAACGAGCTTCAATAGTTTTTAAGCTAAAAAGTGTCATCACGGGATGGCTGTTTTCTGAAAAAACAACCACATATTCTCTTCTGCTTTCTATGTACTGTATGTCCGATATTTTCAGTCTTACTGTACGAGAATCTGCCCTGACAAATACGTACTCATTATCCCATGCTCCATGGCTGTCTTCGTCCTCTACATCGTCCTCTGATTTATCTTTAGTCATAGAAGCAGCCGTTCTCAATTCGTATTGTTGTTTCACCTTCTCTGCACTTCTTATAAAATCTGATAAGCTAAAGGGCTTTAGCAGATAATCTGTAGCGTCTACTTGAAATCCCTGAACAGCAAAGTCTGAATAAGCCGTTACAAAAACAACAATCGGTCTGTCTTTTAAAGAACGTATGTATTCCATCCCGTTAATATCGGGCATCTCAATATCCGTGAAAATGGCATCTATTTTCTCTGTGGCTAATACTTCCATAGCCTCTGTGGGTCCGGTACAGGCTTTGACAAGCTCCAGGTAAGGAATTTTTTCAACATACATAGCCATCTGTTGAAGTGCCAAAGGTTCATCATCTATAACAATACACCTGATTTTCATAATCTACATTTTAATAGGGAGTTCTAACTGTACAGCATACTCCGTCCTTGATTCATTTTCTCCCATAGTCAATTTGTAATCATCACCATAAAGGAGCTTCAGACGTTCTGTCACATTTTTAATGCCCAACCCTCCTTCTTTTACGGATTTTGGTTTTTCCGGAAATATCGAATTTGTAATGGAAAAATGGAATCGTCCCGGCTCTACCCAAAAGTTCATACTTATCAAAGTATCTTCTCCGTATACAATACCATGCTTAAAAGCGTTTTCAATAAACACAATCAAAATAAGCGGTGGTAACGCGACATTCGGCATATCGCGAGGTACCGTAATATTCAATTTCACGTTATCTCCATACCTAAGGAGATTCAAATTGCAGTATGCTCTAAACACCTCCATTTGTCGAGAAAAAGAAATGGTGGTCTCCGGCGTACTTTCATACAACATATGACGTAGCAATCTGGACAAACTGACAATGGCTTCTTTTGCTTTCTGATCATCTGTATCTACTAAGACGTGAATGTTGTTTAACGTATTCATTAAAAAGTGAGGACTTATTTGGAATTGCAAAAACTCCATTTTATACCTCATCAATTTGTTATCAGCCTCGTGCGCCAGCATTTTGTCCTTGATGCTGTGAAAAACAAGACGAACGGCCACATTCATACCCATTAACAACAGTGCAATGACAAAGTTGCTCAGCAACGTAGATTCATAAGGTATGTAATTGGACCATCGTGCACCGTATTCTGCATCCAATATATTTACAATGGCTTCACAACCAAAGACAATGCCTAATAATAATGTAAATAAAAGAAAAAAATACGTAAAATAATCTCCTTTAAATAAAAAGAAAGGAACGTACAGATAATGGTGCAACAGCAGACCTATAAAAAAAGGAGAAAGGATAGCCCAAAGTACAATAACATGTTGTTGGATTAAAATAGGACTGAGAAAAGCCACCCCCATAAGCCCCCACAAAGTCAGATTTTCTAGTCTTCTTAGTTTCTTAAGCTCCTTGTCAATATGGTACTCTTTATGTTCTGCCATATGTATTAGGAACGAAGATACAACTTAAGTGAGAATTTATAAAAATAAAAAAAGGTGGGACTAGATTTCCCACCTGTGAAAAAGATTTCGCATCTTTTTTGTGTTCGTTTTTAGTTCAAAAAACCATTCATTATTTATCCTACCACAAAGTTAAGCGACAGAGTTAACAAATACAAACAGGATCTTTTGAAAACAGCGTTGCATCTACGAACCGACCTGTTTCATCTACGAGCGGCCTTATTTTTTCTACATAACGTTTAATACCCAAAAATATCATGTAACGACAACTTGATGACTGTTCCGTAGTCGTTTAAATAGTCCAAATCCAGTGCATCTATATCACTTAATATGCCATATACTGTAGGTCTGTTTTGAATCCACTCTTTTTGAAACTCCACAATATCCTCAAGCTCAACAGATTGAGCTTGGTTGAACAAATCTTTTCTTCTGTCTGTCCACAAATTCTTTTCTTTTGCTCTCTGGTAATAGTTTATCAACGCTCTTCCCGTAATACGATTTGTACGCAGTGTACTCACCAGTCCTTCTTTTGCCAAAGAAAACGACTTTTCAGATTCAGGCATGTCGTTGATGATATCATGGAACGCCTCCATGGCTTCTTGCATCTTATCGTTTTGCGTGGCAATAAAACTGGAAAATGTATACGGGAACCCTTCTTCTATGCGAGTGGGTTCACTATATCTTGCACTAGCACTGTACGCCAGCCCCCGTGCCTCTCTCATTTCTTGGAAAACTATGGCATTCATAGATGAACCAAAGTATTCATTATACATATTCGCTAACGTATAAGGCACATTTTCGTACATTTCTCCTTCTCTGGCAGAGTAGGAAGCGTAGTACAATTGATTGGCTTTATACGGAGCCAAAAACACTTTGTTTTCTTCTATGATTTGCGGCTTATAATATATCTTTTCCGGATCTTCTTTGGGGGTATCAGGAATCGGATAAACAGAGGTGAAAGCAGTACCGGCTTTATCCATGCTTTCAGGTCCATAATAATATACATCTACGCCGTATGAAAACAATTCTTTGATTTTACTTATAAGTACATCGGGTGTGGTTTTCAACAGTTCTTCTTCTGATATGATGCGGGTTAATGAATTTTCAGGCCCGTACTGCATATATGTTTGCAAACGTTGGAAACACGCTCTCTGGTCTGTTTTAGCATCCATCCTATTCTTTAGAACATTGTGCACCATGTCATTGTACACTTCTTGGTCGGCCTCTGCATGCATTCCCAATTCCACTAGAAGCGCTAATGCCGATTGCATGTTCTCTGCCAAACCGCTTAATGATATAGTGCATGTATTTCCTGAAACAGAGGCATAATATGAGCAAGCCATTTCATAAAACGCCTTTTTAATCTCTGCCGCGCTCTTTTCCGACGTTCCTATGTATTCCAAATAGTCAAACGCCGTGGACAATGCATTGTCGTGGTTGGAACCTATGTTATACACCCATGTCAAGGTAAACATATCGTTCATTGTATTTGGAACGTACACGAGCTCCACTCCTTCTGCAAGTTTTTTCTTTTTGTAATCTTTATTGAAATCAACAAAGATCGGTTTGATAGGCTTCACTCGCGATGCAAGCACTTCTTTTAAAAAGGCAGAAGAAGTGTCCCGGTTCATATGAATGGGCGTTATATCCGGTTTGTCAATCTTGACATAATTGGGATCCGGGCCTTGCTTTTTATAGACGGCTACAAAGTTGTCTTCTTTAAAATGCTCATTGGCATACGCCACCAAATCTTCTTTCGTGACGGCTTCCATCCGCTCAATAAAGGCAATTTGTTTTTCCCAAGGAACTCCATTGATGAAAGAACTCACAAACAGGTTCGCCCGCCCTCTATTGTTTTCAAGCCTGCGCATCATGTTGAGTTTGTAGTTGTTGATGATGGCTGTTAGCAACGATTCCTCAAAGTCCCCTTCCCTGATTTTATCAAGGCTGCTCAACATCAAATCTTTCACTTCCTCCAGTGTTTGTCCTTGCCGAGGGTTCCCCTGCATGAGCAACAAGCTGCGATCAGCCAACATATAAGCAAAAGCCGAGGAATACAGTACTTTTTGTTGCTGGTTCAACTCCAAATCCAATATACCGGCTGTTCCATTGCTGAGCACCTGTCCCAAGACGGTAAACAAAGCGTCTTCGTCTGAAGAAACGTGCGGTCCGTGCCACCCAAGGGTAACGTATTCCGATTCCAATCCCCATACATTATGCGATATGGGGCCTTTTATGGGCTCTTCTTGTGTTGGTACACGATCGGGAAGATTCGGATTGGCTTCCCAACCGCCAAAGTACTCGTCTATAATGGCAATCATTTCATTGGGATCAAAGTCTCCCGATAAGCAAACAGCCACATTATTGGGTACATAATACATTTTATAATACTCCTTAATATTGGTAATGGAAGGATTTTTCAAATGTTGCTGCGTACCTAACACAGTCTGTGTGCCATAGGGGTGCGAAGGAAACAGGGCAGCCAAAAGTTTTTCCAATACTTTATCACTGTCCATGGCGGCGTACATATTGCTCTCTTCATACACCGTTTCCAATTCTGTGTGAAAACCGCGTATTACATTATCGGAAAAACGCTCTGCCTGAATTTTTGCCCAATTCTTAATTTGATTTGACGGAATATCCTCTATATAAACCGTTTGATCATAGCTGGTACCGGCATTTGTTCCGACAGCTCCAATGGCAGACATCAATTTGTCGTATTCATTGGGAATGGAATGCTTGGATGCTTCCAATGACACACTATCAATCCGACGATAAATCTCTTTTCTTTGTAAAGGGTCAGTTGTCTCTCTGTACTCTTCAAACAACGCCTCTATTTGATCAAGCAACGGTTTTTCCAGTTCGTAATTTTGTGTTCCAAATGTGCTTGTACCTTTAAACATAAGATGTTCAAAGTAATGCGCTAATCCGGTCGTTTCTGCCGGATCGTCCTTAGCACCCACTTTTACAGCTATGTACGTCTGTATCCTGGGTGTTTCTTTATTGACCGTCATATACACCTTCAATCCGTTATCCAAAGTATATATACGTGCTTGCAGCGGGTCTCCTTCTACACTTTCATATGTATAGCGACTTCCGCATGACATTATGGCACCTAGTGCCGCTATCGTCAAGACGATAGTTTTCCATTTTTTGAAAATTGACATAATCTTTGTGTTAGTATGACAAATATACAAATTATTACGCTCGGCATTGTATTTGTTCTATATACAAACAAAAACAAGATATGGAAACTACCTCCACAATGTCTCTTTATTGGATGATTTTTATTGGCACAGCTCTTCTTAGCTGGTTGGTCCAAATTTCTCTTCAATCAAAATTTAGGAAATATTCAAAAATTGGTATTCCTGCAAGATTGACAGGTGCGGAAGTTGCGCGTAAAATGCTCTTGGAAAACGGCATCACAAATGTGCAAGTAATCTCGGTGCGCGGTAGACTTACAGACCATTACAATCCTGTTACTCGTACGGTAAATTTAAGCCAAGGAGTCTACGATAGTCAATCCATCATGGCGGCTGCCGTTGCAGCCCATGAGTGCGGACACGCGGTACAGCACGCAAAAGGATACGCCCCTCTTAAAATGAGATCTGCCCTTGTGCCTGCCGTACACTTTGCCTCACAATGGGTTATGTGGCTCATCTTGGCAGGAATGTTAATGATTAACACCTTTCCCCAGCTTATGTTCATAGGGATTGTGCTTTTTGCACTCACCACCCTATTCAGTTTCATTACTTTACCTGTAGAGATTAACGCCAGCAGAAGAGCCCTTGCCTGGCTAAATACAGCAGGAATAACAAATTATGAAACATACCCTATGGCAAAAGATGCATTAAAGACAGCTGCCTATACGTACGTAATAGCTGCTTTAAGTTCTTTAGCAACTCTGTTTTATTACATTTCTCTCTTTTCAAGACGTAGATAAAAGAATCGGTTTTCAAAACAATCTTGTGCATTTTTAAGTTTGGTTTTTAAAAAACATTTGCTTATTTTTGGTAGCAAGTAATGCCTTTATGGCCATGAAAACCATTTTTTATTTATCCGCTCTTTGCCTGGGCACATTGTTTATTTATCCGTTACAAGCCCAGGTAGTAGTTACCGGTCACGTTTCAGCTGAAATCGTTGACATAGTCTCTATCTATTCCCAAACAGTTGTTAGCCAAGAAGTAATTTCTCTTTCTGACTTTGTCTTTGGAGAAGTTGCTGTTACTTCAGGTGATGATATGGCTTTCCAAGTTCTCTTATCACCTGCAACCGTTAAAGGAAAGGAAGGAAATGTCTTATTTCTGGAAACTTCCTACACATCGCTTGGGAAAAAAAATGAAGAGGCCGTAAGTTCACTTTATGAAAATAGTGACCGGGTTTTACAATTGAAAAGTAATACAGACATGTTGCATGAACAGGCTCCCGGACCGTATCAAGGTTCTTGCCGTTTAACCCTCTCTTACAACTGATTATTACTTGTCAAGGTACTCTTGGAATATTGTAAGTTTTGCTAACTTTGCAGAATTTACAATATTCTTTTTTTTGAAACACCTATGCAATCTAACAAAAGATGCTCCCTATATAAATCTTATTTACGTTTAATCATCGGCTTTTTGCTGATTTCAGGACCTGTTTTGGCTCTGCCTGCCGGTTCAGATGACGAAGAATATCTAGAAGAAATGATAGTCTATTTTTCTGTTCCTCGTATTGGAGGAGCAGATATTGCGGCCGTTCTTGGAGATTCAGATATTTATTTGTCAATTTTGGATATTTTTGATTTCCTAAAAATTAAAAACTCATCCACTCCGGGATTTGATCGAATTCATGGATTTTTTATTACCGAAGACGCTCCTTACGAAATAGATCGTGTACATCTTAAAATTACCTATAAAGATAAAGAATACACACTCAAGCCCACTGATTTAATACGATCGGAAACAGGTTTGTATCTGAAAATAGAATATTTTGGACAAATCTTTGACTTAGATTGTAATTTTAACTTCAGAAGCCTTTCAGTAACCATGAACACCAGCATTGAATTGCCGGTTATCAGGGAGATGAGACAGGAGCAAATGCGAAAAAGTCTTGGAAGATTTCGTGGGGAAATCACTGCCGATACAACCATTCGTAGGAAATATCCACTCTTTCATTTTGGGATGGCAGATTGGAATGTCATCTTGACACAACAGCTGCAAGGCAATAAAGATGCGCGTATCACAATGAACTTGGGTAGTATATTGGCAGGTGGTGAAGCCAATGTCCGGCTCAACTACGATACAAGAAGTGGTTTTCAATTAAGAAACCAATTCTTTGAATGGCGTTTTGTCAATAACGACTTCAAAGTCATGCGCCAGGCAACTGTCGGACAAATAAGTACATTTTCTACTTCTACCATTAATCATCCTGTCCTGGGGGTTCAACTCACAAACACGCCCACCACATACCGGCAATCTTTTGGAACCTATACACTGAGTGATTTTACAGAACCCGACTGGACAGTTGAGCTCTACGTAAACAATGTGCTGATTGACTATCAAAAGGCCGATGCTTCTGGCTTTTACTCCTTTGAGGTTCCTATGGTTTATGGGAACACCGTTGTCAAGCTCCAGTTCTACGGCCCTTGGGGAGAAGAACGGTATAAAGAACAAACTCTGAACATCCCGTACAATTTCCTTCCTCCCGGTACTTTTGAGTACAGAGCCTCGGCAGGAGTTGTTCAAGATGATCAATGGAGCCGGTTTTCCAGAGTAGACATGGATTATGGAGTAGCTCGATTTATGACCATGGGGGCCGGTGTCGAATACCTTTCCTCTGTCACATCCACTCCTGTCATGCCCTTTGCAAAAGCCTCTGTCAGACCTCTGTCCAGCCTTCTGATCACCGGTGAATACATGCACAAAGTAAATGTTAAAGGAACCTTAAACTGGAGGCTTCCTTCCGACATACAACTGGAGCTGAAATATACTAAGTACGATAAAGAACAAAAAGCTATCAACACCAATTATCTGGAAGAAAGGAGAGTCTCTCTGTCCATTCCCATCAGAGGAAAACAGCTTTCCTTTTATACAAGGATGGGAGCCAGCCAAATTATTATGCCCAATAGCTCATTTGCTACAACAGAACTGTTGTTATCGGGTAATTTATTTGGTGTCAGTTCAAACCTGACCACTTATGCTTCTTTTTCACCTTTTTCAAAACCTGTTATTTTCAGCAATCTTTCATTATCTGTACGTCTGCCTTATTCTTTTATACTAAATCCTCAAACGCAATTCAGCTATAGTCAGAAAAAATTTATTTCTGCCAGACTTGCTGTTGAAAAACGTATAAAAGGAAGCGGGTACATAAATATGTCTTATGAAAGAAACTTTCTTTACGGATCTTCTAACATAGAATTGGGCATGCGCTACGATTTCTCTTTTGCTCAAATCGGCTTCTCGGCACGTAAGAGCAATAAGGCATACTCTTTTGTTGAATCCTTCAGTGGAAGTGTAATGGCAGATGCACGTACCAAGTACTTAGGTTTCACCAACAGAAGTAGTGTTGGAAGAGGAGGTATGGTATTACGTCCTTTCCTGGACCTGAACTGGAATGGCGTATGGGACAAAGGAGAACCCAAAGTCTTTGGTTTGGAAGTCAGGGTAAGTGGTGGCAGGATTCAGTATAACGAACGCGATACACTTACACGAGTATACGATCTACAGCCTTATACAGAATACCTGGTTTCTTTGGATGGGAAAAACATGGATAACATTTCCTGGAGATTACCTCATGAAACGATGAGCATTGTAGTAGACCCCAACCAATTTAAGCATATAAATATACCTGTGGTTGTAATAGGAGAAGCTTCCGGAGAAGTCTATTTACGTAGTGATAACATGCTGAAAGGACAAGGAAGAATTACGGTGCACTTTTACAATAAAGACACGGTCCTCAGGTATACAACCATGACAGAATCCGATGGATATTTCAGCTTTATGGGCCTTCCTCCGGGAGACTACCTAGCTGCCATAGACCCGCAGCAAATGGAGAAGTTGAACATGACGGCCTCTCCGGCCTTTACACCCTTCACTATTAACCCTTATATTGACGGAGACCTGGTTTACGATTTGGAATTTACCATATGGTCCAACAATCCGGTAGAAAAACCGGTAGTTAAAGAAGAAGCTAAGCCTGTTACAGAAATAGCTAAACCCAAACCCGTTACAGAAATCGCAAAACCCGATACAACATTCGTTGGGCCGCCGATAGAAAAACCTGCAGTTAAGTCTGCTGTTAAACCTGTAGTTAAAGAAGAAGCTAAGTGGAATTACTAACTTAGTTGGGACACAGAGTTAAGCATAAAAGTTTAATTTTGTGTAACATGAGAAAACAAAGAACACATTACGGCAAAGCATTCAAAGAGAATGCGGTCAAATTAAGTTTAGAGCGCAAGAACGTATCTGAACTTGCCCAGGA
>DUNA01000013.1 GCA_012839605.1 Bacteroidales bacterium
AAAAATGGGCTTGCAAACGCTCCAAGTGGATTTGTACCCCTTTTCTCAAACAGTAGCTTCGGGTGCTACTCAAGAAGAGGTGATTGAGAAAATTGATATCGGCGGAGTGTCTCTCATAAGGGCTGCTGCCAAAAATTATGAAAACACCCTTGTCATACCGGACAAGGAGCTGTACGGGATTTTACTGGATTTGTTGCAAAACAAGGACTGTGCATCCACGTTGCAAGAGCGTAGGATTTTTGCCACACACGCTTTCAGAGTCAGTTGCCGCTACGATTCGGAAATCTTCCAATATTTCAACATGGGTATGAGGCTTCCTGTTTTTAGTCACTGTATAGACAACCAGCCTATCGCCCTACGGTACGGAGAAAACCCACATCAAGAAGCACATTTCTTTGGCACGACAGATAGCATTCCTCGTCAATTGCACGGCAAACCCATATCGTACAACAACTTGTTAGACACACAAGCTGCTTTGCAACTGATTGCAGAGTTTGAGGAAACGACGGTTGCCATTTTGAAACACAACAACGCCTGCGGTTGTGCTTCGCATTCCAACATCACTACTGCCTGGAAAAAAGCATTACAAGCAGACCGGCTCAGTGCTTTTGGAGGTGTAGCCGTGACAAACCGCCCCGTTACAGAAACGTTGGCAAAAGAAATGGACAAAATCTTTTTAGAAATTGTTTTAGCCCCTTCTTTCCATCCGGAAGCCCTCACATTGCTAAGAGATAAAAAGAATCGGATTTTGTTGGAATACAATCCGCAAACTTCCGAGCCCCGTAAAGAGTTTCGTTCGCTGTTAGGAGGCGTCATCGTCCAAGACACAAACACATTTACCGTAGAAGAAAGTACGGGCAAAATAGTTACCCACAAAGCGCCTACGAAAAAACAACTGCAAGACTTGTTGTTTGCCAACAAGATTGTAAAACACACCCGTTCCAATGCCATAGTTTTGGTAGCAAACGGCGCGTTGTTGGCCGCCGGCATGGGACAAACCTCGCGTATTGATGCATTAAAACAAGCCATCACAAAAGCACGGGAAAACAACCTTTCGCTAAAAGGCGCCGTTATGGCCTCGGATGCGTTTTTCCCTTTTCCGGATGCTGTGGAATTGGCTCATCAAGAAGGCATTGCTGCTGTTATTCAACCGGGCGGTTCCGTGAAAGACCCCTTGAGTATTGATTTTTGTAATAACCACAATATGGCTATGATTCACACGGGCATACGCCATTTTAAACACTAGAGACATTTTTATGGCTTTTTCTTTTTTGACACAAAAACTGGCCATTGACCTGGGTACTGCCAATACCATCATCATTCACAACGACAAAGTGGTCGTTGACGAACCGTCCATCGTTGCCATTGATCAAAATACGGGGAAACCCTTGGCAATTGGTAAAACAGCGCGACTGATGCAAGGGAAAACGCACGAAAACATCAAGACCATCCGTCCTTTGAAAGACGGAGTCATTGCAGATTTCAATGCGGCAGAACAAATGGTCAGGGGTATGATCAAGATGATCAACCCCAAAAACAAGTTTTTCATGCCAAGCCTACGTATGGTAGTATGCATCCCTTCCGGTAGTACAGAAGTGGAAATCCGTGCCGTACGCGATTCGTCCGAACACGCCGGAGGACGTGATGTCTACATGATTTACGAACCCATGGCGGCGGCCTTAGGTATTGGTATTGACGTAACAGCCCCTGAAGGCAACATGGTGGTAGATATAGGCGGTGGAACCACGGAAATTGCCGTTATTGCCCTTGGAGGCATTGTGTGCAACCAAAGTATCCGAGTGGCAGGAGATGTCTTTACACAAGAAATCCAACAGTACATGCGACACCAGCACAACATAAAGATTGGAGAGCGTACGGCGGAAGACATCAAAATTAGTGTAGGGTCTGCCCTTTCCGATTTGACAGAACAACCGGAACCCATGCTTGTGCGCGGTCCCAACTTGATGACAGCCCTTCCGGTAGAAGTGTCTGTAACTAGCCAGGAAATTGCCCACTGTTTGGATAAATCTCTGGCCAAAATTGAATCGGCCGTATTGGCTGTTCTGGAACAAACGCCACCGGAACTGTATTCAGATATTGTTCAACGTGGCATCTTTCTTACGGGTGGAGGCGCCCTCTTACGCGGTATAGATAAACGTTTGCAAGACAAAATAAATATACCGTTCCATATTTCTGAAGGTCCGTTGCACTCTGTGGCCAGAGGAACGGGTATTGCTTTAAAGAATATTGGGAGTTTCCCATTTTTATTAAGATAAAAAAAACAGAGGTTGTGCATGGCCGGCCTGCCCTATTTGCTTAGAAAAATTTTGGTGCTGCTCTTGTTTTTGGCATTGCAGACAGTGGCCATCGTTCTTATGGTCAACAACAGCTATTTTCAGCAAAACGCCATCTTACAAGTAGTACGAAAATGGCAAACATCAGCTTGGGAAAGACGTTCTTCGTGGATTGCTTTCAAAAACCTTAGGACTCTGAACGATGCCCTGAGTCAAGAAAATGCGGCTCTTAAAGAAGAGTTGGCCAGACTCTCTCTTTTGGAACATTCCCTGCTGGCAAAAAAAGAAATACCCACGAGCATCCCCGATACTTTTTCTTTCATTCCCGCCCGTGTCATTAGAAACTCAGTCAACCACAGGCACAACCACCTTGTAATTGATAAAGGATTGGCAGACGGCGTCCGACCGGACATGGGTGTCATTGGGTCGGGAGGCATTGCCGGAGTTGTTTCGTATGCAGCAGAAAACCATGCTCTGGTCATTTCACTGTTAAACACCCAGCAACGTTTTACAGCAGAGCATAAAGAAACGGGAACGTTTGGCACCCTGCGCTGGAACGGAGTTCATTACAAAAAAATTCAATTATCTGAGATTCCTCAACATACAAAAGTAACGAAAGGCGACACCATAATCAGCAGTCCTTTTTCTCTCATTTTCCCGGACGGCATTCCCTTGGGAACTGTGTTGTCGCAAAGCCAAAAAAGAGGTACTTCATTAGAGTTGGAAATTGAACTGTTTCTAGATTTCAAAACCCTTCGCTACGTTCAAGTAGTCAGTAGGGTAAAAGAAAAAGAGTTGCAGCAGATCAAACAAAAAGAAGAGGAGGCGTTATGAATCAAAGTATAAGAATCATCCTTCGTTTTCTTCTGCTTCTTGTTCTACAACTATTGCTTTTTGAACATATGGATCTGGGGATGTACGTATACCCTATGCCTTATATCTTGTTTCTGCTTCTTTTTCCTTGCACCTATTCTGCAGCCGCTCTCATGATATGGGCTTTTGCTTTTGGACTTCTCTTAGATTTTTTCAGTGCCGGTATTATGGGATTACACACATCTGCGTTTGTGGCTTTGGCCGCCCTCAGAAACGGACTCATCAAAGCAATGACCCTCAAGGGAGATATAGACAATCTTTCTGTACCGGGTTTTATACAATTTGGGACCGTACGCTTTGTGCTTTTTGTATTGTTGTGTACCGCCATTCACCATATCGTATATTTTTTCCTGGAAGCCTTTACTCTTCACCTCTTCTGGCATACGTTGGGACGCCTTGCCGGAAGTTTGTTGCTCAATACGTTTTTGATACTTCTTTTCAAAAAGACATTTTATGAACAAAAGAGGTAAAAACGCCATCATTCTTTTTTTTATTGTCGGACTGCTACTCCTTACCGGCAAGTTGTTTTTTTTGCAATTGATCAACAAAGAGTATAAAGTCACGGCAGACAACAACGTGTTGCGGTATGAAATCATTTACCCCTCAAGAGGATTGATTTACGACAGGAACGGAGCTATTTTGGCAGACAACAAAGCCGCCTATGATATCCTCATCACTCCTCGTGAATTGGCTCCATTTGATACTGCAGATTTCTGTTCCATATTCAATATCAGCCGAGAACGTCTGGTCAATATGCTGGCTGATATAGACGCTAGACGCCAATCCATCGGGTACCAGTCTGTCATTTTTGTGCGGCAGGTTAGCAACCAGCAATATACCCACTTTTTAGAAAAATCGTATAAATTCCCCGGTTTTTCCGTTCAAACACGCAGTGTCCGCAACTATCCATCAGATATTTGTGGAAATTTGTTGGGATATATAGTAGAAGCCGATAAAACATACCTTGAAAGAAATCCGGAATACCGCGCCGGTGACTACATAGGCAGAACAGGTTTGGAAGAAGCATACGAAAAGACATTGAAAGGAGAAAAAGGGTATACCATTTTCCTTCGCGACGTATTGAACCGCATAAAATCCCCGTACGCAGAGGGTGCATACGACAAACCATCTGTTCCCGGTAAAGATATGGTAACGACCATTGACCTGCCTTTGCAATTGTTTGGGGAAGAGTTGATGCAAAACAAAGTAGGATCCGTCATTGCTTTGGATCCAACAACGGGGGAGATTCTCACATTGATTACTTCTACCGGACTGTCTACGGAATATTTGACAAATTTTGGGGTCCATTATTCACAAATCATTTCAGACCCATTAAAGCCGCTTTTTAATAGGGCCATTATGTCTTCTTATCCACCCGGTTCTGTATTCAAACTGGTAAACGCTCTTATAGGACTGGAAGAGGAAGTCATTGACCCCAGTACGCGTTTCTCTTGCAATATGGGATACAGGGCAGGTTCCTTGACGGTGGGATGCCATGCACATCCCAGTCCCACCAATTTGGTACAATCTGTCATGATGTCTTGCAACGCATACTATTGCAATGTCTTACGGTCTATTTTAGACAACCCTGTATACGAAAACACAGCCCAATCTATGGACCAATGGGAGCGTTATGTGAAAAGTTTTGGTTTTGGAACAAGATTGGGTATAGACATTCCGGGAGAATTGACCGGTTCCTTACCCGGGTCTGCCTTATACAACAAGATGTATGGGAAAAACGGATGGAGATCGCTGACGGTTATTTCTTTAGCCATAGGCCAAGGAGAAATTGGAACGACTCCGCTTCAGTTGGCCAACCTGGCAGCCATCATGGCTAACAGAGGTCATTTTTACACGCCGCACTTGGTAAAAGAAATACCGGACGACAACGCCGCACAGCCCAAAGCAACACAAAACCACACGCTTGTCAACCCCCATCATTTTGAACCGGTGGTGGAAGGCATGTATTTGGCCGTCAACAGTCCGGCCGGTTCAGGTGCCACTGCCCGACTGGCAGCCATCCCCGGAATAGATTTGTGCGGCAAAACGGGAACAGCGCAAAACCCTCACGGAGAGGACCATTCCGTATTCGTCTGTTTTGCTCCCAAAGACGAACCCAAAATTGCCGTTGCCGTTTACATTGAACAAGGTGGTTTTGGAGCATCCCAGGCGGCTCCGGTTGCCTCTTTGCTAGTGGAAAAATACTTGACAGGAGACATACAGCCGTCTAGAAAATGGTTGTATGAAAGAACATTGGAACAAGATTTATTAAGTAGGCATTTGCAATGAGAAGAAGAAGAGATCATCTGCTTTTTAAAAACTTGGATTGGTGGAGCATAGCCACCTACCTACTCTTGGTTTTTATTGGGTGGGTAAGTATTTTCTCTGCCGTATACGACCCGGAACACAGCCATATTTTTGATACGAGTCAACGTTACGGTATGCAAATGATTTGGATGTTCGGAGCCTGGTTGCTAGCGTTTGTTGTATTACTCATTCCGGCACGTACGTATGTACTTTACTCCAACCTCATCTACTTCATAGGAATTTTGCTGCTGGTTGTGGTGCTCTTTTTAGGCGTAGAGCGGAGTGGGTCCCGCTCTTGGCTTGTATTGGGCCCCATCCATTTTCAACCGGCAGAAATGTCCAAGTTGTTTGTGGCTATTGGCTTGGCGGGAGTCATGAGCCGCCCCCATTTTCACATCCAAAACAGGAGGGGTTTTTTGCAAGCGGCTTTTCTTATTTTGTTTCCCATGGCACTCATCTTTCTGCAAAAAGAAGCGGGCCTGGCCGTTGTGCTGACGGCATTTGTTGTAGTGCTTTATAGAGAAGGTTTGTCAGGATGGGTTCCTATTATGGGCATTGTAGCCGTTGTTCTTTTTCTTCTCTCCATTTTATGGGACCCCGTGTATGTCCTTTGGCTCTGTCTGGGGGTTGTTTTTTTTATAGGATTTTTGGAATCGCCCAAAAAAAGACCGGTTCTTATTACGGCTCTCATTTTTGCAAGCGTTTATTTTGCCGTTCCGCTGGCACTCAAACTTTTTTCCGTAGACCTCTTTTCATACATAAAGAAGTACCAATGGTTCTTGGCTTTGGCCGGAGTCCTGTCAGCTACTCTTTTGGTCATCGCTTTCAAGAACAAAATAACGTACCTAAAGGTCCTCTTGCCCGTTTTTGCCGGTTGTGTTCTTTTGGTGTTTTCCGTAGATTACGTATTTAACAAAGCCCTCAAACCACACCAGCAAGCCCGCATAGAAACGCTCCTGGGCATTGATACTGATATTTATGGTAGCGGATACAACGTGTACCAGTCCAAAGTAGCTATAGGATCGGGCGGATTGACGGGCAAAGGGTTTTTGCAAGGAACGCAGACAAAGTACAATTTTGTTCCTGAACAAAGCACAGATTTTATTTTCTGTTCTATAGGAGAAGAGTGGGGATTTGTTGGAGCATTGCTCGTTATTTCCCTATACGCTTTCCTGCTTTTCCGCATCATTATCATGGCAGAAAGACAACGCCATCCTTTTGGTCGTATCTACGGATACGGAGTGGCTGCTTGTGTGTTTTTCCACGTTTTCATTAACGTGGGTATGACCATTGGATTGACTCCTGTAATTGGAATTACGCTCCCGTTTATCAGTTACGGAGGCTCTTCGTTATGGACTTTTACATTACTTTTGTTTATTTTGCTGAAATTGGACGCATCTAATTATTAAAAATATATTTTATATAAACACATATGGCAAGATCATTTACTGAAAGACACATTGGACCCCGTCCTGAACAAATACAGGAAATGTTGGAGTTTGTTGGGGTAAACTCTATGGAAGAACTTATAAACAAAGTAGTTCCGGAAGGCATACGCATGAAAGATCCGCTGCCGTTAGAGGAAGGAATGAGTGAATACGAATTTACTGTACACCTGAAAAACATGGCGGCTAAAAACTTGCCGTTCCGTTCTCTCATAGGTATGGGTTATTACGGCACAGCCAGTCTGCCCGTAGTACTGCGAAACGTGTTTGAAAATCCGGGCTGGTACACTTCCTACACTCCGTACCAATCTGAAATTTCGCAAGGAAGATTGGAGGCCTTATTCAATTACCAAACCATGGTATGCAGCTTGACAGGATTCAATTTGTCCAACAGTTCGCTTTTGGACGAATCCACGGCAGCTGCAGAAGCCATGCGCATGATGCTGGACTTACGTCCCAGAGCGTTAGTAAAAGAAGGACGCACAGGCGTATTGGTAGACAAAAACATCTTCCCGCAAACATTGGCCGTCATGGAAACACGGGCCTTGGGATTGGGCATTGACATCATCCTGGAAGATTTGCAAGAAAATCCTTTGGAAATCTTTAAGAAACACCAAGAACGCATTTTCGGAGTAGTAGTCCAATACCCGGGAGCAGACGGAAGGGTTTGTGATTACACCCATTTGTGTAAAGAAGCTCACGACAACCAATTGATGGTAACAGCTGTTTGCGATTTGTTATCGCTCGCCGTCCTCAAAGAGCCGGCTGCCTGGGGTGCCGACATAGCTGCCGGTTGCGCCCAACGCTTTGGTCTTCCCATGGGATTTGGTGGACCTACGGCCGGTTACATCGCCTGTTCAGATGCATACCGCCGCAACCTGCCGGGAAGAATCGTAGGCGTTTCCAAAGACAGACTGGGCAACCCGGCATACCGCCTGGCCTTGCAAACAAGGGAGCAACATATCAAACGCGAACGGGCTACTTCCAATATTTGTACGGCAACGGCCCTGATGGCCACCATGGCCAGTATGTACGCCGTGTACCACGGAAGCGACGGAGTAAAAGAAATTGCTCAAAACGGAAGATATTATGCCCATTTGGCTGCTGACGTATTCACCAAAAACGGATTTGCAGTCAAAAACAAACATTTCTTTGACACTATCGAAATTGCAAGAGTGGATGCTTCTCAAATAAGAGATGCAGCTGAAAGTGCAAAAATCAACTTCTTCTACCCAAGTGAAGATGCAGTGCGTATTTCTTTTGACGAACTCACCAACTTGACAGAGGTACAAGAAGTACTGAAGATCTTTGGTATTGATACAGCAGAAATGCCAAAAAGCCCCGCTATTCCTTCTTTTATGGAAAGAGAAGAGGCTGCGCTCAGGGAGCCCATTTTCAATACGTACCACTCGGAAACAGAGATGATGCGGTACATCAAAACCTTGGAAACAAGAGATATTTCTTTGGCGCACTCCATGATACCGCTCGGTTCTTGTACCATGAAACTGAATGCCGCTGCAGAAATGATGCCACTTAGCCAGCCGGAATGGAATGCCATACATCCCTTTGCTCCCTCTTGGCAAGTAGAAGGTTACTTGCAACTGATACATGAGCTGGAAAATTTATTGGCTGTCATTACCGGTTTTGATGCTTGTTCCCTGCAACCCAATTCAGGTGCATCCGGAGAACATGCCGGTCTGATGGTCATACGCGCGTACCAAGAAGCTCAAGGACAAGGACACCGCAACATAGCGCTCATCCCCTCTTCTGCACACGGAACCAACCCGGCAAGCGCCATTATGGCCGGAATGGAAGTAGTCATTGTGGCTTGTGACGACCAAGGAAACGTAGACGTAGAAGATTTGAAACGGAAAGCAGAGGAACACAAAGACAACTTGTCCTGTACCATGATTACGTATCCTTCCACCCACGGAGTGTATGAGGAAACCATCTGTGAAATCACAGATATCGTACACAAAAACGGAGGTTTGGTCTATATGGACGGAGCCAACATGAACGCCATGACCGGTATCACCAATCCCGGCATTACAGGCTCAGATGTATGTCATTTGAACTTACACAAAACGTTTGCCATGCCTCACGGCGGCGGAGGCCCCGGTGTAGGTCCCATTTGCTGTACAAAAGAACTGGAACCGTACTTGCCCGGTCACCCATTGGTAGATTGCGGCGGAGGCCATACCGTAGCCGGATCCCCATACGGAAGTCCTCTACTACTCCCTATCACTTACGGATACATAAAAATGTTGGGTAAAGAAGGCGTACGAAAGGCATCTGAATACGCCATCTTGAACGCCAACTATTTATCCCGAAAACTGGAAGAACATTACACTACATTGTACACAGGCAAAAACGGCTATGTAGCTCACGAATGCATCATAGACTTACGCCATTTCTCAAAAACATACGGAGTAGACGCTACAGACGTGGCAAAACGGTTGATGGACTACGGATTCCATGCTCCCACGCTATCTTTCCCCGTGTATGAAACATTGATGATTGAACCTACAGAAAGCGAATCCAAAGAAGAGCTGGACCGCTTTGCAGAAGCCATGATTACCATTATGGAAGAATGCAAGACTTCAGTCAGTCTGCTTAAAAATGCCCCTCATACGGCGGCAGAAGCTTGTGCCAACGAATGGACACATGAATACACCAGAGAAAAAGCCGTATATCCATTACCCTGGATCATACAGCACAAATTCTGGCCCATTGTCACACGCGTAGACAATGCGTACGGAGACAGAAATTTAATATGTTGCACGCTTTTATAAACAGTTATTAAAAAAAGTTATGATACTTTCAACACCCGGTCAGTGGCTCCTGGGATGGCAGGAAGGCGGAATCTTGGGACTTCTTGAAGCCTTAGGAATCCCCTTGTGGGCCTTCATAGTTACCATTGTAACCATTTTAGGCGCTTTGGCAGTCTCTTTCTTGGTACCTTTTCCGCAAGTAAACAGGCCGACTTAAATCGGTAGACGCATAAAAGGCATTACATGCGGGCCATACGATCTTGCTCGCGCTGCATATCCTTATCTTTTATGGAGTGGCGCTTGTCGTATTGCCGCTTGCCGCGAGCCAACGCTATGTTGAGTTTGGCGTAACCGTTTTCTGATATAAAGAGCCGAGTTACCACAATGGTGAAACCCTTTTCACGCGTAGCCCGGAATAATTTGCTTAGCTCCCTTTTGTTAAGTAACAGTTTTCTGTCGCGCTCCGGTTCGTGCCTATTGTACGACCCGTAGTCGTAGTCTGCTATACTCATATTTTTCACGTACAATTCCCTTCCTACAAAATAGCAGTAGGCGTCTGCCAAAGAAACCCTTCCGGCACGGATAGATTTGATTTCCGTACCCACCAAAACAATCCCCGCTGTGTACGTATCTAACAGTTCGTACTCAAAAGCGGCTCGTTTGTTTTTTATAACTACTCCCGATTTTCTTTTAGCTGTCATACATGATCTTTAGTACGTTCCTTTTGTTCCGCTCAGCGGCTCTTTCTTTTCCTTCTCCTGTTGTTGCTCCGCTTGTCTTAAAGCAGGTTTGCCCCGCAAAACACTGTATACAAGCAATCCGGTTCCGGCTAAAACAAAAGGAATGCTTAACAATTGCCCCATGTTCAATGCCATTCCTTGTTCAAAAGGCACCTGCGGTTCTTTAATATACTCAATAAAGAAGCGGGCTGCAAAGAGCACCAACAAAAACAGACCAAAGAGCGTTCCCTCTTTCAATGAAGGTAGTTTTTTGCGGTACAAGAACAACAACACGCCAAAAAGGATCAGATAAGACAGGGCTTCATACAACTGCGTAGGATGTTTGGGAAGAACTTCTCCACTACGCACAAAGATAAATCCCCAGGGCAAGTCGGTTGGGTTTCCATAAATTTCTGAATTCATCAA
The DNA here is from genome assembly GCA_012839605.1 of Bacteroidales bacterium. Lineage (GTDB taxonomy): Bacteria > Bacteroidota > Bacteroidia > Bacteroidales > UBA932 > DMER64. The sequence goes on from DUNA01000013.1 coordinate 10,836, forward strand.
ATTGCCCATACGAATGAAAAAGCCGGCCAGGGCTACCGTAATACCCAAGCGGTCCATAATCCATAAAAAGTTGAAATGGTGTTTTCGTCCGTAATGGCGTGCAAACCACCACATGGCCAACAACAAAGCAATGGCTCCTCCGTGAGACGCCAAACCTCCCTCCCAAACGTACAATATCTCTATAGGATTAGCCAAATAATAGTCCGGTTGGTAAAACAAGCAATGTCCCAAACGGGAACCTACCAACGTGCCCAACACCAACGTATACAGTAGCGGATCCAACAAAGTCAACGGAACTCCTTCCCTCTTGAAGAAGTGTTTAAACAACATGTATCCAATGGAAAAAGCAATGATGAAAAACAAGGAGTAATAACGAATCCCTAATTTTCCAAAAGAAATGATTTCCGGATTTACATCCCATGTTATGGCCAATATACTCATAATGAACAATTTTATAATTCCAATCTTGCGAAAACACCAGCCGGCATTTTTTTCTCAAAAACATCTTTTATATACAATGTCCCAAAGGTAACGTTTCCTTTTCCGGGAAAAAACTTTCTTATCCAACGACCGGCTTCTTCCGCTACAAAGCCCTGTGTATACACATTCAATACTAAAAAGCCGTATTTTTTTTCCAAAATACGGGAACACCCTTCCAAAAGTACCGGCAAATCTTCCTGCAATTTCCATCTTTCCCCCTTAGGGCCGCGTCCGAAAGCAGGCGGATCCAAAATGATTCCATGGTAGGTATTTCCACGCCGTACCTCTCTTTTTACAAAAGTAAGTGCGTCTTCCACTACCCACCGTATCCCGGACAAGCCGCTCAATTCCATATTTTCTTTTGCCCGCGTAACCATTTGCCGCAACGCATCCAGGTGCACCACCTCTGCTCCGGCCGCCTTAGCGGCCAAAGAAGCCGCTCCCGTATACGCAAACAAGTTGAGGACCCACGGCACTACTCCCGGTGCTTTTACCGGTATTGCCTCGGCTTTGTTGTAAACAAAATCCCAATTGGACGCTTGCTCCGGGAAAAGACCCACGTGCTTAAAAGCTGTGGGACCCACCTGCATCTTAAAAAGTCCCTTGTAATCTATGGTCCACAAAGACGGAGCTTCCTTCAAACGCTTCCACGTTCCGCTGTCTTCCCTACCCGGTATGCCTTGGCCGCTGCCCGGTTCAAAATACCAATGCGCTTGCTCCATCCACCACTCCACAGGCTTGGACCTGGGCCACCGCGCATGCGGTTCCGGTCGTATGGTAACGTACGGACCCCATTGTTCCAGTTTTTCTTGTTCACCGCAATCCAACAATCGGTATTCCATTACGTAAAGATATAAAAATTGTAACTTTACATGTTTTTAATACAGGAACAGATGCAAGATATCAACACCTATTCTTTTCAAGGAAAACGCGCTATTGTTCGCGTAGATTTTAACGTCCCGCTAGACGACCAATTCCAAGTAACGGACAACACCCGCATCCGTGCCGCCATCCCTACTATTCAGAAAGTACTGGAAAAAGGCGGTTCACTCATATTGATGTCGCATTTGGGAAGACCCAAAAAAGCCGAGGAGCGCTTTTCTCTACGTCATATCCTTCCTGCCATTGAAGAACTGCTGGGCGTTCCCGTACTGTTTGCCACTGATTGCATGGGAGAAGAAACGGCTGCCATGGCTCGCTCTTTGAAACCGGGAGAAGTACTGCTGCTGGAAAACTTACGTTTTTATGCAGAAGAAGAAGGCAAAATCCGAGGCTTGCCGGAAGAAGCTTCCGAACAAGAAAAAGCCGAGGCCAAAACAGCATTGAAAGAAAGCCAACAGCGCTTTACAGCTGCTCTGGCCTCGTATGCTGACTGTTACATCAACGACGCTTTTGGTACGGCACATAGAGCACATGCTTCCAACACGCTCATAGCAGCTCATTTTCCTAACGACAAAATGTTCGGCTGCTTATTACATGCGGAAATTCTAGCCATGGATAAAGTATTGAGTTCTGCCGTTCGTCCCGTCACAGCCATCTTGGGCGGAGCCAAAGTGTCTAGCAAATTGGCCATACTGGAAAATCTACTGGACAAAGTGGACAACTTGATTATCTGCGGAGGCATGAGTTTTACATTTGTCAAAGCCCGCGGCGGACGTATTGGTCAATCCCTTTGCGAAGACCACTTGATAGACACCGCCTTGGACATCCTAAAAAAAGCAGAAGAGAAAGGCGTACGCATGTACTTACCTACAGATGTGATAGCAGCAGATGCATTTGATAACAACGCCCAAACAAACGTACACTCCATTGATCAAATTCCCGACCAATGGATGGGCATGGACGCCGGTCCGCAAACCTTGACCGCCTGGGAACAAGTCATCCTCAATTCCAAAACACTGCTCTGGAACGGCCCGGCCGGAGTCTTTGAAATGCCGGCCTTTGCTAATGGAACACGACAATTGGTTGCTTTTGTGGCCAACGCCACACAAAATGGAGCCTTCTCTCTGGTAGGAGGCGGCGACTCCGTAGCCGCCGTCAACCAAATGGGCTATGCAAACAAAGTCAGTTACGTATCCACCGGAGGCGGAGCCATGCTGGAATATCTGGAAGGAAAAGAACTCCCCGGCATCGCAGCCATCCGCTCCTAACCCCCTTCCCGTGTCTTCCCGTGTCTTCCCCTGTCTTCCTGCGTCTTTCCGCGTTTCCCCGGTACTTTCCACATTTCTCCGGTACTTTTATCATGCTTTCACGTGTTTTCCCATGCTTTCCCGTGTTTTCCCGTGTTTTCCCATGCTTTCCCGTGTTTTCACGTGTTTTCCCATGTTTTCACCGTACTTTCCCGTGCTTTTTCGTGTTTTCACCGTGTTTTCACCGTACTTTCCCGCGCTTTTTCGTGTTTTCACCGTGTTTTCACGTGCTTTTTCGCGGTTTCCGTGAAGGGTAGTGAGTAACTATTTCTGGAAAAAGGAGGTAACAAGCAGACAGTCAAGAAGATGTGTTGCCACGCTAAGATTTGGCACTCACTACCCTTCAGCATAAAAGGCCATTTCGTGTGTTTTTCGTTAGGGGTAATGAGTAGTTGCTTCCGGACAAAAGAGATAATGAGCAGACAATCAAGGAGATGCAGTGCTACGACGTTTCGTGGCACTCACTACCCTTCTACAAAGTGGTGTGCCAGATCTGATTTGGTGCGCCAAACGCGGAGGCGGCCTTGGCGTGTGCTAGACAGCAGACGGAAGAAAGACGGCAAGCGGGAGAAAGACGGCAAGCGTAGGCTAGACGGCAGGCGGGGGCTAGACGGTCATGATTTCTTCCTCTTTGGCTTGAAGGATTTCTTCTACTTGTTTGGAGAAAGCGTCAACTTCTTTTTGGATTAGGCCTTCTGTGTCTTTGACGATGTCTTCTGAAAGACCGTCTTTCTGGTATTTTTTCAGTTGGTCTACTCCGTCGCGGCGGGCATTGCGAATACTTATGCGGGCGTTTTCGCCTTCTGCACGGGCTTTCTTTACCAAATCTTTACGGCGTTCTTCCGTAAGCGGAGGTACCAAAATGCGGATGACCTCTCCGTTGTTCTGCGGCGTAAACCCCAAGTTGGCTGCCATGATGGCTTTTTCTATGGCAGGAATAAGTGTTTTCTCCCAAGGCTGAATAATCATAGTCCGTGCATCGGGTACAGAAATACTGGACACCTGAGCCAGCGGCGTAGGCGTACCGTAATACTCTACCGTCAGACCGGAAAAAATAGCAGGATTTGCTTTGCCTACCCTATAGGTAGCCAGTTCGTTTTCCAGGTACTCCACTGCTTTGGCCATCTTTTCTTTGACCATTTCCAGTACCAGTTGCGCATCACTAAGTTCCATATTGTATATTTATTTTATTATTGTTCCTATCTCTTCTCCGTTTATCAATTTGAACAAATTGCCCGGTACGTTCATATTGAATACTACCATAGGCATGTTGTTTTCTTTGCAAAGGGTAAATGCCGTAGCATCCATCACTTGCAAGTTTTCTTGCAATACTTGGTCAAAGCTTACGCTTTGGTACAAAACGGCTTTGGCGTCTTTTTCCGGATCTGCGCTGTAAACGCCGTCAACCCGTGTTCCTTTAAACACTACGTCTACACCCAACTCCACAGCCCTCAAAGCCGCTGCAGAATCTGTGGTGAAAAACGGATTGCCCGTGCCTCCTGACAGAAGCACTACCGTTCCGTTTTGCATCTCTTCCTTAACTCGGTCCCTGTGGTAATACAAAGCGACTGCCGGCATAGGCGTTGCCGAGTATACAAGAGCGTTAAGGCCTCTGTCACGCAAAGCTCCGGCCAACGCCAAACTGTTGATGGTGGTGGCCAACATCCCCATCCTGTCGCCTTCTACTCTGTCAAATCCTTTGTCCATGCCTTGCAAACCACGGAAGATGTTCCCTCCACCTACTACCAGAGCCACACGTACATTGTTACGTACCAAAGG
>DUNA01000014.1 GCA_012839605.1 Bacteroidales bacterium
GAAAATTCTTTATACTCCACAAAAGGAAGGCTGCGTCCCAAGCTTTCAAAAATATCATCCAACCGCTTGGTTTGGTTTTTGTTTTCACACAACACAAACACGTCGTAACCCATTTCCTTTCGTTTTTCAATGTCTTGCACCAACAATTGAAAGTTTTTATTGAATACAGGCTGAGGCGAGGTGCGGTAAACACCATGCGGAAGGTCTTTTAAAACGGGATACAAGGCCACAACAGGTACGGAAGAAGGTATGTGTTCAAAGTCTTCTTCAAAGGACCACACAACGGCATTTTGAGCCGTTTCCTCCAACAACAAGCCCGCTCCCTTGATCTTGGGCAAGAGAGATATTTCTTTTCGCTCTTCTATGGATAATTGCGTGTTTTGGTCAAACACACGGATGTTTTCTATTTCGTCTCCAAAAAAATTGATTCTGTACGGTCTGTTTTCCGAATAAGAAAACACATCTATAATGCTCCCCCTTATGGCAAATTGCCCCGGTTCACTGACAAAATCTGTTTTTTCAAATTGGCTTTCAAACAAATATTCTTTCAAGAATTCATGTGACACCACATATCCCGGAGACAAGCTCATGGCTTCTTTTTCCAAATGGGAACCAGCCGGAATGCCTTCTTCCAAGGCTTTGGGATACGTAACCAACACCATCCCCTCTTGCCTTGCTTTAGTATTGAAAACAGCCTGCAACGCCATAGCCCGTTGTACTTGGAAAGAAGCATCGGGCCGAGCCGTTTTTCCCGTTCCCCTAAAAGAAGCCGGAAATAAAAACACCCGCTCCGGTCCCAACAGCACAGACAAATCACCGGCTGCATAGGTGGCCTGCGTTGAGTTTTCCCGAATGACTATTTGCAAAGTACCCGGATATTCTTGAACGTAAGATGCCAAAGGAAAGTACACAGAAGACCCGGAAAGGCCTTTTAAAGGAAATACATCTGTATTTTGTGTACGGCCTTTTTCTGTAATAAATGTATGAATATCCCGTACATCAAAGGGTATCATAGGTTCGTTCTATAAGAGCGGAAATATCCTCATACATTTGAGACACTCTTTTTTTATCCAATTTTTTACCTGTTCGTTCGTCTTTTTCCAAAGAACCCATTACACGGTCGTATATAACAAACAATTGGTCTTCCAAAAGCTCCAACTGTTGCATAAAACCGGTACCGTTGCTGTTGTATATTTCATTAAAATACATGTACCGCGCCCCGTTGCCTCTTTTTACAGGAAATACTCTGTGTTTCAAGGCTACTGACCATTCACACAACGGAGAACGATTCTTTTCTCCTTGTCCCAACAACAAAGCCGGTTGTTGTTTTCCCATTTGTACCCACAAAGGAATGGCTACTCCCGACGGCGGATATCCCATAACAGTCCACATAATGGTATTCAACGGATCTTCTCCGTCTTGAACGCCTTCTATCACTATGGAACAGGAACTGGATTTGCGCGGAATAAAATCTTGATCCAAAAACCATCCATTGGCTCTTTCCGGTGAATACAACGGGTCCCTTAAATCCATACCTAAAAAAGCATGGTAAAAAGAACGCGAAACACTTGAAAAAATCCAACGCGGCGTAAATCCTCCGCCTTTGGCAGATGTACCTATTGATCCTTGTTTGTGAAACAAATCCGTTGCTGTCAAATACCGCATATACCCCATTCCTTCATTCAATCTACCCGTATAAGAAAAGTTCGTATACAGCAGATAACCTGCCGGAGCCAAGGCGGGATCGTTGGCATCCATTTTTACCCAAGAATGGTTGTTTACTTCGTAATAAGCAGCTCCTCCAAACGCGTCTATAACACCAAAATTGGCTTCTACACGCATGGGCCTGGAAAGCGTATCCAAAAAATGTTCAAAATCTTGCAAATTTCCACAGATTTCCAACGCCCTATACATGACTCTGCCCTCGTAGTCCATTTCTTTTACATCATCGTCTTTCAAATTGTAAGAAGCCGTATTCATAATGGAAAATCCGGCGCTGTTTGTACCTGCCCACGCAATGCCTCCTTTGTCGGGTGCATTGACCACACCCAAAAACGCATATTTTCCTGTAGTAAAATATTCTATGCGGTTTTGTTCTTGTCCCGTATCGCGGTGTTTCCAAAGAAGCGGTTTCCCATTGGGAGTCACTTTACCTGTAATAATGGCAGACGTGCAAGCCCATGCGGAAGTTTGGATAATTATAAAAGCCAATGCAAAAAGAACGGCTAAAACATTTTTTTTGGTAGCAATTTGTGAATTCATGATTAAAAAATAGTTTGATTTTCTGATGATTGTATGCCAAGGTGTTCGTAAGCCAAAGCAGTGGCTTCCCTTCCCCTGGGTGTTCTTTGCAACAACCCTTCTTGAATAAGAAACGGTTCGTACACTTCTTCCAGAGTACCTACTTCTTCACTAACGGCCGTGGCAATGGTACCAATGCCTACAGGTCCTCCTTTGAATTTATGAATGATGGTGGATAAAATTTTGTTATCCATCTGATCCAATCCCCTTTTGTCTATATTGAGTGCATCCAATGCGTATTGCGTTATCTTCGTATCAATCTTACCGGAGCCTTTCACTTGTGCAAAATCGCGTACCCTTCTAAGCAAAGCGTTGGCAATACGTGGTGTACCTCGGCTTCTGGAAGCTATTTCTTGAGCTGCCTGTTCATCAATTTCCACATCCAAAATTCCGGCAGAACGAAGTACAATTTTCTTCAAAACAGCTGCGTTGTAATACTCCAGATGGCATTGTATACCAAACCGTGCCCGCAACGGAGCCGTAAGCAATCCGCTCCGGGTAGTAGCGCCCAAAAGCGTAAACGGTTGCAAAGTCAATTGAACGGAGCGCGCTCCCGGTCCCTTATCCAACATGATGTCTATGGTGTAGTCTTCCATAGCCGAATACAAGTATTCTTCCACTACGGGAGAAAGTCTGTGGATTTCATCTATAAACAACACGTCCCCCTCTTCCAACCCTGTCAACAACCCGGCCAAATCACCCGGTTTATCCAATACAGGACCGGATGTAATCCGCATATTTACATTTAGTTCGTTGGCTACAATGTGCGCCAACGTGGTTTTTCCTAAACCGGGAGGGCCGTGCAACAATACGTGATCCAACGACTCTCCTCTTAACAACGCCGCTTTTACGAATATCTTCAGATTATCCGTAATCTTTTCTTGCCCGGAAAATTGTGTGAACTCTTTAGGCCGTATCTGCTCTTCAAAATGTTCTTCAAAATCCTTTTCAAAATCACTCATGAACAATCAATATATAATAAGATATTTTTTTACTTTCTCTTGTTTGTTATTATAGCTTGTTGATATGTTGAAAAAATATTGTATGTAATTATTAATTAACGTATTACAGTGTTTAAATTGGTTTATTTTTGTTGAAATCACTGTGGGGAACATGGGATAAATACGTAGTTTTCCACAATAAAAAAGTTTTCTACAAAAAGGAAAAAATTATCAAGGGTTATTCAACATGTTATAAACAGCTTTTCTCAATTCTTAAATAATGCAAATAATATACTAATGCATCGTTTCCCTTATTGGCTACCAAGCGTAAGGCACGCAAAGGAGCCGGTGGTACAAAACGACAGCCTCCGTTTTTCCATTCGCAATCAGCCTGTTTGAAATGTACACCGTCTGTGGAGTATTCCACATGTGCAAAATCAATGATATTGATATCTACAAAAGGCAAGCCTGTTTGTATACGAATGCCCGGTGTATGTACAAGCTCTTCAAAATCAAACTGTAAGTATTGCCCTTTTTCCAACGGTCCGTAACAAAAGACATGGGCGTTTTTGTATTCTTCTATATAGCCCAGAGGCGTACGGGGGTTGGTATTCATAGTTCCGCTAACGCGTACGGCCGGTTGTTGAAAACGTCCTTCCGGCAAAGATACTTCTACAATCGTACTTTTTATATCGTCTTTATAAAAGGCAGCCAGTTTATACAGTTGCGGTGTATTGGTATCTATAGGACCCATATATAAAGGCGATAGAGCATGAGGTTCTTTTCCGTCGCTCGTATAGCGTATAGCCATATGGGGATACGTATGTTCAACAACAATGCAGCCGTTGGTATATTCGGCTTTGGGAGGAGGAATCCGGAAACGTATGCCCATGTGGTACAGCCTGTCAAAATGTGATTTTTCCAACCGAGTATGGAAATCTTCCCAATTTTTATATTCAGGTAAGCTCCAAGCTACTTCCGACAAAGCACACAACCGAGGATATGTTTGGTACTCGGCAATACGATCCGGCCTATCCAACAATTCCGACCACAGGCCACCTTGTACACCCAAAACAAAAGAAGATTCTTCTTCTGTAAGACCTGACGTAGCAATGGGATCAAAATTATATACTTGATCTACTTCAACAATAGCGGCCCACATCATACCTCTTTCACCAAGGGTATGCTTCATGTCCAAATAGCAGTATTGGGCCGGTTGTGCAATGATTTTGTATTGTTTTTCAGCTGCTTCTTTTATTTTTTGTACGCTTTGCCATGCATGAATCACCGTTTTGTTGCGATCCAATTCTCCTCCGTACATGATTTCATTCCATCCTACCAACGTTTTGTCAAACTTATTGAGGATTTGTTGCATCCGTTGCACAAAATACGATTGCATTTCCGTTGGATTTTGGATACCCTGTTCTTTCATAAAAGCAGAACACCGTGCGCAATGCGTCCATTGCGTAGTGACGACCTCGTCCCCGCCAATGTGGAAATACGATGACGGAAACAGCTCTACCATTTCCCCAACAATGTCTTCCAACATCCGGTAATTGTCTTCAGAAGAGGCACACCACACGTTGTTGCTGACTCCTTGAATACTCAAACCTTCGTAATCTGTCAAATCGCATAGAATGTGCGGATATGTGGCAATAATGGCTTTGGAGTGGCCGGGCAGGTCAATTTCCGGAATGATTTCTATATGACGGGTCGCGGCGTATGCCACAATGTCTTTGATCTCTTCTTGTGTATAAAACCCGCCATACCGCTTGCCGGCGTGGCCGTAAATAGAGGAAATGACTTCATCCGGTCCTCTCCAAGCTCCTTTGGAAGTCAGTTCCGGGTATTTTTTGATTTCCACGCGCCAGCCTGTATCGTCTGCCAAATGCCAGTGAAAACGGTTCAATTTGTGGGCGGCCATCCAGTCCAGGTATTTTTTTACGTATTCCACCGTATAGAACTGGCGGCTCACGTCCAACATCATACCGCGGTATGAAAACCGGGGGTAATCCGTGATGTGTACGCAAGGCAATACCGCACGGCGGGTCGCAGCGTATTGATCCGGTTCGTATACGGGCCGATACACAAAAGGCGGGAACAGTTGCAACAAGGTCTGTACTCCGTAAAAAAAGCCGGCTGCGTCTGCAGCACCAATCTCTACACCTTTCTTTGTTACATTCAGGGTATATCCCTCCGCAGGCAAGTTGGTATTGAGAAGAAACGCTACGGCACCTGATGCGGGGCGTTCCACCACTTGTTTCAGCGGCAACCGGGTTGCAGGATATAGAGTTTTGTTAAGGAAAGACGCAGCTCCTTTTGCTGCAGGAGCCGCGTCTTGATGTATGTATAAAACAGTATGTTCGTCTATAAGAAAACTTCCGTCATGCTGTACCTGTTTCACAGGAGCCGGTATCAGATGTATGACGGAGGAAATCAAAAAAGCAACGAAAAAATACATAATTACAATTTCACTTGTCCTAAGTACGTAATGGCAGACCGAACACTGCTGGTAACAGATAGTTGTGCCATGCCGCCGGCTTCTACAGTCAATGTAAAATCAAGTAGTTCGTTATGAGGAATTTTAGTAGAAAAACGAAAGATGGTTTTTTCTTTTTTTCCTTTTTCTTGTACAAGATCAACTTCAGTGTCTTTTAACACTATAGACAAATTAGAAGGGTCGGCAGGAGCATGGTGGTGTCGCCCAAAATAAGGCAAATACGTGTCTACAGTCGTTCCTATGATCTGCATTTCATACGTTGGAAATAAGTTTTTGGCCGTTTTGCCTAGTGGAAGGGCTTTATGGAATTCCACCGTAAACTCACCTGTTTCCAACAATTGACGCACTTGCTCTTTTTTTTCAGGTTGTCCTTTTAAAGCAAGAGGAAAAAACAGCGCAAAGAAACAAACACCTAAAAAATACGTTTTCAGAACATGTTTCATTTTTATAGCAAACCATTAAAGAGGATACAGCAAGTAGGGCTCTCTTTGCTTTTTAAACGCTTCCAAATCTTCTTGCCACAACGCCTCAATCTCTTCAATGGGAACGCCTTCCTGTATCATGGGGCGTACGTAATCTACTCCCACCAATTTGTCAAAATATGCCGTAAAGAACGCATCGTCCATTCCGGCGTGCTCTTTCAAATTGGTATAAGCGTCCACAATGTAGGATAAATCAAAGCCGCGGGCACGGACGTATTCGTCAGACGGTTCTGTTCTCAAATCCACGCCATAACACAATTGGTCTTTCAAGGGCGGATTCATGGCTCCGGGAACGGGTACGGGGGTAAATGAAAAGTCATAGCCCTCCATTAACGGATGGCCGTATACTTGGAACGGAAATTCCGTACCTCTTCCCAAGCTGGAAGTAGTTCCTTCAAACAAACAAATGGAAGGATACAAGTAGATAGATCTGTTGTTGGGTAAGTTGGGAGATGGCTTGAGCGGCAGTATATATTCTGTGCTGTGGGTATAGCCCGTACACGGGATAACGGTGATGTCTGCTTGCATGTTGTCAGGCAACCAATTTTCTCCGTTGATCATACCGGCCATTTCTCCCAAGGTCATGCCGTGTACTACGGGAATGGGTGCAATACCAACAAAAGACGTGTATTTTTCTGAATCCAAAACAGGGCCGGAAACAATGTGTCCGTTGGGATTGGGACGGTCCAATATAATGAGCGGAACGTCGTTACGAGCACAAGCTTCCATCAAGTAATACATAGAAGACAAGTATGTATAAAAACGCAATCCCACGTCTTGTATGTCAAAGACGGCAATATCCAGTTCTTGCATATACTCGTCTGCCGGAATGAGGGTTTTTCCGTATACAGACACTACGGGAATGCCCGTAGCTTCATCCACATGGTGATCAAAACGCCTGCCGGCGTCTGCGTCTCCTCTAAAACCGTGTTCAGGTCCAAAAATCATACGAACGTCTATACCATGCGATACAAGATGGTCTACCAGATGAATATCACCTATGGTTGCCGTATGGTTTGTAAGAATGCCCACTTTTTTTCCTTCTAACAGAGAAAGATAAGCAGTAGTGTTTTCTGCGCCGGTGCGCAATGCGACTTCTTTCCCGGAATTTCCACAAGAAATCACAAATAGGGAAAGACAAAGAATTCCTATGTAATACAAATGTTTCATGCGTCTAAGTTATGAAAAAATTGCTTCTTGGCATTGTTTTGTATTTTTGTAATCAACAAAATATAAGGAAGTGAAACTCCAAGCAAAGATTCCGGAAGGTTCCATTCAAGAAAAATGGACAAATCATAAAGAAACGCTTAAAACAGTTGCTCCGGCAAACAGAAAGCATTTTGATATTGTGGTTGTGGGTGCCGGCTTGGCAGGTGCCTCGGCAGCAGCGGCTTTGGGTGAACAGGGATATAGGGTGAATGTGTTTTGCATGAACGATTCTCCTCGGCGTGCACATTCCGTTTCTGCGCAAGGCGGCATCAATGCAGCCAAAAATTACAGAAACGACAACGACTCTGTCAACCGCCTGTTTGTAGACACCCTGCGCGGCGGAGATTACCGTGCTCGCGAAGCCAATGTATACCGATTGGCCGAGGTCAGCAATTTGATCATAGACCATTGCGTGGCACTAGGTGTGCCTTTTGCCCGCGACTACGCAGGGTATCTGGACAACCGCTCCTTTGGAGGAACCCAGGTAAGCCGCACCTTCTACGCACGAGGCCAAACGGGGCAGCAATTGCTCTTGGGGGCTTATTCGGCCTTGAATCGGCAAGTAGCAGCAGGGAATGTTACGGTACGCAGCCGGCAACAAATGATGGACTTAGTAACGGAAAATGGTAGAGCTGTTGGCATTACAGTGCGCGATATGGTGACGGGCAGAATCACAAGCTATCCCGCAGATGCTGTGATCCTGGCCACAGGAGGATACGGCAATATGTACTATTTGTCCACCAACGCCATGCTATGCAACGGATCGGCTCTTATGCAATGTTGGAAAGAGGGAGCATATTTTGCCAACCCCGGTTTTGTGCAGATCCATCCCACCTGCATACCGGTCACGGGGGACTACCAGTCCAAGCTTACTCTCATGAGCGAGTCGCTACGCAACGACGGCCGCATTTGGGTACCGGCCAAAAAGGAAGACGCGGCAGCACTTCGCGAAGGCAAAATCAGGCCTTCCGATATTCCCGATCAAGACCGAGATTACTACCTGGAAAGACGCTATCCGGCGTACGGCAATTTGGTTCCGCGTGATGTGGCTTCTAGAGCCGCTTTGGAACGGTGCGACAACGGATTTGGGGTCAACCTCTCGGGCCGTGCTGTTTTTCTGGACTTTACGCACGCCATACAAACGCAAGGCAGGAAAGTCATAGAAGAGAAATACGGCAACTTGTTCCAGATGTATGAAAAAATCACTGACGTAGATCCGCGTAAAGAACCCATGATGATTTACCCGGCCATCCATTACACTATGGGAGGCTTGTGGGTAGATTACAACTTGATGACTACCGTAGAGGGGCTTTTTGCCATTGGCGAGGCCAATTTCAGCGACCACGGCGCAAACCGCCTGGGCGCCTCGGCCCTTATGCAAGGATTGGCAGACGGATTCTTCATCTTGCCGTATACGCTTCCCGATTATTTGGCCGGCTTGCCAAGAAAATCCGACCAACAAGGCACTTCTCAAGCCCAAGGGCTCATGAGAGATTCTGTGCTGCGTGTCAAGCAAACCCTTGCACTTTTGGCCGGCATGAAGGGAAACAAACCGGTCGATTATTTCCACAGGAGGTTGGGCAAAATCCTTTGGGAGAAAGTAGGTATCAACAGAACGGAAGAAGGTATGAGACAGGCGCTTCCTGAAATTCAGGCTTTGGAAGAACAATGGCGCCGCGAAGGGGGTATTACGGGAGGAATTGACACCGTCAACCAAGAATTGGAAAAAGCCATCCATCTGGAAGATTATTTTGCTTTGGCACAGTTGGTTATAAAAGATGCCTTGCAACGGAAGGAATCGTGCGGAAGTCATTTTAGAACGGAAAGCGCTACACCGGACGGCGACACATTGAGAAACGACGAGTTGTTTCAATTTGTAGGTGCATGGGAATACAAAGGGCCGCAGACAGAACCCGCTCTTCATAAAGAACCGTTGGAATTTAAATATGTAAAGCCCGGGGATAGAACGTACAATGGATAACAACAGCAACATGCATTTTGTATTAAAAGTATGGAGGCAAGCCTCTCCTAAAGCCAAAGGGTATTTTCAAACGCTTCCCGTAGACGGCATTTCTCCCGATACGTCCTTTATGGAACTATTGGATATTGTAAACAACCGCCTGGTTGAACAAGGTCAAGAGACCATCGCCTTTGACCACGATTGCCGAGAAGGCATTTGCGGGGCGTGCGGACTGTACATCAACGGAAGACCCCACGGACCGGACGACGAAATCACCACGTGCCAGTTGTATATGCGCCGTTTTGCCAACGGCAGTACCATAACGGTGGAACCGTGGCGCAGTGCGGCATTCCCTGTTATCAAAGACTTGATGGTGGAAAGAAAAGCGCTTGACAAAATCCTGCAAGCCGGCGGTTTTGTGAGCGTCAATACCGGTGCAGCCCCGGAGGCCCATAACATACTTATACCGCACGCAAAGGTTGAAGAAAGCATGGATGCTGCCGCTTGCGTAGGCTGCGGAGCGTGCGTGGCCACATGCAAAAACCGTTCTGCCATGCTCTTTGTAGCAGC
>DUNA01000015.1 GCA_012839605.1 Bacteroidales bacterium
CGCCCGCATGCAGCTGTATGCCAATCAAGCAGTAGAAGAGCATTTGGGTACGTATTTGCAACCTACATTCAATAGGGAACTGCGGTACAAAAGGAACAGGCCTTTTTCTGACGATGTACCGGAAGAAGTAAGAGATTTGGTTATGCGTCAAGCCATTCGCTGGAGCGACAGGTATCGCAACATGAAAGCCATAGAGGCTACGGACCAAGAAATTGACGAAGCCTTTCGCACCAAAACACCCATGCGCGTTTTCAGCTGGGTTGGAAAAGACGGAATGTATGCCACAGATACGGTACTTACGCCGTTGGATTCCATTATGCATTACAAGTCTTTTTTGCGTGCCGCCATAATGGCTGTAGAACCGCATACAGGTCATGTCAAGGCGTACGTAGGAGGTCCCAACTACAGGTATTTTAAGTACGACAATGCCAAGCAAGGAAGAAGGCAGGTAGGCTCCACCATCAAACCGTTTTTATATGCATTGGCCATGCAAGAAGGGTGGACGCCGTGCGACCAAGTAGTCAACGTACCGCAGACGTTTATTGTGGGAGATACCACTTGGACACCTGAAAGCGTAGACAAAGAAGAATGGATTGGCAGGCAAGTGACGTTAAAATGGGGACTTACCAGAAGCAGCAACAACATCTCGGCGTATTTGATGAAACAATTTGGGCCGCAGGCCATGGTGGCCATGAGCCACAAACTGGGCGTCAAAAGTTACTTGGACCCCGTAGTGTCTTTATGTTTGGGACCTGCAGACTTGCGCTTGTATGAAATGGTGGCTTCTTACAATACATTTGCCAATAAAGGAGTTTATGTAGAGCCTTTCCTTGTTACACGAATAGAAGACAACAGCGGCAACTTGTTGGGAGCTTTCAGTCCTCGCAAACGAGAAGCCATTGGAGAACATACGGCTTATTTGATGATCAACTTGTTGCAAGGAGTTGTTAATGAAGGTACAGCCATACGCATACGGGCCCTGTATATGCCTCAAGGAGCTGTGGCCGGAAAAACAGGAACTACAAACGACCAGGCAGACGGTTGGTTTATGGGAATTACTCCCAACCTCACAGCCGGAGTGTGGGTAGGAGCGGAAGACAGGCAAGTACACTTTGAATCGCTTGCATTAGGAGGTGGTTCCAATATGGCTTTACCCATTTGGGGTATTTTTATGAAGAAAATTATGAACGATCCGTCGTTGGGTTTTTCATATGAAGACGAATTTCCCGCACCTCCGGGATTTAATATTTCTTTGAACTGCGATGGTTCGGATGAAGACCTGGATGTACAACAACGCCGTAGCGACGGCTTCTTTAATTAAAATGTATGAACGTAGCTTTGGTATACGGAGGTAGTTCCTCCGAACGTGAAATTTCCATTTTGAGCGGAAAACATGTGGCGCAGCACCTTCAGGCGCCGGACAGACATGTGTTTGAGGTAGATTTGTACAACAGCCGTTGGAACTTGGTGGCCGTAAACGGCAACGCAGTACCCAAAACACCGATAGATAAAAACGATTTTACAGTACATTGGGAAGGAGAAAAAATCTCTTTTCATGCCGTGGTGTTGATGGTGCACGGAACGCCGGGGGAAGACGGGTTGTTTATTTCTTACCTGCAAATGCTGGGGATTCCACATACCGGATGTTCGGCCAAGGTGGCGTTGACAGCTTTTGATAAGTACGCCTGCAAATGTGTTTTGCGTGCGCAAGGGGTACTCATGCCTAAAGAAATACGCGTTACAAAAGCTATGGAAAGCAGCTTATGGGAAGACCCTGTCCGTTGGTGCAAACAAGCCGAGAAAACGATAGGTCCCATGCCTTGGTTTGTGAAACCGGCATCGGGAGGTTCCAGCTTTGGTATTTCTCGTGTACACAATCCCTCGGATTTGCTTCCGGCTGTGGAACGTGCTCTGGAAGAGGACGTAGTGGTTTTGATAGAAGAATATATAGAGGGGGTGGAGGTGACAAACGGGTATATGAAAACGAAAGACAGGGAATTCATCCTTCCCGTAACAGAAATTGTACCTCATACTCCAACCGGTTTTTTCGATTACCAAGCCAAATACAAAGGTGCTTCCAGTGAAATCACACCGGCACGTATTCCGGCACACATCACAAAACAGATTCAAGACACAACGTCTTTCATATACAACACGCTTATGTGCAAAGGCGTGGTACGAGTAGATTATATTTTACGAGGGGATTCCTTGTTTTTCCTGGAAGTGAACACCGTTCCCGGCATGACAACCAAAAGTCTTGTTCCTCAAGAAATTGAAGCAGCCGGCATGACTTTGAGAGAGTTCCTGAACTATTTGTTAGAATCGGCCTTAGATGACCATAAAGTATTTTAAAGAGTACGCCGTTTTGCGTCTGGAGCGGCAGTACAAAACTCCTGAATTGCCACTTTTCATTGGCAGTTTGCTGGAAAACCTGGCAGGCATTCCTCGGTATGCTTACTTTACACGAGAGGAAGATGTGCTGGATGACAAACAACGTATTACCTTGATGAGGGCCATAGATCAAGCGGCTGCCGGAAGACCGCTTCAATATATTATAGGACATGTAACGTTTGCTACGTGTCATATAAAGGTAGATGAGCGTGTTTTGGTGCCTCGTCCGGAAACGGAGCAGTTGTGGAGTCTGGTAGCCGCCATACCGGGAACGGTACTGGATGCCGGCACAGGTAGCGGGTGTTTGGCCATTGCCTTGAAAAAGGAACGACCCCACCAGGCCGTATATGCGTTTGACAAGAGCACCGAGGCTCTGGAGTTGGCCAAAGAAAACGCTTTGCTTAACAACGCCCGGGTGCATTTCTTCCATGCCGGCATGGAAAATCCCAACCGGGTGGAAACGGCGGGCGCACCAACAGGTTTGGAGCCGGGGACGATAGATGTGCTGGTCTCCAATCCTCCTTATGTAACGGAAAAGGAAAAGAAGCAGATGCTTCACCGCGTGATGGCTTTTGAACCTGCCGAGGCCTTATTTGTTCCCGACGAAGACCCTTTGGTGCATTATCGGGCTTTGGCTGCTTTAGGCAGCCGGTTTTTACGTCCCCAAGGTACACTGTTGGTAGAAATCAACGAGGCTTTTGGTGCCCCGGTGCAACAGCTTTTTGAAACAAACGGCTACGTAGAAACGACCCTTCACAAGGATTTCCATGGAAAGGACCGTTTTGTTCAAGCCCGGTGGCCGTTGTAAAAGATATTTTTCTATATTTGCCGGACAATGAAACAAGAAAGGATGTATAACATATGGTGGTGGCACGGAAAGAAACCCTTCCGCGCAGCACCTGTGGCATAACCTAATATATTATAATTTATTAACCATAAACGCCTCCTTGCTACGCAGGGGGGCGTTTTTCTTTGATGAAAAACGCATGAAAACGACAAAGAAATTCCTTTTACCGGACGAACGTGTACCTAAGGTATGGTACAATGTGTTGGCAGATATGCCGGATTTGCAACCCATGTTGCATCCCGTGACCCGGGAACCATTACAACCTTCTCAGTTGGAACCTCTGTTTGCCAAAGGGCTTATAGAGCAAGAATTTTCCAAAGAACGATGGATACCCATTCCGGAGGAAGTACGCACGTTGTATAAGATCTACCGTCCCACACCGCTCGTAAGGGCCAGTGGCTTGGAAAAAGCGTTGGACACACCGGCTCGTATCTATTTTAAAAACGAAAGCGTATCTCCCGTAGGGTCTCACAAATTGAATACGGCTATTGCACAGGCTTATTACAACAAAATAGAAGGCGTAAAGCATTTGACTACAGAGACGGGAGCCGGTCAATGGGGTACTTCTTTAAGTATAGCCGGCAAACATTTTGGGTTGGACGTAGAAGTGTTTATGGTGCGTTTGAGCTATGAACAAAAGCCGTATAGGAAAATAGCTATGCAGACATACGGCGGTACCGTTCATCCGTCTCCCGGCACTTCTACAGAAGCGGGACGCAAATTCTTATCAGAAAACCCCGACACACCGGGAACGTTGGGTATGGCTATTTCCGAAGCGTGTGAACGGGCCATGAAACAACCGGATACAAAGTATGCATTGGGAAGCGTTTTGAACATGGTGATGTTGCACCAAACCATCATAGGGTTGGAAACGGAAGAACAATTTGACATGGCAGGTGATTATCCGGATGTGATTATCGGTTGTTTTGGAGGAGGTTCCAATTTTGGAGGCATCAGCCTGCCGTTTCTCCGCCACCAATTGGCCGGGAAAGCCACGTTTGATTGCATAGCGGCCGAAAGCGCCGGGTGCCCCAAGTTGACGAAAGGTACGTTCCGGTATGATTACGGCGATTCGGCAGGTATGACGCCTCTTATTCCCATGTTTACGTTAGGAGCCGACTACCAACCGGCTGCCATCCATGCCGGGGGATTGCGTTACCACGGAGCCGGAGCCATCATGAGCCAACTGTTAAAAGACCGTATTATACGGGCCGTAGCCGTAGAACAAGACACATGTTTTGAAGCCGGGAGCTTGTTTGCCAAAGCAGAAGGGATTATTCCGGCACCGGAATCCAATCACGCCATAGCCGTAGCCATACAACAAGCCCTTCAAGCAAAGGAAGAAGGGACAGACAAAGTCATCTTGTTCAACTTGTCAGGCCACGGCTTGCTGGATTTGCCGGCATACGAGTCTTACAACTATTTGCGTGCTGCTTCTACTAAATAACGGAAGAGCGGCAACAAGGAATCGTCTCCTTGAGATACGGGGCCTTCCGGATGGAATTGTACACCCAACACGTGCGGGTTGTCTATCATTTCAATAGCCTCGGGTACTCCGTCAAGGGCATACGCACTAATCCGGAAACCGGGTGCCAAGTCTTTAACGGCTTGGTGATGGTACGAGTTGACTCGGAACGTGTTGTCTTTTGTCAGCACATCCTTTAGAAGATTGTGCAAGACGGTGCCTTCTGTCACTGTGATGGTATGCGAACCGTATTCTCTGGGAGCTCTTTGGTTGTGTTTGACAGAAACTTTGGAGCGTACTTGCGAAGGAATGTCTTGATACAGGGTTCCTCCAAAGGCGACGTTCAGCGTCTGCTCTCCTCTGCAAATACCCAATACGGGAATGCCGTATTCCACAGCCGTTCGTGCCAGGTGAATATCAAAGAAATCCCTTATGGGAACAATCGTCCCCATGGCCGGAAGAGGTTCTTCGCCGTACCATTTCAGCGGATCCAGGTCTTCTCCTCCCGTAAGGATTAATCCGTCAACGGCTTCTATCATGCGAGCAATGATTTCCGGATTGTCTGTTACCGGAAGTACAACGGGAATGCCGCCGGCTTTCCTGACGGCAATGATGTATGTGTTGGGTACGGTGTTTTGTCCCGTTTCGTACGTAGCCGAAAGTCCAATGATGGGGGCTTTCTTTTGCGTGGCTGCAGTATGTTGTGACCATGCCGTTGTCGTCGAAAAGACAACAAGCGTCAGCACAAGTGTGCATATGTGATGTACAAAGTATTTTTTACGTGTCATTTCCGGGCCCTCCAAAGTCCCATATTTTCATTTTGTCTTAAGTTCAAATCAAAAACCAACTGATGGTCATCCATAGAGAAGGTGAGTGTAAATCCGCTGCCGCCGGAACGGAAACTGAATTGCTGTCCGTTGATATGTGTCATTTGGTGTTTGCGTACCGGGAAGTCTTCAGGTCCCAAGGCTATAAACAGCTTTCCATCTTCCAAAGTGATTTCCGCTTCTCCTAAGGCAGTATGTGTATACGTACCTACGTATTCGCCATAAGGAGCAGCCGGTTCCGGAATTCTTTCTGCCAAATCTTTTTTCCTTTTGGCTTCCTGCTCTTTAGCCTTATCCAAATACACCTTCAAATCTCGTGTGCTGTAATCTTCTGTGGGCAGATCCATATAGTAGTCGATGATATGGCGCATGATGGCGTACCTTGGCTCTGCGGGAGGGCTGCTGTTGCTCAGCCACATGATGCCCAAATTCAACTTGGGAACAAATGCACAGATGGCCGTAAAGCCCCACGTGGTACCGGTGTGGAACCATACCCTGTATTGGCTGTTTTGCTCTACAAACCAACAAGGCGAATAGGTGTTTGTTCTGGCATCTGTATGGGATGTGATCATTTGTCCGCGGTGCAAATAAGCCATTTGAGCGGCAGAGAGCAAGGTGTCTCCGTCAAGAACGCCGTCTGAAAGGTGAAAACGGCACCATTGCATCATATCCGTTACTGTGGAATTGATGCCTCCGGCGGCACTGATGACGGTGAGCCAATGCAAGGCACGCTCTTCTCCTTCCATGGGAGTAGTTTTGATGACTCCGTCTGTTACAGACGTACTATGCGGGGTATTTCCGTCAGATGTAGCCAGGAATCCGTCTTCGTTCATGGTGGTGTTGTGCATGCCCAACGGAGTGAAAATACGCTCTTGCATATTTTCTTCCCATGTTTTACCGGTGACAGCTTGTATGACCTTTTCTGCCACAATAAACAAGATGTTGTTGTATCCGTATGTAGTTCGGACGCTGTTGGCCGGAGGCATGTATTTAAACATTTGATACATTTGGTTTCTGTCGTAACCTAAGCAGGGAATATACGTACCGGCTTGGTTAGGCAAGCCCGACCGGTGTAATAACAAATCTCTTACTTGTAGGTTTTCCGTTACCCACGGATCGTACATTTCAAAATCGGGCAGGTACTTTTTTATGGGATCGTCCCAAGCAACCTTCCCCTCATCTACCAACATGGCAACGAGTGCTGCCGTAAAAGATTTACTAACCGATCCAATTTGGAAAACCGTTTGCGCATCTACGGGCAAACCGCTTCCGTTACGTTTTTCTCCAAAACCTTCAGCAAAAACTATGGAGTCGTTGTGAATGACAGCCAAAGCCGATCCAGTAATGTTCCAGTCTTTGGCAACTTTCTTGGCATAAGCACCAAAATCTTGTGCCCACACACAGATAGGGAACAAGAGCAACAAAAGCAAGCTGTATTTTTTCATAAAGTAAAGATAGAATAAATTATCTTTGTACTATGGCTAAAGTAAAAAAAGCATGGTTTTGCAATAATTGCGGAGCCGAATCTGCCAAATGGTTGGGCCGATGCCCTTCTTGTGGTGAATGGAATACGTATGTAGAGGAAATCATTCAATCGTCTTCTGCAAAAGGAAAATCAGGTGGAACAAGGGTATCTACGGGGGCACGAGCCATTCCCGTTGGACAGATTTCCACACAAGATCAGGAGCGAATCTCTTTGCACAACCAGGAGTTGGATCGTTTGCTGGGAGGCGGACTGGTTCCGGGGTCAGTTATCCTGATTGGCGGAGAGCCGGGTATAGGAAAATCCACCCTTAGTTTGCAAATTCCGTTGCACGCCCCGCATTTGCTTACGCTGTACGTGTCGGGCGAGGAATCGGCCCGTCAAATCCGTATGCGTGCCGAGCGTCTGGCACCTGCCGTCGGGACGGACAACTGCTTGGTACTGTGTGAGACCATGTTGGAGAACATTTTGGAACGCGCCCGCGAAATAAAACCGGCCCTACTCATTATTGACTCCATTCAGACGGTGTACTCGCAATTGTTGGATTCTTCGCCGGGCAGTGTGACCCAGGTAAGGGAATGTGCCGCCACGCTGTTGCGCTATGCCAAAGAGACTCATACACCGGTCATTCTGGTGGGACACATTACAAAAGACGGCAGCATTGCGGGGCCCAAAATCCTGGAACATATTGTAGATGTGGTATTGCAATTTGAAGGGGACAACACCCATACGTACCGCATGTTGCGCAGCTTTAAGAACCGATACGGTTCCACGGCAGAGTTGGCTATTTTTGAAATGACACAAACGGGACTGCGGGAAGTGAAAAACCCTTCAGAGATGCTCATCCCCATGCACGAAGAAAACCTGAGCGGTATGGCGGTAGCGGCTATGGTAGACGGAACGCGTCCGTTTTTAATTGAAACGCAGGCACTTGTGAGTACAGCTGCTTATGGAACACCGCAACGATCGGCTACCGGGTTTGATATCCGCCGGATGAACATGCTTCTGGCCGTGTTGGAAAAACGGGCAGGGTTCCGTCTGGCTGCCAAGGATGTGTTTTTGAACATGGCCGGAGGCTTGAAAGTCACCGATCCGGCTACCGACCTGGCCGTAGTCAGCGCCATCCTTTCCTCGGCTTTTGATTTGGCCATTCCCGGCCGATGGTGCTTTGCTGCAGAAGTGGGATTGAGTGGTGAAATCCGCCCCGTACCTCACCTGGAACGCAGGATTGCCGAGGCCAACCGACTGGGGTTTGAAAAGATATTCATCTCGTCCTACAACGCCCACACCCATATCCCCAAAGGCACACGTATAGAAATTGAGAAAGTAAGCGGGATGGGGGCACTAGGCAAGCTGTTATTTAAAAACTAAAAAGCTTTGTTCTTGTAGAGAAAATTTGAAACCCAGTATGCATAAATGGCAGCCGGAATAAAAAGTATTTTCCCGTGTGAAGTGTCGTATGTCCCGGTTTTG
This sequence comes from Bacteroidales bacterium, assembly GCA_012839605.1. Classification (GTDB taxonomy): domain Bacteria; phylum Bacteroidota; class Bacteroidia; order Bacteroidales; family UBA932; genus DMER64. Next base: position 8,487 of record DUNA01000015.1, read on the forward strand.
CTTTTTGTAGTTACTATTATCTTGCGAAGATCTTTGTTTGACTTCAAAAACGTGTGTAGTGATTTCAGCTCTGCCGGGTTATGATAGGGCCTGTCCGTCCATTTTATTTCTGCTATCGAAAATGCTTTTTGCGTAGCAGGATCAGTCCAGACCATATCAACCTCGCCTTTCTCTCTGCCACCTTTCCAGTTAGCGTAATAGAAATCGCTTTTTTCTCCTTGTATCCATTGTGCGAAAATGGCTGTTTCAACCATATTCCCTATAAAATCATCTGTTTCTTCAATGGGTGAGAACAGAGCACATCGCAAGGATGGATTGGTCAGATACAATTTAAAGGAGGTAACTCGCTGCATTTGCTTTGCATTTTGGTCTATTCTATTCACCACTTTAATTAAAAAGGCTGCCTCTAAATACTCAAGATATTTCTTTAACACCTCTTTTTTTATTCCGGCTTGGGTAGAAAGTTTTTCATAAGAAAACTCACTGCCTGAGCGAAATGCAATATGAACAAAGAACCTGTTTAGTTCCTGAATGTCTGTAATACCGTATAGACTTGGCAAGTCTCGCAACAACACCTTGTCAATAATATCACTTTTGATATACTGTCCTGGGTTAGAGCGTATTTTTTCGGAGAAAACGATTTCCGGATAACCGCCATAATTGATATACTCAATAAACAAACGGTTTAATTCATCCATATTTATGGTATCGTATGGAGTGATGGATGTATCCTTCTGTTCTACTATGATAGTATCCAGTTTCTGTAAATGGAGAAACTCATAAAACGTCAAAGGAGGTAGCATAAAGTGGGTAAAACGTCCGGCTCCACTTTCGTTGCTTTTCATCTTCAAAGCAGCAGCAGCAGAGCCTGATGCAATAAATTTAACGTTGCGAAATGTATCAACAAGAGATTTTAGATGAACTTCCCAATGCTTGAGGTATTGAATTTCATCATAGAATACAAAAAATCCATCGTAATTACCATCTTGTTTGAGCACCTGGCATGCATAATGAAAAAGCTCTTCAAGTGAGATGTTGTTGTATATGGGGGTATCGATTGATAAATAGATGATTTTTTGAGGGTTAACACCGTCTGCTATGAGTTTGTTTATTGTATGATACAGCATAACTGTTTTGCCAACGCGCCGAGGTCCCATCAATATAGTTGCACGTCTGACAGTGGTGTCTGCAACTAGCGGGTAGAATAGGTGAGAATAGGGCCTTAGCGGCATGTTCTTATAATCGTCTGCTATCATTCCGGACAACCACCAAGGATTATCTATGGACATTCTTTTAAGGAGCTGCTCTTTTAATTGACTATTAAGTTGACTCATACCATATGTATTTTAGATATAGCAAAGGTAGTGAAAATGCTTATAATAGCAAAGTCACACAGAATAAGACGGTTTGAGCATCCTTATTTACGCATAAAGCGTGCATATAGGTGTTTAGAAAAGCTCTTAATGTGTTTTCTTGCTCTTTTTGGATACGCTCATGTGGATGACGGCAAAGAGCCCGGTCAGCAGCATGGTGACGGCCTGTGCCTCGTGACTGATGGTGGCAAATACCATTCCCATGGTATGCGATAAATCGTAAACGGCCGTCAAGGCCAATGAGACAATGAAATGGAATGCTCCAAAGCCTCCTTGTACCGGAACTACCCAGCCAAAGCTGCCGACCACCATCAGAAATACAGCGTCTGTAAATGTAAGTGAATCCCGCAAAGGGGTGGCCAGGATGATGCAATAAGCAGTGCAAACGTAGAGGAACCACAGGAGGACGGTATGAAAGAAAAACATTCCCTTGTGGGGCATTTTGAAGCTTTCAATCAGGCCCTTCCACATACCTTTGAAGAAGTCGGTAACTTTACGAACGGCCTTGTGTTTTTTTAGTTTTTCGCGGAAGACAATCCAAAACAATACAGGCAGTATAAGTAGAGCTGCGGCCAGGACAATGACCCATATGGTAGAACCATCAAACCATTTCGTAATCGGAGTCCAGATATACCGGACCAAAAAATCCCCAAACACATCCATCCTGAGAAAAGCTACGGCTACGGTTATGATCAGAAGGCATATCATATCAAATGTTCTTTCCAGCACAACTGTTCCCAGAACTTTGTCAAACCCCAATCCGGTACGTTGGGAAACGACCCCGCAACGTGCCACTTCCCCTGCTTTGGGCAAGGCAAAATTGGCCAAATAGGCAATCCCCACTCCGTTGAACGTGTCTATTCGCTTGACCGGTTTTCCCAATCCCAGTAGGAGGATACGCCAGCGGGCAGCCCGTATATAAAAAGAAAGAGCACCCACAAAGACAGACATCAATACCCAAAAGTAATTGGCTGCTCGCAATCCTTCCAGGAACTCTCCCCAATGGATGCCTCTGAAAGAAAAATAGAGGAGAACCAAGGCTAGGATGGCAAAGAATACAACCCTCAGGATTTTTTTCCATTTCATAGCCGTGTAAAGGTACGAAAAAAGGACAATCGGAAAATTTACGTTACATTTGTAGTAAAGTAAAACCGTATGAAATCTATTTTGGGGATGGGAAATGCCCTGACCGATATTTTGGCTTTGTTGCCGGATGGTTCTCTATTGGAAAAATTTCATTTGCCGTATGGAAGCATGCAACACGTAGATGCGGCTACGGCGGATACCATTTGGCGTGATTTGAAGCCTCTTGGAGTACAATATGTGGCAGGCGGTTCTGCCGCCAATACTATAACGGGCACGGCTGTTTTAGGTATGCCGTCCGGGTTCATTGGAAAAGTGGGAGACGACGAATTGGGTTCGTTGTTCTTTGCTGATCAGCAAAGAAACGGTATCAAATCTTGCCTGTTGAAAGGGAAACACTCGTCGGGCAGGGCCATGGTATTTGTAACGGGACCTAATGCAGACCGTACGTTTGCTGTATACTTGGGAGCGGCTCTGGAGTTGGGACCGGAAGACTTGACACCGGAGATGTTCCGTGGATACGACTACTTTCATATAGAAGGATATTTGGTGCAAAACCAGCATTTGGTGAGAAAAGCAGTGAAGTTGGCTCGGGAAGAAGGCATGATTATTTCCATAGACATGGCCAGTTACAACGTGGTGGAAAGCAACAATTCTTTTCTCCATGATATAGTGGAAAATTACGTAGACATTGTTTTTGCCAACGAAACGGAAGCTTTTTCTTATACGGGGAAAGAGCCGGAAGATGCCTTGCATGCCATTGCAGAAGAGTGCGATGTAGCTGTGGTCAAGTTGGGTAAAGAAGGATCCTTGGTAAGAACAGACAATAAGACATATCGCATAGAACCCTGGCCGGGTATTGCCAAAGACGCCACCGGTGCCGGCGATTTGTACGCCGCCGGCTTTCTGTATGCCCATTCTTTGGGGCTGTCTCCGCAAAAATGCGGCGATATAGGTTCCATGATTGCCGCCAAAGTAGTGGAAATGGTGGGGCCCAAGTTGGATATACCGCGTTGGAAAACAGTCAAACAACAAATTCGCGAGCGCATTCAAGATCCTGAGTAATGCATCCTCCCATCATCGTAGCCGGTCCCTGCAGCGCAGAAACGCAGGAGCAAGTTCAGCAAACGGCTTTAGAACTGAAAGATTTCACAATGTCTCCCTCGGCCGGGGGTAAAGGGATATCTTTTTTTCGTGCCGGTTTGTGGAAACCCAGGACGCAGGCAGATACGTTCCAAGGGGTGGGAGAAGAAGGATTGTTTTGGCTCAAACACGTTCAAGAGACCACAGGTCTTAGTGTTTGTACAGAGGCAGCCTCGGCTCGTCATGTGGAAAAGATACTTGAAGCCGGACTTGAAGGCGTATGGTTGGGGGCACGTACCACAGCCAATCCTTTTCTGACGGAAGAAATTGCAAAGGCGCTGGAAGGCACGCAGTTGCATGTGTTTGTCAAAAATCCCATCAACCCCGACTTGAACCTTTGGATAGGTGCCGTAGAACGTGTCTTGCAATACCATCCGCAAAACGTGTATGCCATCCATCGCGGCTTCAGCCATTACTATTCCGGGAAGCTTAGAAATGCTCCCTTGTGGAGGATTCCGGTAGAATTTAAAGTGCGTATGCCGGGCATACCGCTGCTTTGTGACCCTTCTCATTTGGCCGGCAATCGGGAATACATACAAGAATTGGCTCAGAGGGCGCTCAACCTGGGTTTTGACGGATTGATGGTAGAGGTACATCCTGCTCCCGACAAAGCGTGGACAGACGGGGCGCAGCAAATGGAGCCACGGGAATTTAGGGAATTGATGCACACCTTGTCTTGGCGCAAATCGTTTCCTTCCGATGATCCGCAACAAGATGAGACACAATTGATGGATGCGTTGAGGGCTCGCATAGACGTGTTGGATGACGATTTGATAGATTTGCTGGCCCAACGGATGTCTTTGGCGGACGCTATTGGAACCATTAAAAAGCGCAGAGGTATTGGCATTGTACAGACTGGACGCTGGAAACAAATATGCGATAAAATAGAAAAACTGGCAGTGGAAAAAGGGTTGGATACAGACTTTGTAGGAGAAATTTACCAGGCCATTCACCAGGAATCCATCAAGCGGCAAGAAAAAATCATAGGAGATGAATAAACCGGGACAGATAGTGCTTTCGGAAGATTTTGGGGTGTTGCGACAACAGGTGCCGAAGGGCCATCGCGTAGTCGTATTGTACGATCGTAACGTGCAACAGTGGGTGGAGCGGATGGTGGAGGAACAATGGTTGTTGCTGCCTTTGGACGGAGGCGAGAACCTGAAGCAGTGGGCGCATGTTGAGCAGGTATTGAATGATTTTTTAAGCCGAGGTGTGGACCGCTCGTGGTTTGTGATAGGGATGGGTGGCGGAACGGTCTGTGATTTTGTAGGGTTTGTAGCTTCTGTATACATGCGAGGCTTGCCTTTTGGGTTGGTACCTACTACGTTGTTGGCACAAGTAGACGCTGCCTTGGGAGGCAAAAACGGCATCCATTTGGGTCCGTACAAAAATACGGTAGGCTGTACGGTATTGCCCAGCTGGGTATACTGCAATCCGCTGGTACTGGAAACGTTGCCACTGGAAGAGTTCCGCTGCGGTTTGGCCGAATGCATCAAGCACGCCGCCATAGCCGACGCACCCTACTTTGCCTTCATTCGTGACCAAGTAGTTCCTCATCTTCCAACCGCTCAAGAGGCCACTCCCAAAGACCCGGTGCTTTCCGATTCAGCCCCTTCCGACCCGGCTCCTCCCAAAGACTCGCTCTCTCCCGAAGACCCGGCCACTCCTGATCCGGCTCCTCCCGACCTGCCCACTCCTGACGCGGCTCCTTCCGACCCGGTCCCTTCAGACGCAGTCCCTTCTGCGCAAGCACCCATTCGGCTGCCTTTACCCGTTCTCAAAGAACTGATTGCCACATCGCAACGGATTAAAATGGCGTTTGTGGAGGAGGATTTGCATGAACAAGGAGCACGTAAAGCCCTCAATTTTGGGCATACGTTCGGACATGCCTTGGCTGCTTGTCAGCCCACAATGCGTCATGGTCAAGCAGTAGCCTGCGGTATGGCATTGGCAGCTGAGCACGCGGTAGATGTGGGAATACTTTCTAAACAAGAATATGAAGAGCTTGTTCATATCCTGACGGCGTGCGGATTGGAAGTTACACAGCCGTGTTCGCTTAGAGAAATAATTCCGTACATGTTGAGCGATAAGAAGAAACAAGGAGATGATTTGCAGTTGGTGTTGCTGTCTCGTTTGGGGCAATACGTATTTGTTAAAGAATCGGTAGCCAAATGGCGCAACCGTTCCCGGAATCCCGGAGTCAGTCTGGGTACCGGTTCCGTTCAACAGATAAGCGAATGGTTGGACAAAGCCCCTTGGGTAGAATTGCGTCTGGACCTGATGGAACCGCTATCGCCTATAGCATTGGTGGCGCTGCGTATGCAATGCATGGGTAAGGAGCACCGCCTGATGCTTACGCACCCGCTCGCACCCACGCCCGCACCCACGCCCGCACCCGCCCAGTCGCCGGGCACGCCCACACTGGCACCTGCATATCCGTCGTCACCTGCACAGCCGTCGTCACCCGCCCAGCAATCTGTAGTTCCACCCGTTTTGGCCGAGATGTTATCCTGGGGGGTAGGCTGGGTAGATATTCCGCTCGATGCGCCGAATACCGATGCGCAAGAAGTGATGAATCTGGCTCGGCAACACGATACACAAATTATCCGCTCGGCTCACTTTTGGCAACTGCCTGAGCAAAACACAGCTGCTGACACATCGGTAGCCGATGCAGCAGGCCCTAATACAATGGTTGCCGGTGCTTCCGGTGTCCCTTCGGAAGAAATGCTGAACAGTTTGGTAGAAAAAGCCTTTTCTTCCGGAGCTGATTTTTTGAAAATTGCGGTGTACACCCGGTCTCGGCAAGAATCGGATGCCTTGTTGGCGTGGTGTGATAGACAAAATACAGCTGACAATCGGTATAGGGTGACGTTGATGGTTATGGGAGACGATGCGCTCAGGGCCCGGCGGCATGCCTTACGCAATGGCTATTCTTTTGTGTATGTGTCTGTAGAGGCAGGGCAGGCTACGGCACCCGGTCAGCCATCGTTTTCAGAATTAGACGAGTAGCTCCCGTATGTTGGTGTACATATTCTTTAGCTATACTCTCTGCCTTTTCTCGTTCTTTTGTTTGTTCCAGCCAATGGTTGACGGCAGTCAATAGGCTGTTGTAGTCGGTGACGCATTGGGCTGCTCCCAAGTGTATGAGATCTTCCGCTTCTTTGGATTTGTGGTAATGGGGACCAAAAAGTAGGGTTTTGCCGTAGACAGCCGGTTCCAGCACGTTGTGGATGCCGGCTTTATGGAAGCCACCGCCAATGTAACAAAGGGTAGCGTGCCGGTAGACAGAAGACAGGATGCCCATTCGATCGATAATAAGTGTTTGTTTGAAATCCACTTCGGCTGTTCTTGTCTGTTTCTGTTTGGGCTTATCTGTAACATGTTTTTGCAGCTTACAATCTGAGTAAAAAACAGGCTCTAAGGGTTTGAAAAATCGCTGTAGGGTTTGTCGTGTTGACGGGTGGATTTCGTGTGGGGCTATGACTATTTGTAGTTGCGGACAATCTTGGGCCAACTGTTTGAGTAGTTTGTGATCTTGCGGCCAGGTACTTCCGGCCAGCAACAGGGGTTTTTTAAACAATTGTTTGAGTTCTTCCGGTGTGCCGTCTTTTTCAGCCGCTTTCATTACGCGATCAAAACGTGTATCGCCGGCTACTGTTACAGGTGGATAGTCTGTTTGGAGTGTTTCCAATAGGCGGAGCGATCGGTCGTCTTGTACAAAAATATGGGTAAAACACGTGAGCATTTTCCTGAAGGCGGTTCCATATCTTTTGAAAAAAGGTTGGCCGGGTCTGAACCGAGCCGATACCAGATAGGTGGGAATGTTTCTTTTCTTCAGGCCCGTCAGATAGAAATACCAGAATTCGTATTTGATGAAAACTGCGGCTTTTGGTTGGATGTTGTCCAGAAACTTTCGAGCATTGCGGGGTGTGTCTATGGGTAAGTAAAATACATAGTCTGCCCAGGGTGTGCTTTTCTGTATTTCGTATCCGGACGGTGAAAAGAATGTGAGCAAAATTTTTGTATCCGGATATTGCTCTCTAAACGCCTCCAATAACGGCCTGCCCTGCTCAAACTCACCCAACGATGCACAATGCATCCATATAGGCCGCGCCGGTTCCTGCACAAATATTGTGTTTAACCGCTTTTTCTGTTTTATGCGCCCTGTTAAGAATGTCAGAACCTTACCCATGCTGTTGCAAAGGTATCCATCCTCAAGATGGTGCGCAACTTTTTGAAGGGTAGTAAGTCGCTGCTTTCGGGTTGAGATGTCAACTATCAGACACACAGCGATTTGCTGCATTCCGTCGTTTTGTGTCACTTATTACCCTCGATCAAAAGCGCTGTTTTCCGTGTTTTTTGGGAAGGGTAATAAGTCGCTACTTTCGGGTTGAGACGCCAACTGTCAGACACACAGCGATTTGCTGCATTCCGTCGTTTTGTGTCACTTACTACCCTCAATCAAAAGCGCTGTTTTCCGTGTTTTCTGGGGAGGGTAGTAAGTCGCTGCTTTCGGGTTGAGATGTCAACTGTCAGACACACAGCGACTTGCTGTATTCCGTTGTTTTGTGTCACTTACTACCTTCGGCCAAAAGAAGGTGTCCATCCTCAAGATGGTGCGCAACTTTTTCAAGCGCATTTTGTAATCAGCAGGAACTCAGGAAATTGTGAAATTTGGAAAAATTTCTTGCGCACCATCTTGAGGATGGATATATTTGCCAGGTGGCAAAACAGAAATACAAACGACTTTGGATAGCGGCAGGGATTGCATTGCTGCTTCTACTGGGGATGCGGCAGTTGCCATTGTACAAACGGGCGGAACCACGACCTTTTGAAGGGGCGTATTGGTACAATCCGTATGAACAGGTGCATGCAGGAGAGGGACGATTGCATGGTGAACAGCTGGCGAACGGTGGTGAACAGCTGGCGAAGGGCGGTGAACAGGTGGCGAACGGTGGTGAACAGGTGGCGAAGGGCGGTGAACAGGTGGCGAACGGTGGTGAACAGGTGGCGAACGGCGGTGAACAGGTGGCGAACGGTGGTGAACAGGTGGCGAAGGGCGGTGAACAGGTGGCGAACGGTGGTGAACAGGTGGCGAACGGCGGTGAACAGCTGGCGAACGGTAGTGAACAGGTGGCGAACGGGGGCAAAAGGTGGTTGCGGGCCAATTTCCATGCGCATTCCAATGCGTGGGGTGGGTTGACGAGTGGGAGGAAAAATACAGTAGATGATATTTTGTTCATTTACGATTCTTTGGGGTATGATATTATAGGAATATCGGATTATCAGCACATTACATTGGAAGAAGGGGTGTGGGAAAATGAACAGACGGGCAGCCGGATGTTGACCATACCGGTATATGAACACGGGTATAACATCAAGAAGACGCATCAGGGTGTCATAGGGGCACGGAAGGTATATTGGAACGACTATATATTGCCTCAAACGCGTTCGCAAAAACAACATGTTATTAAAAAGCTGAAAGAGCATGGTCGACTGGTCGTATTGCACCATCCCGATTGGATAGGTGGGTACAACAAAAGAGATATGCGTTCGTTGACCGGCTACGATCTTTTTGAGGTGCTCAACGATTTCTGGATATCGGAAGATCTATGGGATGTCGCTCTGTCGGCGGGTCGTCCGGTTATGCTTTTGGCCGGGGACGATGCCCATAACGTATTTAAACCTACAGATATAGCTAGGGATTTTACTATGGTTTTTGGCGATGCAGGAGCAGTAGTGGATGCACCATTGATACCGGAAAGTGTAGGGGGAGGCGATGAGTTGTGTTTATCGGTCGCGGAAGATGTGTATAAGGCATTGGAAGCCGGAACATCGTATGGAGTGGAGGTGACGGAGCGGTTGGCGTACGGCACGGTGGCTCAAAAACGGGCCGGGCTGGATGCTTTGCCGGTGTTGGAAAGTTGCAGGATATACGCCGATACGCTGGAAGTAACGCTGAGCGGTAAGGCGCGGAAGTTCCGCTTTATAGGACAGGACGGCCGGGTGCTGAAAGAGGTGGAAGCCATGCCTGAACGAGCTGAAGAAGGAGATGGACAGACGCAGGAAGAAACTGCGGAAGGGGGTAGGTTGGCAGGTGGAAGTGAAGGTGAAGGTGAAAGTGAAGGTGAAGGTGAAGGTGAAGGTGAAGGTGAAGGTGAAGATGCGGGTGGGGTCTCGGCTTTTTATATACTGCGGGCAGAGGATACGTACGTGCGCGTGAAAGTGTGTCTTCCGGATAGTACTCATCTGTATTTGAATCCTGTTATGCGTACGAAAACAAAAGGAATGAAACCGGTTATGCCGGAGATTAGGAAATACCGTCTATTTACTATCTTTGGGCATGATTAAAAAAACCTTCGAACTGATTGGAGAATATTTCCTACTCATGAAGCAGGTTTTTACCAAACCGGAGAAATGGCGTATCTTCTGGAAGCAATGTTTGGTAGAGACGGAAAAGTTGGGATTGAGTTCTATTCCTTTGATTGGGATTATTTCTATTGCCATAGGTGCGGTACTCGTGATTCAGACGGCGTACAATATTGAGAATCCGTTTATTCCAAAGATGTATGTAGGGTATATGGTTCGAGAAAGTTTGATTCTGGAATTCTCTTGTACCATGGTGGCTTTGATTTTGGCAGGCAAAGTAGGGTCTAATATTTCTTCTGATATAGGGACTATGCGACTGACAGAGCAGATAGACGCCATGGAGATGATGGGTATCAATTCTGCCAATTATTTGATACTCCCCAAAGTAGTATCCGTTTGCTTGTTCAACCCCTTGATTATGCTTTTTAGCTTTATGATTGGTATAGTGGGTGGGTGGTTGATTGTAGCTCTGACGGGTATGATAACGCTTAGCCAATATTCTACAGGTTTGCGCTTTGCGTTTGACGGGTTTTATATAGTGTATGCTTTAGTGAAGATGGTGTTTTTCAGTTTCATCATAGTAACCGTATCTGCCTTTTACGGATATTTGCCTAAAGAAAATTCATTGGAGATTGGGCGGGCCAGCACACGCTCCATTGTGGCCATCTGTTTGCTCATTCTGATTTCCGATCTGATGCTTACCCAACTCATGCTCAATTAAATGATATCTGTAGAACACATATACAAAGCTTTTGGAGAGCAGCTGGTGCTGGACAACGTGTCTGTGGAATTTGAGGAAGGCAAGACGAATTTGATTATTGGTGCCAGCGGTTCCGGAAAAACGGTATTGCTCAAAGCAGTAGCCGGATTGCATTCCATAGATGAGGGCAATATTTTTTACGACGATACTGAAATTTCTACCTTAGGATCTAAGCAACGGAAGGAAGTATACAAACAGATGGGGATGTTGTTTCAAGGAGCAGCCCTCTTTGATTTTGCCACGGCAAGGGAGAATGTCCGTTTTCCGTTGGATTTTTTTACAGACTGGTCGTTGGCAGAAAGGAACGAACGGGCAGATTTTTGTTTGGAACGTGTGAATTTGATAGAAGCATGCGACAAGTACCCTTCTGAACTTAGCGGTGGCATGCAAAAACGGGTAGGTATTGCCCGAGCCATTGTTATGAATCCACGGTATTTGTTTTGCGACGAACCCAATTCGGGCTTGGATCCACAAACGGCCATTCTCATAGACCACTTGATTAGCGATCTTACCCACGAATACAATATGACGACCATCATCAATACGCACGACATGAACTCTGTCATGGCCATTGGTGAAAAACTGGTGTTTTTACACCAAGGCAAAAAAGAGTGGGAAGGGTGTAAAAACACCGTCCTGCAATCGGATAACGAGTATCTGAACCATTTTGTATTTGCTTCTGAAATGGCGCGCTTGTTAAAAGAGCCGCGTTAAAAGAACCGCGTTGAAAGACCTTGCTGTAAAACCCGCACTGCCGAACTGTTTTGAAGGCGGACTTATATGCGGAAGCGGAATTATATCCTGAACCGGATGCCTATTTCCATCTTGAACTGTGTTGGTTGGATGGTACGTATGCTCTTGGGCTGGTTGTTGTCAAAGTAGTGAGAGACTGATGGTTCAATATAAATACCCATCAACTCTGACCATTTGTACTCTATGCCCAGACCGCCGTATAGCGACCATTGCACACCTTGTACGGGATTGAATTGCCGGGTGGCCACATCGTTCAGTTGGCAGACGTACTCATCAGCCACGGCTCTGTCTACAGCTCCTCCGCCTACGGCATATACCGTAAGAGACCGGGTGTTGACGGCACGCAAGTAGATGCCTACGGGAATGCCTATGTAGTGTGTGTTTTGATTTACTATGTATGATTTATCGGCCGTATGTACTTGGTACTCTCCACGTAAAAGCGTGTAAGTGAGAGAAAATCCTACGGACAACCATTTGTTGATTTCTTTTTGTACGTTCAAACCGGCAGACATGGGTGTGGAAAAATGGGCCGATATTCTGTTCATGTCGTCTTCCCCAAAGTCCGGTGCCATATAGTCCGGAATGCCTAAGTTGGACAAGTCACTGGCTGCCAGGCTTAGCGGTGTTTCCCATTTGGTGGTATACGTGGATGGGGTGAACAGATACGTGCCGTTGATGGCTCCTTGGTATGAGAAATTGGCTGCCGTTATCCACTTTTTATTGATACGGGATGGCTTAGGGGGCTCTATTGGAAATAAAGGATAGTAGGAAGCGTCTTGTCTTTTTGTTGCGTCTTTGGTCCGGACTAAGGCATCCTGTACCGGATCCGGTGTATGTGCCGGTTCCGTATAAGCCGGTTCCGCAGCCAATTGGTCTGCTGTAGCCAGTATAGGTTTGGATAAAGGAGGAAGCAGTATGTCCGAAGTCATTTCAGATACAACGGGTACTTTAGATGCATTGCGCAATACATCCATGCGGGCGTGTGTCAAGATTTCTTCAATAGGATCTGTCGAAAACCAGGTTGCCACTCCTGCCGGAGCCGGAATAATGGTGCATGTTTGAAAGACCGGAGCCGTCAAGCGTCCGGTAAAAGGAACTACAAGAAACAGGAACAGCAGAACAGCGGCAGCAACTGCCGAGGCTGTCCAAGCCCACCTTGTTCTTCGTTTAAAAGCAGCGCGTTTGGCCATGCGCATAGCCAAAGCGTCCCAGTTGCCTTTTTCCTCCGGAATGGCATAATGGAACAGCTTATCGCGGATTTCCTTATCAAAATTATTCATACACCAGTGGTATTAGTGATTTTGAAACATTCATATATGTGCTTCCAAAAAAATGGGATCCGTATTCCAGTATGTCGCCTTGTGCCAACTGAAACGTAGGTAATATAAAATGTACATACAATGTCTCCGGAGCGTATAGCGGGTTGTAACCCTTTCCATAAGGGTTGATTAGCAAACTAAATTCTTGCGATGTGGGGAACGCTACGGTTTTTGTGGAAAACACGCCTTCCTCATTGGTAAAGACGGTGTCTTCTGAGCGCAGGATAACGGAGAGATCCGGAATGGCTTCTTCTGTCAGGGAGTCTATAAGTGTTCCGTTTACTACAAAGAAAGCATGCGGAATTTGACGAGTAGCCAAAGAGTCGGGCTGTGACGGGGGGTAGCGGAAAGGAATGGTGTCTTCGCATGCAAATGCAAGAAAAAGAATCACCAGTACGGTTCCTATGTAGTACAGCTTCTTCATGTAAGCCCTTTTAGTTTTTGCTGCAACCACGCCCGTGCTCTGGAGTATTGGGAGCGTGATGTACCTTCGTTTATATTTAATATTTTTGCAATCTCGCTATGTGTATACCCTTCAATGGCATACATGTTAAATATGGTTCTAAACCCCGTAGGCATTTGCTCTATGCAACGCATAATATCTGCCGCAGATATGTTCTCCAGGATAAACCCCGAGGTTGATGCTTTGCCGATTGTGGTTTCAATGGGTTGACTGTACCTCAATGTATCTTTTTTCCTTAGGTAAGAAAGAGATAAGTTTACAAAGATCTTTCTTGCCCATCCTTCAAAAGAGCCCAAACCGGCATACGTTCCAATCTTGTCAAACAGGACCACAAAGCCATCTTGTGTAATATCTTTGGCCGTTTCTCGGTCCCCCGTGTATCTTTGACAAACCGCCAGCATCTTTGAGTAAAGACGCTCGTAAATGATTCTCTGTGCCTCTGCATCCTTTTTTCTGCAGGCAGCAATGAGATCACTTTCCGGAGTGTCTTTGTTTAGATGAAATTTTTGGCCGGAATGTTGCATGGATGAACACGAAAATGTACAGGGTAAACAAAAGTAGAATAAATAATTGATTTGTGCGAATTATGGTAACTTTGCAATTCCCGTAATGTGGTATGGTATGAGAAAAATGATATTTGTGTGGTTGGCGGTATTTGTTGCCGCTTCTTGCGGTTACAGGACGCAGGGAGTGACGAACGATGCCGAGTTGTTGTTCCACCGCGGGATGCAGGCTTTTTACAAAGGAGACGTCCAATCGGCAGAAGCTGTTTTTAAGCGCGTTGTAACGCAAAACAAGGACAACGATGCCGCATGGTACCATCTGTCGCAAATTGCTGCTTTTCACAACAAATGGAATCAGGCAGAACAACACATACGGAAGGCCATCGTTTTGGAACCGGACAATTACTGGTACCACTTGCATCATGTTAAATTGTTGATGGCTGCCGGAGAATATGAAAAAGCCGGAGATTTGTACGAGCAATTGTGGGAGAAATATCCGTCTAAGACGGAATTGCTCTATGACCGCATAGCGTTGCTCATGAACAATCGTCAAAACAAAGAGGCTCTTGACTGGCTTGACACGTTGGAGCACAGAAGCGGAGTGACAGAGTCTGTGCTTTTGCTGCGCTTCAACTTACTTGCCGAGGACGACAAAGCAGCAGCAGAGTCCCTCTTGCGTACGTACGCCAAAGAGTATCCCTCGGCAAGAATATTGAGCGTTTTGGGAGATGTGGAAGCTTCTGCCGGAAATATTGACAGCGCCGGAGTCTATTACCGCAAAACGTTAGAGCTGGATCCATCCTTTATACCGGCAGTCTTTGGTTTGGCGGAAACGCATCGGCTCAAACGGCAATTCGATCTGTTTTTTGAAAACATCAACGTGTTTCTGGCGTATCCAGATATTGATGTGCGTATGAAAACAGATTATTTGGAACAGATTCTAGAGACCCGAGGTTTTGTGGCTACGTTTCAACCGCAAGTGGATACCATGTTTTTAAGTACACGTGAAGCCCATCCTGCCGACAGCACGTTGGCTTATATGTATACGGGCTATCTCATTAGTACGCAACGCCCGGAAGAGGCTATAGAAACGGTAACGAACAATATTGTATACTATCCGGCAGATTACAATGCCTGGCATCAAGCTTTGGGCATTTTATACTACTTGAAAGAATGGCCGCAGTTGTGTGAATACGGCATGTTGGCTTTGGAGGTATTTCCGGATGACGTAACGTTTGGCAGTCTGTACGGATTGGCGTTGTGGCAGACGAAAGATACAGACGGAGCCATAAATCGTTTTGAACGTATTTTATCCGGTTTGAAAAAAAGAGATGTGGACAACAGGGTGCAGACCCTATCTTTGTTGGGTGATTTGTATTATGAAAGGGGAGATATTCGTTCGGCTTATAAAATGTACGAACAAGTGCTGCGGCTGGATAAGGAAAACTTGCCGGTTCTGAACAACTATGCGTACTTCTTGTCTTTGGAAGAGAAGAACCTGGAGCGGGCTCTGGCCATGAGCAAGGTGACGATAGACAAAGAACCTAAAAATTCCACATACTTGGACACATACGGCTGGATATTGCACAAATTGGGCAGAACGGACGAGGCAAAGGCAGTCATTAGGCAAGCCTTGGCATACGGGGGAAAAGAAAGTGCAGAGATATTGAATCATTACGGAGACATTCTGCATGCGCTCAACGAACCGCTTATGGCCATTGTGTACTGGCAACAGGCATACGACTTGGATCCGCGCGAAGGCATTTTGGAGAAAATCAATACGAACAAAAAGGCGGGAAATTAAAAAGTCAGGCAACTACAAAGGCAAGAAAGACAGCTGCAAACAGGCATCAAGGCCGGACAAGTAAAAACACAGACAAAGGCATATGGCAAACAGTAAGGCATATGGGGCAAGAAGGTGGCTTACGGCACTGCTTTTTGTGTGCTTTGCCGGCTTGGTAGTGGCACAAGATGTAGATGCTTTACAGGTAAGGAATAAGCGATTGAAGGAAGAGATTGCCGCACTGGAAAAGCGCATCCAATCTACAGCCGGTACCATCAAGGGACAATTGACGCAGTACCGTATGGGTCAAAGTCTATTGAAAAACCGCCAAGAGCTGATTGAAGGGATTGAAAAAGAACTGTCTGCTCTGAACAACCAAATAACGGAAAAGACTCGTGCCATAACTCTTTTGAGGGGTCAACATGCAGAATTGGTAGCGGCTTACGAAAAGCTATTGGTGCAGGCTTACCGTCACAGGGATAAAAAACTGTGGATTATGCATATTCTTTCCAGCCAAACGGCTTCTCAGGCGTACCGCAGGTGGCGTTATTTTCGCAACTACAGCGATTATATGCAGATTCAGGAAAAGAAAATTCGAGAGACGAGCGACAGTTTATCCAGGGAAGAGGCTCGCCTGATTGTTTTGCAAAAAGAACGGATTTCTTCCAGAGATCAATTGGCCCAAGAAATAGGCAAGCGACAGCAAGATCAGAAAGTTTTGGACAATCAAATCAAACAATTGCAGAAGAACGAAAGGCAATTGAAACAAGAATTGCAACAACGGATCAGGGAGCAGCAGAAATTGGATAGTGAAATCCAAAAAGCCTTAGCGGCATTGGAAAAGAAAGATTTGGAACGCGATGAAGCCGCTATTGAAGCAGCTCGTGTGTTGTCTGCAGACTTTGCTGCCAACAAAGGCAATCTGCCTTGGCCACTGACTAACGCTGTAGTTATTGAACCGTTTGGACGCATAAAAGACCCAAAATGGGGTTTTGTTTTTGACAACAAAGGCGTCACGTTGTCGGGTCTCAAAGGAGGAGACGTAAAGTCTGTTTTCAACGGAACGGTAGCCGCCGTATGGATGGACAACCGCGACAGTTATCTGATACGAGTTTTGGTGAGCCACGGTGAGTACAGCACCATTTATTGCCACATGGTAGATGTGGTAGTAAAA
>DUNA01000016.1 GCA_012839605.1 Bacteroidales bacterium
AGTACAAAATGCCTGTCATACGCTTGACAGACGGTGCCAGAAACTTGCTGGAACATTACCGTTGGCCCGGCAACGTAAGACAGCTGAAAAATGTAGCAGAGCAATTGAGCGTTTTGGAGCAAAACAGAACGGTTACGGCAGAAACCTTGCAGCGATACCTTCCGGCAGACAGTCCCCTTCACTTGCCTGTAGTGTATGACGGAGCCAAAGGGGCCGGAGACGATTTCATTTCTGAAAGGGATATTTTGTACAAGATTCTTTTTCAATTGCGTTCAGAAATGGACCAGCTGAAGAAGAAGATGGAAAGCATAGAGAACAAAGATTTTATTCCTTCTGCACCTGCTTCGGCCATGTTGACCAGGGCTGCAAACGATTCTCATGGAGAAGAAGAAATTACGGAGGGAGAAATTTTGCCTATGGATACGGTAGAGGAAATGCAAGATTTGTCTTTGAATTCTTTGGAAAAAGAGCTCATCACCAAAGTGTTGCAGAAAAATAAAGGACACCGTAAGGCCACAGCCAAAGAATTGGGTATTGCAGAGCGTACCTTGTACCGCAAAATCAAAGAGTATGAAATTGAGTAATCGCACCTGCACAAGCAGACGGGTCTGTAGGAAAGGAAGCTTGGTTTCCTTTCTGTTGGTGGCATTGTTGCCATTCCTGCTCACGAGCTGCTGGTGGTATTCTTTTTCAGGCACGTCCATTCACCCGGAAGCGCAAACCATCAGTGTGGGGTATATAGAAAATAGGGCAGAACGCATCAATCCGGCTTTGAGCAATACGTTGACAGAGGCCTTGATGGACAAATACACAAAGCTTACTCGCCTTTCCGTTATCAATGAAGACGGCGACTACGCTGTGGAAGGGAGTATAACAGGTTATTCCGTGGCACCTATTGCAGTAACTTCTGACGAAGTGGCTTCTATGGCACGCCTTACAGTAGCTGTTCAAATTGTATTTGAAAACAAGTTGGATCCGTCAGAAAATTTTGAAAGGAGTTTTTCCGCTTATGAAGACTACGATTCTACTCTTTCTCTAGATGCAGTGGAAAGCGGTCTTGTAGACACCATAGTAGAAAAAATAGTGGAAGATATTTTTAACGCAACAGTAGCCAACTGGTAAAAACACGCACCATGGATATTTCTACATTTTATAAAGAATATTTGAACGCAACGCCTCAGGAATTGGCTCCCCATGGGTACGTATTGCAAGACTTGATACGCAGATACCCTTGGTTTTCCCTTGGCCATTTTCTGCTTTTTAAATCCCTATGCGGTATGGGAGGCGATGCCAGTCTTTCGCAGTCTGAAAAAACGGCCGCCTATGTATATGCACGCCAAAAGCTGTATTTCATAGTAGAGCAGAGCAGAAGGGACTTTGAAAAATTGGCCGAGGAGGAATTTTTTACATTGGACCTACCCAAGCAAGAAGGAGAGACAACGGCAAAACAACAACAAAAGGTGGGCAGTCGCCGCGCCAAAGAGACTCCCGTTCAAGAATTTGTTATAGACGTGCCGCAAGAGCGCACTTTTTATCCGGGTGCCGATTATTTTGGGAAAGAATACATGGAAACGGTTCAGCTGGACGTATCTGTTCCCGTAGATCGGTTTATAAGTGAAAGCCCTCGTTTCACACAAGCATTGAAAAGAGCAGGCGAAGATGTAGACACATCTGAACAAGATGAACCTCCCACACTGGCTGATGATGAATTTGTAACTGAAACGCTTGCAAAGATTTATGCAGACCAAGGGTACTACAAGTTGGCCGTTGCGTGTTACGCCAAACTAATTTTGCTATATCCGGAAAAAAGCACTTACTTTGCGTCCCTTGCAGAAGAAATAAAACAAAAATCCAACAATTGATATGTAT
>DUNA01000087.1 GCA_012839605.1 Bacteroidales bacterium
ATGAGATCAGACATCGTCCCCGTCTTGGAACTAGGCGCTTACGCCGCCCACATCCCCTACCACATGACCTGGGCCCACGAACAACTCCCCTACACCCCGGAACACGAACGCTTCCTGGAACTGGAATGCATCAGTGACATTCTGGAGCATTTGCTGTAGTTGACAAGCCGAATTTCATGCGTCGCATAAAGAGCCTATCTTTCTGATTTTTAGTCAACTGTGAAATTCGTGCCCCTAGGGGACGTTTTTTACAAGATGTTGTATCTCTGCTGCTTAGCACATTCATGCGTTGCATAAAAGTTCTTTGTACGACGTAATTTGACGTAATCATGCATTATTATTGCTACCTTGCATGTAGTAACTTGCGTAACAACAATTAGATATGAAAGAAAACACCCGCATGTACAACCTATTGCTTAAGTTCTTAAAGCAAGCAAAAACAGATGATACTACTTCTAAACAGTACAAGACAAATTACCTAGGGACAGAGGTAAAGGTTAGCTTTGGTCAAGGGAATACAGCCAAGGTACCATGGATAGCTTTTCTAAAAGGAAGTAACAAAGTAACCGCCGGAATCTATCCCGTCTATCTGTATTATAAAAATGTCGAGACACTTGTCTTAGCTTATGGGAAAAGTGAAAAATACGCTCCAGAATTATCCTGGGGACTGGATGACAAAATGACCATCCAAGAGTATTTTTTAAATACTTATTCTAAAAAACCTCATCGCTACGGTACATCTTATGTTTTTAAAGTATATAATGTAAAACAACTACCCTCAGCTGATATCATAGAAAGTGACTTAAAGCAAATTATCCAAGAATATAACCAACTCCTAGGAAACATTAATTCTGTAATGGATCTTGATGATCCCATCCACACTCCTGCTGAAACACTCTCCTTGGGAATGGTGCTGGAACCCTTTACTGTAGCTCCTTTCACAGAAGCCCTAGAACAATCCGGATTGCGTTATTCCAAAGAACTGATTACTCGGTTTGTAGCATCGTTGCTAACCAAACCGTTCCTTATCTTAACAGGGTTGTCGGGGTCGGGGAAAACAAAGTTGGCACAAGCGTTTGCTCAATGGATTTGTAAAGACAAAAACCAATACAAACTAGTTCCTGTGGGGGCAGACTGGACCAATCGGGAACCGCTACTAGGGTATCCGAACGCGCTAAAACCGGAAGAATACGTGAAACCGGATAGCGGTGTACTCGATTTGGTAATCCATGCGAATGAGCAGAAAGAAGTACCACATTTTTTGATTCTAGACGAAATGAACCTTAGCATTGTGGAGCGCTATTTTGCTGATTTTTTGAGTGTCATGGAATCGGGAAAAGATATTTCTCTCTTCCCGGAAGGAAAAACAAATAATGGCGTACCCCACACCATAGGAATTCCAAATAATCTGTTCATCATAGGCACTGTCAATATAGACGAAACCACCCACATGTTCAGCCCAAAAGTATTGGACCGAGCCAATACCATTGAATTCAAAGTCAGCAGTCAAGAAATGCAAGAATTTTTGAACTACGCCTCGGAAATTCATATGGAAGCACTTACAGGAAAAGGTGATTTTTTGGCTAAGAGCTTCATGACAATTGCCACTAAACCCATAGAGAGTCCTGAAGAACTGGATGAAATCAAAGATACATTGATAGTGTTCTTTGATGCTTTGAAAAAAATTGGAGCCGAGTTTGGGTACCGCAGTGCCCTGGAAATCGTCAAGCTTATCCAACATTTAAGCACATTAGACAACAATCTTTCCACACAAGCCAAAGTGGACATGGCAATTGTGCAGAAGCTGTTGCCCAAATTGCATGGATCCAGAAGAAAACTATGCCCCATCTTAGAAATACTAGGTGGCTTTTGCATAACAGACAACGGAAACGTAGTAAAAGAAGTATTTGAGAATACAGACTTTAACTTTAATGCTCCGCAAGTCCTTTATCCCCTATCGCTAGAAAAAATAACCCGCATGTACCGAGGAGCCGTTGAAAACGGCTTTGCCAGCTTTGCCGAAGCTTAACCATGGAACGCATACCTACAGCTGTACTCCATCTTGACTCCATTGAGGAAGGCTTGTCTTTGCAAATTGATGCAAAGACGCCCGGTACCCTTTTCGACGCTACAACCTCGGCAAGTCAACATATGGAAGCTCCAATTCAGCTGGTGGAAGGCTTTTTTTACGATTACACGTTCAGCAACCCTTCGTATTTCTTAACAGATCCTTCCAACAATATAGTAAGACCGCATAAACGCCTCACGTTTTCAGGGACCCTTGCCCCTAACATATATGTAGGTACGTTGGAGATTCCCATTCATAAAAATGGGTTAAATAGGCCCGTAGGCGCTATAAAGCTGGAAATACAATCTGTTAAGGCTGGATATCGGGACGATTACCGAAATATGCTGGGGTTCATTACAGAAAAATGTACGCATTTGTTGCTGCAAGCCAACGCTCCCGTTACCCACAGTTTCGATGTAGATTATAACAGTGATAGTGAAACACTCTACCAACGCTTTGCTTTTATCAACTCTGTTTTAGGAACCGATGATTTTGCCCAAGCTGTACACAGAATTGTATCTATGCCTGCTACGCGTTGGAGCATAACAGAAGAAGAACGTGACGTGCGGAGTACCGGCAGGTTCCAAAATGCCCAAATCAAACAAATAATCAAAGGCAGCAAACGAACACCTCTACCTAAAGGTCATCCTCTACATCAATACGGTATAGAATCGCTCCCTGAGAAAATTACTACTACCCGTAAAACAGACACAGTAGACACTCCGGAAAACAGGTTCATTAAGCACGCACTAGAAACGTTTCTAAAACTATGCACAGATATTTATCACATAGCCAAAGCGAGAAACTACCCCAAGTTGCAACTAGAGTCTGAAGGCCTCGTGACTATGTTGGAGAACCAGTTACACCACTCGTTTTTCAAGGAAATCTCCAGACCTACTACACTAAACCTCAACAGTCCCGTGTTGCAAAGAAAAGAAGGCTATAGGGAGGTGCTACACATTTGGTTGATGCTAGACTTGGCCGCTAAACTGGTTTGGAAAGGAGGTGACGATGTATATAGCGGAGGTAAAAAAGATGTAGCTGTTTTGTATGAATATTGGCTGTTTTTTATGCTCTTGGATTTGTTGCAAAACGTATTTCATATAGAGGCCAAAGACATCACAGAACTTATTCAACCAACAGACGATGGTTTAAACTTGCAAATCAAACAAGGTAAATTCATTGCCTTAAGAGGTATTTACGATACCGGTTCCAGAAAGCTATATATCCGTTTCTCGTATAACCGTACATTTAGTGGAAAACAAGCCTACCCACAAGCCGGAAGCTGGACTGTAACCTTACGGCCCGATTATACGCTTTCTCTTTGGCCATTTGGCATTTCGGAAGAAGAAGCTGAAAAGCAGGAATTGATTGTCCACCTCCATTTTGATGCCAAATACAAAGTAGACAATTTGACTTCTTTTGCCAGCCACTTCAGTGAACAAGAATTGGATGAGGAAAAACTAGAGAACCGCAAAGGCATCTACAAAAACGCTGATCTACTTAAAATGCACGCCTACAAAGACGCCATCCGCAGAACAAGTGGTGCCTATGTATTATATCCCGGTCATGAAACATTTACACAAAAAGGTTTTCATGAAATCATCCCAGGATTAGGGGCCTTCCCACTTAGTCCTTCCAAAGCAGGCAGCGGTGTAGGAGATTTAAAAACATTTATCGAAAAAATCCTTTCCCATTTCCTGAACCGCATTTCTCAAAGAGAAAAGATGGCATTCAGCACCTACGATATATACCAAAGCCAACCGACTGGCCGGTTAACCATAGCAGATACCCTGCCAGAACCTTTTGTCCCCAACAGGGATTTCATTCCGGACCAAGTTTTTGTGTTGGTGGGCCTTTGCAAATCCTCAATACATTACCAATGGATTAAAGACAACCAGATGTACAGCATAGGATTAGATTCTTATGGCAAACCCGCTCCCATTACAAAAGAAATGATCAACGCCCGTTTCCTGCTGCTATTTTCCTTAGAAGACAACAGCCAGCTACAACTCTGGAACATACAACAAAACAACGTTACCTACCACACCCGCAACTACCTGGAAGAGCGAAATTACCCATCCCCCACCTACGATAGCTACTTGGTCTTTCACCTGCTGAATGTCTCCGACCCCTATCTAGCCAACCTAAAAGCCGATATCACCAAACTCCACTTCTCCACAGAAGATAGTTTTCGGGTGATTACTTTGGCGGAGTTATTAAGACAAGGATGATAGTGAGAAAAT
>DUNA01000017.1 GCA_012839605.1 Bacteroidales bacterium
AGGCCATCCATCCGTTTTGGGAGGACGTGTAAAGACATTGCATCCAAAGATCTTTGGAGGCATTTTGGCCCGACGGGACAATCCGCAAGACAAAGAAGACTTGGAGCGTTTGCAAGCCCATTTTTTTGATTTGTCTTGCGGATTGTCCCGTCGGGCCAAAATGCCTCCAAAGATCTTTGGATGCAATGTCTTTACACGTCCTCCCAAAACGGATGGATGGCCTGTAAAATCTTCAACAGCCATGGGGTTTGCACCCAACTCTTGCAGGTAAGCAAGCGTTCCGCCTGTAGCATACAAATGCACTCCGTTTTTCACCAATTGTTCAACAACGGGCTCCAAACCCTCTTTGTGGTATACAGAAATAAGGGCGTTACGAATAGGTATGTTTTTGCTGCTATCTATCATTGCTTAACCCAAACCTGACGTTCAATGGCCTGATCCAGAGAGATTAAAGTTTCCGTTTGTATAACTGAAGGGATGTTGCGGATGATATCAATCAACACTTCCATCAAATGGTCGTGGTCGCGACAATACAATTTGAGCCACAACGCATATTTGCCTGTTACAAAGTGGCATTCAACGACTTCTGAAATACTTTTGAGTGCTTCTATCACAGTCGGGTATTGGTTGGCTTGTGCCAATTGGATGCCCACAAAAGCACATACGTTCAAGCCTAACGTTTGGGGTTTGACCAACAGTCTGGAACCGGTAATAACCCCCATAGCTTCCATTTTTTTAACGCGTTGATGGATGGCCGCTCCTGAGACTCCACATTCACGTGCAATTTCAAGGAAAGGCATACGGGCATTCTTAACCAGAAAACTCAAAATTTTCTGATCTGTTGCATCAATAGGGTGTTTAGACATAGTAATTTTTCGTTAGGTGCGTAAAGTTATGAAAAATTATTAGACTTCTGGTAGTAAAACAGCCATTTCATGGGTATTTCTCCCTTACACGCGAGTGCGTAATCGCTGATGGAGCAAGAGATATAGGAGGGTTGATCAGAGTGCTTACTATTTGGAACCTCCATCCACCAACGACCGCTTTTTTCCGACTGCAAAAAAACAATTTCTTGACCGTCTTCTCCCATTTGAACGGCTTTTTTTAAGAAAACTCCGGAACCGTTCAACGGATGTTCCTCAACGGCTACGGCAAGGCCCTCTGTAAGGTGCCAGATGGTCTGCGCTATCAGCTGAGCGGCTTGCGATCCTTCAGAACAATTGGAAGGATATCCGTACAGTACGGCTTGATGAAAAGCGTTGGACAATCCTATGTATCTGGCCAATGTACAAAGCTCTTCTGCGTAAAGTCCGTTTGGCGACGGAGTCAAACCGTCCGGCAGATCGGCATGGCGTACGGCACGCATATCTATGAAATGATGGGTGGCTTCGCGTAGTAAAGGTTCGGCGTCCAAGGGATTTTCTCTAAAAGCTCCCAAGCGCATCACTTCTACATACCGTTCGTTACACTCATGCAACACGTCTGGGCATGCAAGATATTTCTGAAACCCTACCCATGCCATATATTCCTGAGGGTTGGAGTGCAACAGTTCTTTTAAAGGGCTTTCTTCTCTCGTTCCTCTGGAGATCAAACTTACGCGGGATTTTCCTTGCAAAAAAGCAAAGGTGGAAGGGCTGTCTTCTCCGTGAAGGACCAAGAGCGGCACGTTGTTCCTTTCCGCCGTTGCCATGATGGCAGGCAGACGTGTTGTCAACGGGTCGTCTGTATAAAAAACGCAGTTTTGGCTTTGACGGTACAGTTTTTTCAATTCTTGTACAATGCCGTCAGACCTTCCGGTAAAGACCAAGAAAGCCGTACAAGAAGGCGTGTTCTCAGAGAACGCCTCGGCGTGGAGGTATTCCAGTGGGAATGAAAAATCATTCTTTTCCCTTTTTTGACTCATTATCTTTGGTTTGAATGATGGCCATACAGTCTTCAAGGGTCATATCTTCCGGGGTGGTTCCTTTTGGAATTCTGTAGTTCTTTTTCTTGTATTGGATATAAGGTCCGTATCTTCCACGGAGTATAGATATGCCTTCTTGCGGAAATTCTTGAATGTGTTTCTTTTCTTGCAATTCCGCTGCTTGCTCAATCAATTCCACACCTCTTTCCAAAGAAATCTTATACGGGTCGTCTGTTTTGTGTAAAGAAGTGTTTTTTCCTTGCCATTTTATGTAAGGGCCATAACGTCCCGTAGCTACAACTATAGGAGCGTCTTTATACAGACCCAATTCTCTGGGCAGACGGAACAGTTCTAAGGCTTCTTCCAAGGTGATGGACTCTATGAGTTGCCCTTTGCGTAAGCCTGCAAAGCGTTTTTCCGGGTCATCTTTCTCTCCCAGCTGGGCCATAGCTCCGTATCTGCCAAAGCGTACAAAAACCGGTTTGCCTGTTTTGGGATCTGTGCCCAAAAGCCGTTCTTCTGCCGAGGTGCGGGTAGTTTCCAGGGCCGAGTTGACAGTCTTGCTGAAAGGACCGTAGAAGTTTTTCAGCATGGCGTTCCAAAGAAGTTTGCCGGAAGCTATGCGGTCAAAATCCTCTTCCACATGTGCTGTAAAATTGTAGTCTACAATAGATGGGAAATGTTCCTCTAAGTAGTCGTTTACTAAAATGCCCGTATCTTGCGGAAACAGTTTTCCTCTTTCTTCTCCGTAATTTTCTGTATGCTTCTTTTGCGCAAGTCTGTCTTCAAGAAGCTGTATTTCAATATACTCTCTTTGTTTGGGCGGAAGGTCTGTTTTTACCACGTAGTTTCTTTGCAATATGGTAGACAAAGTAGGAGCATATGTAGAGGGACGCCCTATTCCCAACTCTTCCATTTTTTTGACAAGACCGGCTTCCGTATAGCGGAAGGGTGGTTGTGTAAAACGCTGAACAGCTCTTACTTGATCTGCTTGCAATACATCGTCTGACTGCACTTTGGGCAACTGTCCGCCTTTGTTGTTTTCTGCGCCTTCCTGTTCGTCATCAACAGACTCTTTGTACACTTTCAAGAAACCATCAAAGACAATTACTTCGCCTGTTGCTACGTAGGTATAGTCAGATTGGCTTATACCTATGGTAATTTGTGTTTTGTCTAACAATGCATCTGCCATTTGAGATGCCAACGTTCTTTTTCTGATCAAGCCGTAGAGTTTTTTCTCTGCAGCCGAACCTTTAATTTCTTCTGTTTCCAAAAAAGTGGGGCGGATGGCTTCGTGAGCTTCTTGTGCCGTTTTGGATCGGGTGGCGTACTGTCTTGTTTTGCTATACTCTTGTCCGTACGTTTCTGTAATGACTTTTTTTGCCATACCTAAAGCCAAAGAAGAGAGTTGAGTAGAATCTGTACGCATATAGGTGATGCGTCCCGATTCGTATAGGCTTTGAGCAACTCTCATGGTTTGACTCACAGAAAATCCCAATTTGCGGGAAGCTTCTTGTTGCAAGGTGGATGTGGTAAAAGGCGGAGCGGGACTTTTACGTCCTTTTTTCTTTTCTATCTGGGCTACGGTATAGGTGGCTCCTATACTTGTTTGCAGGAAAGCAGACGCTTCTTCTGTGGAGGCAAATCGTTTGTTTAAGGTACCCTTGAAGGGTGTCTTGCTTCTTTCCGGACAAGTAAACATGCCTTCAACCTTAAAGGAAGAAGAGGGTGTGAACTGTATGATTTCACGTTCTCTGTCCACCACAAGGCGGACGGCTACAGATTGCACCCTTCCGGCTGAAAGTCCCGGTTTTACTTTTCTCCAAAGAACCGGTGATAGCTCATAACCTACCAAGCGGTCTAAAATTCTACGCGCCTGTTGTGCCAACACCAGGTCCATATCTATGTCCCGGGGGTTTTCTACGGCCTTTTTAATGGCATCTTTAGTAATTTCATGAAAGGCAATGCGCCTGACTTTGTGGTCAGGAATATTCAGCGTTTCTTTCAAATGCCATGCAATGGCCTCACCCTCACGGTCGTCATCAGAGGCCAACCATACCAAATGGGCGGCTTCAGACGATGTGGTTAATTTTTTTATCAAATCTTTCTTTCCCCGGTCTACTTCGTATTCCGGTTCAAATCCATTCTCAAGGTCAATACCCAGTTTTTTCTTGGACAAATCTCTTATGTGACCAAAACTAGATGCAACCTCAAATCCTTCTCCCAATGCCTTGGCAATGGTTTTTGCCTTTGCCGGCGACTCTACAATAACAAGGTTTTTCTCCATACACGTTCTCTTCTATCTGTGCAAAGTAAGACATAATATAAGGTATATTCCAAATATTTATATGTAATTTTGCCTCGTTACACCATTGTCTTATGCAAGAAAAAACAAAGAAAGCGATTATTAAATGGCTGTGGATTGCAGTACTGGCCTCTTTAGCAGGTGTATTTACCTTGTTGTTTCTGGTAAGCGTGTTTACCAATGTGCCTTCTTTTAGAGTACTTGAGAATCCACAAACGAATTTGGCAACAGAACTCATCTCTGAAGACGGAGTAGTGATAGCTACATACCACATAGAGAATCGGTCTTACGTACAATACGAAGACCTGCCCATGTCATTGAAACAAGCTACGATAGCTACGGAAGACATACGTTTTCACCGCCATTCCGGTATAGATTTCCGCGCACTGGCCAGGGTGGCTGTCAAATCTATTATCCTTAGACAATCGAGTGCCGGTGGAGGCAGTACCATTACGCAACAAGTAGCCAAAACACTCTATCCGCGAGACACCACAGTATATAAATTTCCGGGTGGGAAAGCAGCAAAAATGGTTGTCATTAAAATGAAAGAATGGATTACAGCCGTTAAACTGGAGCGCAACTACACCAAAGAAGAGTTGTTGACCATGTATTTGAACTCTGTGTTTTTTGGAAGCAATGCATACGGCATCAGAACGGCATCGTCCACATTCTTTGACAAGCATCCTTCGCAGCTGAGCGTAGAAGAAGCGGCTGCATTGGTGGGGATGGTCAACAAGCCTACCCGTTACAACCCGGTACTTAATTACGAACATTCGTTGCGCAGGAGAAATTACGTTCTCTCGCAAATGAAGAAATACAAATTTCTAGATGTCCACACAGCAGATTCACTCATGGCTTTGCCCATTGTATTGAACTTTGCCACACAGGACCACAACGCAGGGTTGGCCCCTTATTTTCGGGATATGTTGCGGCGTGTCATGGCGGCCGGTCCTCCGGAACGCAAGAATTACCAATACAAAGAACATTACGAAGCCGATTTGGATTCATGGGAAAACGATCCTTTATACGGCTGGCTATATAAAAACAAAAAACCGGACGGATCCATGTACAGCTTGGATAGGGACGGTTTGAAGATTTATACAACCATAAACGCCCGCATGCAGCTGTATGCCAATCAAGCAGTAGAAGAGCATTTGGGTACGTATTTGCAACCTACATTCAATAGGGAACTGCGGTACAAAAGGAACAGGCCTTTTTCTGACGATGTACCGGAAG
>DUNA01000018.1 GCA_012839605.1 Bacteroidales bacterium
CGGATCTGAACGCGATATGATTTCATACGATACATGCAGCACAGAGTCTGTATGCGAAGGACGTACCCACACGGAATCTATCAACGACACTTCACCCAAACAACCGGAATCAAAGTTGGCTGAAAAACGAATGGGATCCCCCTCTTGCAGCATACCTGCAAGAAAAAGGAAAAGCACCAATACTTTCATGGTATTTAACTTTCAGTGTAATACTTATAGAACAATATGATGGACTCAATTCCTTTGTAGAACTGGGTCAACAGATAGCTTTCATTGGGCGAATGAATGGTGTCGCGCTCCAAACCAAAGCCCATAAGCAACGGAGGGGCTTGCAAAACGTCTTCCAACTTGGCCAAAATAGGAATACTGCCTCCTCCCCGGCTGGGAACCGGCTCTATGCCATAGACTTCTTCTACTGCTTTGGCTGCCGCCTTGTACACATCCGATGTAATGGGAGCCAAAAAACCTTGACCGCCGTGGTGTTCCGTGGCTTCTACGGTAACTCCTTCCGGTGCCAGAGATAGGAAATGTTTGCTAAACAGTTGAGCTATCTCTTTGTGGTCTTGGTTGGGAACAATACGCATAGAGATTTTTGCCGTGGCAAAAGACGGAAGAACCGTTTTGGCTCCTTCTCCCGTATAACCACCCATAATACCGTTTACGTCCAAACAAGGCCTGATGCCTGTTCTTTCCATGATAGAGTACCCTTCTTCTCCGGTAAGTCCGTTCACTCCAATAGAATCCATGTATTCTTGTTTATCAAAAGGCGCGCGGGCCAACATGGCTCTTTCTTCTGTTGTCAATTCTACTACTTTGTCGTAGAAACCGGGGATGGTAACCCTGCCTTTCTCATCTATCAATTTGTCAATCATACCGCACAGCACGTTTATGGGATTGGCTACTGAACCGCCATAATGTCCGGAATGCAAATCTTTGTCCGGTCCCGTCACTTTTACTTCCATATAAGCCAGCCCTCTCATACCTGTGGTAATGGAAGGTACATCCTCATTGATCATAGTGGTGTCTGACACCAAGATGACATCACAAGACAACAAATCCTTATGATCTGCTGCCCATGCTCCCAAAGAAGGCGATCCAATCTCTTCTTCCCCTTCTATCAAAAATTTCACGTTGCAAGGCAGTTCGTTCCGAGTCATATAATACTCAAAAGCCTTAACATGCATAAAAGATTGCCCTTTGTCGTCATTGGCTCCGCGTGCGTAAATGGCACCGTCACGGATTTGCGGCTCAAAAGGCGGCGAATCCCACAGTTCAATGGGATCTTCCGGCTGCACATCGTAATGTCCGTACACCAATACTGTAGGTTTGTCCGGGTCTATGATTTTTTCTGCATATACTACGGGATGGCCCGTTGTAGGATATACTTTTGCGTTGTCCGCTCCTGCCAAGGTCAGGAATTCCGCGTATTTCTCTGCACAAGCCTGCATATCTCCCGCATGATCCTGCTGAGAACTTACAGAAGGAATACGCAGCAATGTGAACAATTCTTCTAAGAAACGATCCGAGTTGTTGTTGATAAAATCTTTAATTTCGCTCATTGTATCTTGTATTATATGATTGTATTCATTCTTTCCACACGTTTTTTAGCATACGGCAACGTAATCCGTATGTTCTTTTTCCCGGAAGAGGGAGCCGAGTACATGGCGTCTACCATAATGGCTTCACACAAAGAACGCAATCCCCTGGCACCCATTTTCAAATCATAAGCTGTGTCTGTGATGTAGTCCAACACTTGTTCCGGTACGGTCAATGTTATGCCATCCAATGCAAACAGGTGTTTGTATTGCTTGATCAATGCGTTTTTAGGTTCCGTCAATATAGACTTCAACGTTTTCTTATCCAACTGGTTTACATACGTGACAAC
>DUNA01000001.1 GCA_012839605.1 Bacteroidales bacterium
CGATCCGTTAACAGATGTATACAACCCCAATACCATAAGGGCTTCTCTGGGAGCGCTCTTTACCGTCCCCACCTTTGCCTGTTCCTCTGAACAAGCATACAATTGGCTTACAAAGCATAATGTACAATTGGTGGCCGCCACTTGTCAGGCAAGCACACCTTACGACCGCTGCGATTACAAAAAACCGACTGCTTTTGTTTTAGGCTCTGAAGACAAAGGTCTGGAAGAATTCTGGAGACAAAAAGCACATTGTCAAGTAAAAATACCCATGCTGGGGCGTATGGATTCGCTAAACGTATCTGTCACGGCGGCTGTGCTTTCCTTTGAGGCACTGCGCCAGCGCAACACACTGTAACGTATGGGACCGTTTGCCGTCATAGGATATCCCGTTTCAGAAAGCATGAGTCCGGCTTTGTTCCGGGCCGCCTATCCTCAATTTCCCAAAGACACATACGGGTACATAGAAACAAATTGCTGTACTACAGCTCTGAAACAAATGGAAACCTTGGGCATTCAAGGAGCCAATATCACCATGCCCCTGAAGACAGACTGTATCGCATACGCGCAAAAAACGTCTGTTGTCGTGAAGAAGATTGGCGCCGCCAACCTGCTCATACGTGAAAACAATTCTCTGTCAGCTTTCAATACCGATATGTTTGGGGTGTTGGGAAGTTTTCAAGCAAACGGCATACACGTGACAGATCAGCACGCACTTGTCATAGGTGCCGGAGGGGCCGGACGTGCGGCTGCGTTGGCCTTGGAGGAAGCAGGAGCACATGTGTTCATGGCAAACAGAACAGTGCGTACAGCCCACATGTATTCATTGGAAGACATTCCTCAATTGCTTTCACGCTGTTCTCTTGTAGTAAACACCACTCCCGTAGCCATAGATGACAACTTGTTTCTAAACATCACAAAACAACATACAGTACTGGACGCTGCTTACAGAACGGCTCCTTTAAAGAAAGCAACCGTTCGTGCCAAAGGTCTTTACCTAAACGGATACCACTGGATCTACCATCAAGGCATAGAGAGCTTTCGTAAAATGACGGGGTTGGAACCGGACACAGCGGCCATGCGCAGGTTGTTGGGATTGTAAAAAAGATTGTACCTTTACCGTATAGATATCATTAAATACACAAGCTATGTTAAATAAAGTAATGTTGATAGGAAATGTAGGGAAAGATCCTGAAGTAAGACACTTGGAAGGCGGTGTTTCTGTAGCCACTATTACCTTAGCTACAAATGAACGTTATAAAGACCGCAGTGGAGAAACAGTAGATAGAACAGAATGGCACAATGTAGTTTTGTGGCGCAATCTGGCAGATTTGGCGGAGCGTTATATCCGTAAAGGAACTCAAATATATGTAGAAGGAAAGATTCGTACGCGCAGTTGGGAAGACCAATCGGGTCAAAAAAGATATACTACGGAAGTAGTGGCTGACAACATCCAACTATTAGGCAGAAGAGGTGACAACACTGCCACCTCTCCTACGTATGGTACTACCGGTACTTCTACACCGTCTCCTTCTATTACACCTTCTCCTGTAAGTACAGCAGTGGAAGATGACATAGAAGACCTGCCCTTCTAGCGGGCTTTGTTGGGAACATCCAGCTCTAAATGAGGATTGTTCTCAGAAGAACGGCTCAACATAAAGGACACTACAATAGCGACTACGGCCAATCCTATAAACAGGATTTCTGAGTAGACGGCTCCCGTTACTCCTTTGTTGTTTTGAATAATCCTGCCTACAAAAATAGGAACCAACAACATACCCATATTCTGAATCCAGTATATAAGGGAATACGCCGTTCCTAAATTTTTATCAGGAATGATTTTGGGAACGGAAGGCCACATGGCTGCCGGCACAAGAGAGTATCCTATACCCAAGGTGGCAATACCTATATATCCAAATACGGGAATGCCCGGTGCAAAGCCTATGATCAGGTGAGCAAAGAATACCAGGAAAGAGCCTAAAATCATCCACTTTGTAGCTTTCCCTTTGAAGTCTACGAGCGAACCGAATATAGGCGTGAAAATCATGGTAGTAAAAGGTATGAGCGCCACCATCAAAGAAGCCAGTTCGCTTTCTATGCCAAATCTGGGAATGATGATGGACGTGGCAAAGCGACGGAAAGAGATGATACAGGAATAAAAGAAAACACACAACAGAGCCACCAGGATAAAGTGTTTGTTCCCCAATACTTTGAAAAGATCTGAGAATTTAAATTTGTCGTCTTCCTTTTTTGTTCCGCCTTCTGCGTGCAGAGCGTTATGAGCTTCCTGGGTATCCAACTTTTTATCAAAAGCCACAAAGAGACCCCAGACAAGCATCCCGCAAAGCAACAAGATGAAGCCGACGATGGCCGGTTTGCTCGTTTCTGAAAAAGGAATAAAATCCAAATTCAAATTTACTATACGGGGAACCACTATCAATGCCGTGGCCGTTCCCATACGTGCCAGCGACAATTGCAATCCCATGGCCAAAGCCATCTCTTTTCCTCGGAACCAGCGAGCAATGGAACGCGTTACGGCCACTCCGGCTATTTCACTCCCCAAACCAAAAATGGCGCAACCGGCATATGCCAGGGCCAGAGAAGGCTTGTTGAAATATTTTCCTATAAAGTGATAAAACGCACTGTCATGAAATGCAGAGGATATACCGTACATCACAATAGCGGCACCCAACACCATCAACAGCACAAAGAGAG
>DUNA01000019.1 GCA_012839605.1 Bacteroidales bacterium
CGTAAAATCCGGCTTTGGGATGCGTGGCTCCCCATAAAGACAGTACGGGAACACCCAGGGCCGAGGCAAAATGCATGTTGGCGGAATCCATGCTGATCATCACATCCAGTGCAGCAACGGCCTGAAATTGCAAGCCAAACCGCTCCTCTGCCGAGGTGGAAGAAAGCGCAACACCCGGTGCCAGACAAATGTTTTCGTGGTCTTTTGCCCATTCTTCCAGCACAGAAACCTCGCGATTGCCTCCGCCAAACAACAACACCTGCGTACCTTGTTCAGCCAGCCAAAGAGCCACCCGGCGCATGCGTTCGGGGTCCCACTGCTTTCCCCTATGGCGCGCAAACGGCGCCACTCCCACCTGCTTCCACGGCCTCGGCTTAAAAGGAACAACCTGCTCTTCTGTAAGGGAAGGCGTTGCAAAACCCAGCCTCTTCAACGTATCTGCGTACCGCAAATATACGGGACGCAACGGAGCCGAGGCAACAGGATGTACCAACATCTTACGGCGAGCTCTCCGTCCTTTGTACATAAAAGCCACCGGCAAGCCGCGAAAGAAAAAAACAATCCTCAGAAAAAAAGTCCGCAACACGCTGTGCAAATCGGCCACATGCGTAGGGTTCGTCTTTTTTAATGCAGCATATATCATGCGCAATGGTTGCGTTTTATCTATAGGCAAAAAAGACACATTCTGCAAGCCGGAAAACAAAGGAGCCGTCAAAGGCGGTCCGGCAAATACAAAATGTACGTGAGGGTTGTCAGCAGCACACGCTTGTATGGCAACAACTGCTATGGCCGCATCTCCCAATGCAGAAAACCTAAGACACAAAACACGCTGTTGTATGTTATTTCTTGCCATACAGGATGGGGTTAAGGGAGGGGTCGTTGTACATTTTCATTTGCTTGTACAATTTCATATATTTTCTCCCCGCCTTCAAATCTTCCATCAGTAAGTCAACGGCTCCCGATAGGTCTTTCCGCTGCTCCAGCAATACCAGCCATTTCTTATGACATTCGGCAGCCACTTGAGAGTTTTCACGCCGGGCCTCTCTATGCATGTGGTAAATTTTAAGCGACAAAATGGACAACCTGTCTATAGCCCAAGCCGGTGTTTCTGTGTTGATGCCGGCATCAGGTAGGCGTGGTATGTGGGCAAATATATGGTAAAACAATTCGTCCAATTCTTCTACCGCACGCGTACGTTTGTCATTGGATGCGTCTATCAGGCGCTTGATGCGCAACGCTTCTTTTGGGTCAATATCGGGGTCTCGGATGATGTCTTCCAAATGCCATTGCACCGTGTCTATATGACATTTTTTATACAACAAATGGTCTAACGATTGTTCCGGGTACGGGTTTTTGCAAGGTGCCGTTACGTCATCTTCTACGTGGTAATCTGCTACCACTTTATCAAACAAAGTGTTGCAATGGTTGCTGAAATCAGTAATATCCATAAAACTGTCTTGTTCTGTTGTCCTTATTTTTCTCTAACGGACAATTGCTCCATAAACTCAACCAAACCGGATGTTCTTGCTTGCGGAATATCGGGATGGTTCAACCCGGCAAGGGCCTCTTCCATATAGAAAGCTATGCGTTCTTCTGCCTTTTCTTTTATACCCAACGCTTCAAAAATGGCAATGATTTTTTCTGTCCTTTCCCATGTGTTTTCTTCTGCCAACAATTGGTTCAGCGTTGTCTTGTCTTCTCCCTGGGCATGGTGCATGGCATAAGTGAGCAACCACGTTTTTTTGTTGTTTGCTATATCAGATCCGGTGTTCTTACCCAGTACTTCCGTACGGCCAAACACGTCTAGGTAATCATCTCTTATTTGAAAGGCAATGCCCAATGCCATCCCTGCGTTGTACAAGTTTTGTATGACGCTCTCAGGTGCCTCGGCACACAACCCTCCCAATTGAAAAGAAAAGGCCAACAGCGCTCCCGTCTTACGAGAAATCATGTCTATGTAGTCGGCTTCCGTCACAAACAAATGCTTTTCAAATTGCATATCCATCTGTTGCCCTTCGCATACCCAATCGGCTGCCTTGTTAAAGGCCTCCAACACCCCGGGCAGTACCTGAGGCGGGCATTGAGCAATGTATTTGTAAGCCAATACATACATAGCATCACCGGCCAAAATGGCCGTATTGACATCCCATTTTTTATGAACAGTCAAACGGTTTCTTCTCCATTCGGAACAATCCATCACATCGTCATGTACCAGCGTAAAATTGTGATACACTTCCAACCCCAAAGCCGGATGCAATACAGACGTAGGCAAGGTGTCGGAAAATATGTTATATGCCATCAAACATAAGACGGGACGTAGTCTTTTACCTCCTCCCGACAAGGCATATTCCACCGGTTGGTGCAACTTGTTTTCTGCATAGGCTTCTATCAAGTTTTGAATTCCTTGTTTCACGAAGCCTTGGATTTCATTTACTGTAAACATATGCAAAGGTACTCTTTTTTCAACATTTTTGTACCTTTGTTGACTTACCTGAAAAACAATGGAACGGCAAACTTTTGAGAATGCTATTGTAGTAAAACAAACAGGAGTCCTTTACCGGCTCACCTTTCTACCGGAATGGAAACCCTTTACCGCCATCTTAAGCGGAAGGCTCAGACTGGCAGGAAGCAAGCTGACCAATCCTATAACGGTAGGAGATAAAGTGAGCGGTCACTGGCAGCCGGACGACAAAGGAAAACACAGAAAAGCCGTCATCACAAACATCAGTCCCAGAACAAATTACTTGATACGCAAAGCCACCAATTTATCAAGGCAAGCACACGTTATCGCCGCCAATTTGGATAGAGCGTACATCATATTGAGTGCCACAGAACCGCAAACCCCTACCCAATTTATAGACCGTTTTTTAGTTACTTGTCAAGCATACAGCGTACCGGCCACCATCGTGTTGAATAAAACAGATGAGCTGGAGTGGGCAGAAGGGTATGACCGGCTGACAGAGCAATTGAAAGACATATATACAAAAGCCGGTTATGAAATCCTGGAAGTGTCTGCCAAAACGGGTGATGGCATGGATGTCCTTGCCAAAAAACTAAAAGACAGTGTGTCGTTGTTATCGGGTATTTCCGGCGTAGGCAAATCTACACTGGTAAACACCTTGGACCCGTCACTCCGACTGAAAACAGCTCCCATTTCCAGTGCCCACTTGACAGGAAAACACACCACTACTTTCTATGAAATGCATCCATTGCAAACGGGAGGGTTTGTAATAGACAGCCCGGGCATTAAGGGTTTTGGATTGATAGAAATGACAAGAGAAGAAATATCACATTATTTTCCGGAAATTTTTAAACACTCGCGGCACTGTTACTACAACAGTTGCCTGCACGCAGAAGAGCCGGATTGCGCCGTAAAAGAAGCCGTGGAAAAAGGCATCATTGCCGTTGAGCGTTATCAGAATTACCTAAAATTGTTGGAAGATCCGGATGGAGGAAAATACCGTACCTAGACCCATGAAAAGCATCAATCGACAAATTTTGGAGCTGGCTATTCCCAGTATGCTGGCCGGCATTACTATTCCCCTTGTAGGTATGGCAGATACAGCCATAGCCGGACGGCTGGGATCGGCCACGGCCATAGGCGGCATTGCCATAGGATCTACTCTTTTTGATTTGCTGTATTGGAATTTTGGGTTTTTGAGGATAGGAACGGCCGGTATTACAGCTCAGGCCTTTGGCAGAAAAGACCGGCACGATATGGTAAAAACAGGGCTTCAAGGATTATTGGTGGCTTTGGGTTTTTCCTTGTTGCTTATCCTAATCCAGTGGCCTTTTGCCAATTTGGTTTTGTGGCTGTCGCCTTCTTCTCCGGAAGTAGAAGCCATGGCTCGGCAATATTTCTTTATCAGAATTTGGGCTGCACCGGCTGTGCTGGCGTTGTTTGTCTTCAGGGGGTGGTTTATAGGTATGCAAAATACCGTGGCCTCCATGGTCATGGACATTGTCATAAATGTCTCTAATGTGGGACTAAGCATTTTCCTGGCTTTTCCCCAAGGGATGGGAATTCGTGGGATTGCATTGGGAACCGT
The DNA here is from genome assembly GCA_012839605.1 of Bacteroidales bacterium. Classification (GTDB taxonomy): domain Bacteria; phylum Bacteroidota; class Bacteroidia; order Bacteroidales; family UBA932; genus DMER64. The sequence goes on from DUNA01000019.1 coordinate 4,050, forward strand.
ATTGGCTCAATACATTGGCATTTTGTGCGCTTTGGTGTTGCTCTTGGTATACTACCGTCCTATGTACCGTTATGTCAAAGGCTCTGCCGTATTCCAAAAAGAAGGTTGGAGCCGATTCTTTAACTTGAGCGGAAACTTGTTCATCCGCTCCGTTTGCATGTTGCTGATCTATACGGGATTCACCTTCCTGTCCGCCAAGTACGGAGATACGATGTTGGCTGTAGCTACCATTATGATGAAGCTCCTGCTGTTGTTTGCTTATTTTGTAGATGGTTTTGCTTATGCAGGAGAGGCCCTTGTAGGCAAATTTATTGGAGCGGGAGACAGACCGTCCCTTATGCGTTCCATCAAACTCCTCTTTATTTGGAGTGCCGGCGTAGGAGTTGTTTCTACCTTGTTCTATATAGTAGGAGACGAATGGTTGCTCCGGCTCATGACAACGGCCCCCGATGTCATTCAGGCCGCAGGTCCCTTTTTGCCGTGGCTATACAGCATGCCTCTGCTCTCTTGTATTGCGTTTATGTGGGATGGAATTTTCATTGGCGCTACGGCAGGAAAAGCCATGCGAAACGCCATGATTCTTTCTGTAATTGCTTTTTATGTATCGTACTTCGTTTTTGAGAAATACTTGGGTATTCAAGCATTGTGGATAGCGTACGCAGCCCATCTGATTGCCCGGTCGGCAGCCCAGACAATTATGGCACGCAAACACGTATTCACTCTTTAAAATCTATGACCCTTCCTTTTTTTCCTCCGCTGCCTTAACTGAAACAGGTGTGTAAGGTGTGGTCCCGGGAGTATCTGTTGCCTTACTTCCTTTTTTGGACAATTCCGGAGATACAAGCTTACCGCTAATGCGTACAGTAGGCTCTATGGAAATTTGATCGGAGTGGATTTCACCTGTAAAAACAGATTTCTCTCTTAAAGAAGCCAATTCTGACGATTTTAGAATGCCGTCAAAACTGCCGCTGATATCTACACTTTTACACTCTACTTCTCCTTTGCATTTGCCGGTTTCTCCTATAACCAGTTTGCCTTCTGTTTTGATTTTGCCTTCCAAGTATCCATCAATACGAATGTCGTGTTGCGTAATGATGGTTCCCGTAATCTTTGTGTCGTTGCAAATACGGGTTACTTGATTGGATTGAACCGTTCCGGTGTCTTTACTGTCTCTGTCTAAAGCCATAACTGAAAATATTAGTTAACAAACAAATATACTACTTTATTTTTCTACCTTCAAGACTTCCAGTGCCTTTTTCAGTTGTACATCATCCCGTATCATGCTTCTAAATCTGCCTTCTTGGTAGTAATACCTGCAACTGATTTCTTCTTCCAACAACGGCTTGATTTCATCTTTATAATGGAGCAAGTCTGTTTCTTTATCCGTAACCAGTAACGTTTCCAGTGCCTCAATCTCTTTTTCCAACAGGTTGTCGTACCCTTCTGCCTGTGCCGTACGACGGAACGTTTGCAACAAAATTTCCGTAGCGCTTCTGTCATCAAACTCTTTAGCGGCTGTACTACGAACAAAATCCTCGTACTCTTTATCAGTCAAAGAAAAATGTTCCGGAGTATCAATCGTTTTGTTGCGGATATAATAATCCAGTGAATATTCGTGCAAATAGTCGCGAGCCACCAATTCCATGGAAATACGGCTGTACGTAGGTGCTTTTGCCACCACATCCGGGGCAATTCCTCCTTCTTGATTGCGTTCCGGCGTTCCGCTCTCGTTTCTTTGTGTGTAATTCAAAGATTGCACAGACCGTCCGCTGGGAATGTAATACTTGGCCGTGGTGATTTTTAAGTTTGTGTTGTAACTCAAGGGACGGATTGTTTGTACCAACCCTTTCCCAAACGTTCTTTCGCCAACAATCAAGCCTCTTTTCAAATCTTGTATGGCACCGGCTACAATTTCAGAAGAAGAAGCAGACGAATTGTTGACCAATATGACAAGCGGAGTTTCCGTATCCAGCGGTTCTTCTTTCGTACGGTATTCTATATCATAAGGTTGATAGCGTCCACGGGCAGATACCACCATAGTATTGCGTGGCAGAAATACGGCCAACAATTTAACGGCCTCATCCATCAAACCTCCGCCGTTGCCCCTTAAGTCTATCACAATGCCTTGTACCGGGTAGTCTTTTTTCAATTTTTTCAACGTCTTGCGCACATCTGAAGCTCCACCTTGCGTAAAACCGGTCAATCTTATGTACGCAATGCTATCTTGTACCATTGTGGCCAAGCCAATATCGGGGATATGTACTTTTTCTCTGGTAACGTGTACGGTAACGGTATCTCCACCCAACAATTTTTTTACCAAAAACGTGACCCGTGTTCCTGGAATACCCTTCATACGTGAACTGCACTGGTCTGCCTCCAGATCAAAAACCGGCTGTCCGTCAATTTCCAATATGGTATCGCCGGCTATCAATCCGGCTTTCACAGCCGGTGAATGGTCGTATGGTTCAGATATCAAGACACCTTCTCCCGGGCGTTTTTTAATAAGGGCACCTATACCTCCGTAACTGCCCGTTGTCATCATTTCAATAGACTCAGTATCCTCTTCTGCAATAAATTCCGTATACGGGTCCATAGAGGAAAGCATAGCCTCTATGCCTGTGTATACAAGGCGGTCCAGGGCTATGGAATCTACATAATACAAAGACACTTCCTTCAATACGGTATGGAAAATATCCAAGCTTTTGGAAGTGTTGAAATCTGCACTTTGTGCCTGAAGCAGCAAAGGCAGGAGGATGGCAAGAACGAGTGTTTTAAGTTTCATTATACAACGGGCTAAGAAAGACAAATTTACTACAATTCTTCATATCTTTGTGTATGGAATTGCTGTTTGCTACTGCCAACGTACACAAATACAAAGAAGCGCAAACCATATTAGGTCCGTCTGTTTCAATAATTATGCCGTCTTCATTGGGTTTTACCGGTGACATTCCGGAAACGGGCCTTACGCTGCAAGATAACGCCTTGCAAAAAGCACTCTTTCTTTGGAAAACATTTCATATCCCCTGTTTTGCAGACGATACGGGACTGGAAGTGGATGCTTTAAACGGAGCCCCGGGTATTTACTCTGCTCGCTATGCCGGAGAAGAGGGAAACGACACCAAAAATGTGGAGAAACTTCTGCGTGCTTTAAAGGATATCCCGGTAAGAACGGCCCGTTTTCGCTGTGTCATAGCTTTGGTACAACAAGGTACACACACCTTTTATGAAGGTGTGGTGGAAGGCAGCATAGCTAAAGAACCTAATGGAAACCAAGGCTTTGGGTACGACCCCGTCTTTATTCCCAAAGGATATGATACCACGTTTGCCCAAATGACGGATGAGGAAAAAAATGCCATTTCTCACAGAAAAAGGGCCTTGGAAAAATTGTCTTTGATACTGCCATGATTACGACTTTACAACTGATTGTCCTCAACACAAAACCCTACAGAGAGACGAGCCTGTTGGTGAGCGGCTATGCAGACATCAAAGGCCGTATGGACTTTGTGGTCAACGGCGTACGAACGGCACGCAACAGGGCTGCAGCGGCCGTGTTTCATCCACTAAGCATATTGGATGCACAAGCTTATATCTCTCAAAAGAAAACACTGCACCGCTTAAAAGAATACAAAAAGGCACTCCCGCTCCACAGCTTGTGTTCCGATGTACGCAAAAGCAGCATGGCCCTTTTTATGGCCGAATTGGTTTACAAAACGGTAAGGGAAGCGGAAAAGAATAGAGAATTGTACCAATTTTTGAAAGAAAGCATTGTGGCATTGGACAAAGCAAAAGATCCTTTTACGGACAGACACCTGTATTTTGCCGTGGGATTGTGTACATACTTGGGATATGCCTTGACTGCAGAACAAACCGTTGGGTCGGGACTGGAAGTGTTTAACGGAGAAGAAGAACGGCTTGTAGAGAAAATCGTATCTTGTTCGGCAGATGCGTATGTGCCGCTGCCTTGTACAGGGGAGCAGCGCTATGCTTTTTTAAAAAGTATGATGAAATACTACGAATTCCACATGGGAAAGCTCCCGCAAATCAAGTCTCTTGATATTTTAAACCAAGTATTTCTTTAAATCCTCTGATTGTATGTCACTCATCAACGCTGCCTATCGTTTTTACAACAGAACCCTCCTCAAAGAGCTGGACCGCTCTTTTGAGGACCCCTTTTCTTTCCAAGAGGACATTTTCAGGCATTTGATAACAAGAGGGAAACACACTGCTTTTGGGAAAGAACACCGTTTGGAAGAAATACACACCATCCGCGATTTTCAACAACGCGTGCCCATGCGGGATTACAACGCTATGGAACCGTACATCAAACAAATGCTCCGCGGTACCAAAAACGTTTTGTGGGACAAACCTACCACATGGTTTGCCCTGTCAAGCGGTACTTCGGCTGCCCGTTCCAAGTTCATTCCCATGAATAAAGAAAACCTGAAGGAGTGCCATTACAAAAGCATGTTGACCATGCTTTCGCATTACGTGAGAACGTATCCTCAGTCGCGGATTTTCCAAGGAAAATCTCTCGTCCTGGGTGGCAGCAGACAATTTGACAAAGATGTAGAAACACAATGTTCGTATGGAGATTTGTCTGCGTTTCTTACCCTCAACACACCGGCTCCGGCTCGTTTGTTCACCACACCTCCCCGAAAAATAGGACTCATCCCCCATTTTGAAACAAAAACAGATATCGTCAGCCACATGGCCGTTCGTCAAAACGTGGTCAGTTTTTCCGGTGTTCCTTCTTGGAACTTGCTCTTAATGCGAAAAATCTTAGAAATATCCGGTAAAGACAATTTGTCTGACGTGTGGCCCAACATGGAATTGTTCATGCACGGAGGCGTCAGCTTTGAACCGTACCGGGTGCATTTTCAAAAAATCTTTCCTTCGCCCAATATGCGTTATATGGAAACGTACAACGCATCTGAAGGATTTTTTGCATTTCAAACAGATTTGTCAGACCCGGGTATGTTCCTGTTGCCGAACGTACGTGTTTTTTACGAATTCGTACCTCTTGAAAGATGGGAAGCGGCAGAAAACGGTACGTATACTGATTTTTTAACGCTCGATCAAGTAACCACAGACAAACCCTACGCACTTGTCATCTCTACCAATTCCGGATTGTGGAGGTATTCCATAGGAGACACCATCAGATTTACGCAGCTCTATCCCCACAAATTGGTCATAACAGGGCGCACCCAGCTCTTTATCAACACGTTTGGAGAGGAGCTGATGATCGAAAACGCAGAAAAAGCCCTGGCACAAACGTGCCAACAGACCGGGGCCACTGTTTTTGAGTATACGGTAGCTCCCGTGTTTATGGGTGACAAAGAGAAAGGTGCACACCAGTGGCTTATAGAGTTTGAGAGCCTTCCGTCAGACTTGGAACATTTTGTAAGCGTGTTGGACAAACAACTGATGCAAGCCAATTCCGACTACCACGCCAAACGGCTGGATACAGGCGCTATGGGGCCGCCGCAATTGGTGGTCATGAAGAAAAACAGTTTTTACAAATGGATGGCACAAAACAACCGTTTGGGAGGACAAAACAAAGTGCCGCGGCTGTGGAGCGACAGGAAGTACGCAGAAGGATTGTTGAAAATAAATGAAAGCATCTGATATCATAACCTTATTCCGCCATCAGGCAGTACACACAGCAGTCTATGCCCGTTACCTGGAGCTGTTGGAAACAGACCCGTTACAAATTGCCGTTCCTCGGCAAATTCCTTTTCTACCCATCCGGTTCTTCAAGTCCCACACTGTGTACAACGCACCCACGCCGCCGGAGAGCGTCTTTACCAGCTCGGCAACCACAGGCATGACACCATCGCGACATCCCGTTGACAGTTTGGCGCGTTACAAAGAAAACAGCATCGGTATTTTCCGCCAATTTTACGGAGACCCGGAACAGTACACCATCTTGGCGTTGCTGCCTTCGTACCTGGAACGCCCGGGATCATCGCTCGTGACCATGATGCAAGCGTTGATGGAAGAAAGTGGCGGCCGGGCAGAAGGTTTCTATTTGCACAACCACAAAGAGTTGTACCTGCGTTTGCAAGACTTGGCCCGTGCAGGCCGTCGCGTTTGGTTGCTGGGAGCCGCCTTTGCCTTGCTTGATTTTGCAGAAGCCCACAAAATAACGCATCCGGATTTGATTGTTGTGGAAACGGGCGGCATGAAAGGCCGGGGAGAAGAACTGTCCCGTGAAGAATTGCATAGGCGATTGAGAAAAGGGTTTCCCCTCAGCCCCATACACAGCGAGTACGGCATGGCCGAATTGTTTTCACAGGCTTATGCTTGCCAAGAAGACGGGTTTTTCCAATGCCCGCCTACTATGCAAGTATATATCAGAGATTTGCAAGATCCTTTTGCGTATTTGGAAGACGGCCTACGCGGCGGTGTAAATATCATAGACTTGGCCAACAGCCATTCCTGCGCCTTTTTAGAAACGGAAGATCTAGGATTTCGTTTGCCGGACGGACGTTTTCAAATCTTAGGACGCATCCCGGCTGCGGAACGCAGAGGTTGCAATATGCTTATTGATACCGACTAAAGACTTCCTCCAGTTTTTCTTCATATTGCCGTCCCAACTCCTCATCACCATTGTTAAAGAGGATGTCGTTCACGTGTACGTATGTACTGATGGCTGATTCCGCATCTTGTGCAGAAAGAAAACCGCCCCTGTACGATTGCAAAAAGTACTCAATGGCAAGAAACGTTTCGTCCAAAAATTCCACAACGTAAGCCCTGGCTTTTTCAGGCTTTTCCAAAAAATAATACAATTCAATGGCCTCCATCACTCCTACTTCGTTATAAGAAGGCTGCACCACGTAATTTAAAGGATAACGCTTCATGACTTCCATGCCTCTATCCAATATCTGCAGTGCCTTCTCTTCTTCACCTTTTACAATAAGGCCGCCGGCCACTTGGGTGTACATATGCCGTATGGCCTGTTGCACCAAATACAAATATGTCACGTGGTGGTCCAACAACACACCCGGTTGGTCCATACGCCCCCAGCGGTATACATCCATGAGCAACTCATACATCCTGTCCGTGTCCATATAAGGCGAGGAGCCGGTGCTTAAGTTGGTTGTTTTGAATGGCATAAGCGTGTAGGCCATGCCGTCAAAACGCAAATAATCTTTAATGCCTATGTTCACGTCACCGCCTTGCGATACAAAATAGATGGGTCTGTCCCACTCGTAATTGGCCAACAAGTCCAAAAACATCATTTCCACTTTCATCAACGTGTTCTTGTTTTCCGGAATATCCAGGTCCATATAGTCAGGAATCCTATGGGCTTCTTTTTCCGATACAATGCCTGCTGCCAATACATTTTCTTTGTTTACAGGTATCCGCAGTTTTCGGGCGGGCAGGTAATTGATTGCAGTACCGTCTGCCAGCTGCAATTTGGCCCGGGGATTCCCCATAATTCCTACGGCCTGTATAGCAGAAACCCGTTCTGAAACCCGTTCGTATATGGGGAGGATTTCGTTCGTCCCATAGGTGTACGATTCCTTGGGAATAGAAAACTTCACAGGTGCCGATTCATACATCCTCCACTGCATCTGATCTATATACCAATCCGTGCCCATCAAAGACGTGTTCATAACGCGTACATCTGTTCTTTCACCTTCCACCTCTTGCAAATACCACAAAGGAAACGTATCGTTGTCTCCGTGTGTGACTATGATGGCGTTGCTGTTGGGCAAACACGTATGTAAGAAATTGTAGGCAAAATCGCGTGCTGCATACCGGCCGCTTCTGTTGTGGTCGTCCCAGTTTTGTGACAACATTTGAAAAGGCACAAACAAACACAACACAGAAGCCAACACGCCGGCTGCCACCGGTTTTAAGAACCTTCTGAATACCTGAGCCAAACCCAATACTCCCAATCCCACCCAAATGGAAAACGCATAAAAAGAACCGGCATATGCGTAATCGCGTTCTCTAGGTTGGTAAGGAGGCTGATTCAGATAGATAACAATAGCAAGACCCGTTAAGAAAAACAACAAAAACACAATCCAAGCATTGCGTTTGTCCTTTGTCGTTTGATATATCAATCCTATAATACCCAACAACAAAGGCAGCATGTAGTAATGGTTTTTGGCTTTGTTGTTCTTTAACATATCGGGAGCATCCGACTGGTCTCCCAAACGTATTTTATCAATAAAACCTATACCCGATTCCCAGTTGCCGCGAATAGGGTCTCCCGGATTGGATCCTTGGATATCGTTCTGCCGTCCGGCAAAATTCCACATAAAATAGCGCCAGTACATATGGTGCACTTGATAATCAAAAAAGAAAGTCAAGTTGTCCAGGAACGTCGGCATGCGTTTGCCATCAGAATTGATCTTTCCTTTCCCGGAATTGTACGAATCGTAAAAAGGAGCATGCGTTTCTCTTTTGCTCCACATCCTTGGAAACAACATTTTGTCGACATCTCTGTACAAAGGCATCTCCGGTCCTTTGGTACGCTCATACTTGTCGCCCATTTTCACATACTGTGTAGTGTTTTTCCACGTATCGTACGGAGAACTGTAAATGCCATCGTAAAGCAACGGCGAAGTCCCGTATTGCTCCCTGGCCAAATACGATGCCAAAGCAAACGGATTGTCAGGCTGGTTTTCATTCGTAGGCGTTTTGGCAGAGGAACGAATGACTACCATGGCAAAGGACGAATAGCCAATCATAATTACCGTCACACACAGCAAAATAGTATTCCACAGTACTTGTCCTTTCTTTTGAGACACAAAGACACCCCAAAACAGAAGAGCCAGCAAAGCCACTACAAAAAACAACATCCCGCTGTTAAACGGCAACCGCAGCACGTTCACAAACAACAAATCAAACCATCCCGATATTTTAGGAACCCAAGGAATGATTCCGTACAACACAACCGCTATGATTACACCCGACAACAGGAACGTAGCTATAGCTCCTTTCCAAGAAAACGGATACTTCTTGTAATAATAAATAAATACAAGAGCCGGAATAGCTAACAAATTCAACAAATGAACCCCTATAGACAAGCCCATCAAATAGGCAATCAGCACAATCCATCGGTTGGCATACGGTTGGTCCGCCTCTTCTTCCCATTTGAGCATGGCCCAAAAGACCGCTGCCGTAAAGAAAGAAGACATGCCGTATACCTCGGCCTCGACGGCAGAAAACCATGCCGTATCTGAAAAGGAATAGACCAGTGCCCCCACCGCAGCAGCTCCCCACACGGCAATAGCGTGTCCCCAATCCATTGGAATGCGTTGCACTTCCATCAAACGTCTTCCCATATGAGAAATGGACCAGAAGAGCAACAACACACAAAAAGCCGAGGCCAAAGCGCTCATGGCGTTGATGAGCACTGCTGCTTGCAATCCCCCTCCGAATAAAGAAAACAGCCTTCCAAAAAGCTGGTACGTAGGGTTCCCCGGAGGGTGTCCCACTTCCAATTTGTAAGAAGAGGCTATAAATTCACCGCAATCCCAAAAACTTGCCGTAGGTTCAATACTGGCCAGATATACAACAGCCGACACAGCAAACACAACCCACCCGATTACAAGATCTATCCTTTTGAACGTCTTTGTTTCCATACTACAAATGTAGCCTATTTTTTTTACCTTTACCCTTCCATTTGCTCTCATATTATGGATTACATTGTCTTGGGTCTTGTTGTTGCTTTTTGCATAGGGTATCTTTTTACACGCGACACGTTCACTGCGTTGTTGTTGAGCAATTTTAGGTACAACATTTCTTTAGACAGCGACGAACAGGAGGACATTCGGTTTTCACGCACCTTTTTGCTTACATACACCTTGGCAATATTTGCTTATTTCATCACCTCTTCCACCACACTCTTATCTCCTTTGCCTCCCATTCTTCTGGGCGTATCCAAACCCCTCGTTTTTGTCGGTGTTTTGGGCATTCTGCTTGCCTGGAGCACTGTGCGATTTTTTGCCTTAAGATTTATAGGATGGGTTATTGAACACCCCTCTTTTACAAGCCTATTGGAACGTACAGGTCGTGATTATGCCATCATGGCGGGGTTTGCTTTTATCCCTTTTTTATTGCTCTTTGCACTTTTGAAAATAAGTACGGGAAACGCTCTTTTAATCATAGGGTTAACACTTGTTTTTTTAAGCTGTCTGTTCCATGCCATACGTAGTCTGCGGATTTTTCTTTCTGCCGGATTCTCCGTTTTTTTCTGGATTTTGTATCTTTGCACTCTGGAAATAATACCCCTTGGAGTATTAATATATTTATTTGCGGGGATACGACTATGAAGATCGCTAGATGTTGGTTGTGAAATAAGTATGTTCTTGATCTTCATAGTCGTATCCCCGCAAATAAATATATTAATACTCCAAGGGGTATTATTTCCAGAGTGCAAAGATACAAA
>DUNA01000020.1 GCA_012839605.1 Bacteroidales bacterium
CATCTAATGTGAAATGTAAGACATGCGCTATTTTCTGCAATTCAATAAAGCTGACTTGCCTATTTCCCAATTCTATTTGCGTTAACGAAGGACGTGACATCTTAATACTTTTTGCCAATTCTTCCTGTGAGAGGCCTTTTATGTTACGTAGCTTAGTAATCCTCTCTCCTATCTGTCTTCGTGACAAAGGTGCTTTCATGCTTAAGGTTAGTTATTCAGTTCCGTTGCAAACATAACAATTGTTTTATTACAAAACAACTTATTGTTGTGTAATAAAACTTTATGCTACAGGTTGAAACTAAATATCATCTTGTTCTGTAGTTTCTGAGCCGAATTCTTTATATTTGAGAGTCTAACGCACAAAAAACATAGTTTCACTATGATTAAAGAAAGCCAAATAGAACAGGAACTGATTGAACAGCTGGTGCGGTTGAAGTATGTGTACAGGCCCGATATTGTGGACCGTAGTTCCTTGGAACAAAACTTCAAAGCCAAATTTGAAGCCCTCAACAAAGTAACACTTACCCAAAACGAATTTCTCAGACTCCGGGATGAAATCATCACGCCAGATGTGTTTGCCGCGTCAAAGAAATTACGTGAACAACAGTATTTCCAACGGGAAGATGGAACGCCGCTGCATTATACCCTGGTGAACATCAAAGACTGGTGTAAGAACGAGTATGAAGTCATCAATCAATTGCGTATCAACACAGAAAGCAGCCACCACCGATACGATGTCATACTCCTGATTAACGGAATACCGGTAGTGCAGATAGAGCTAAAAAGAGGAGATATTTCGCCGCGGAAGGCCATGCAGCAAATTGTAGACTACAAGAACACTCCGGGGAACGGCTACAAGAATACCTTACTCTGTTTCATGCAACTCTTTATTGTCAGCAACAGAATAGACACACGTTATTTTGCCAACAACAGGGATCGTCATTTTGCCTTCGATGCCGACGAAAAATACCTGCCTGTATACCAGTTGGCCGACGAAGACAACAGGAAGATTACCCATATCGATCCCTTTGCCAACAAGTTTCTCTCTAAATGCACCTTGGGAGAGATGATTAGCAAGTACATGGTTCTTGTGGAAAGCGAACAAAAGATTCTGATCATGCGGCCCTACCAGATATACGCTGTCAAAGCTATCCTAGACTGCATCAACCAAAACCGAGGCAACGGCTACATCTGGCATACGACGGGAAGCGGCAAAACGCTCACTTCATTCAAAGCCTCGACCTTAATGAAGGACAACCCCCTGATAGAAAAATGCTTGTTTGTAGTAGACCGCAAAGATTTGGACAGGCAAACCAGAGAAGAGTTCAATAAATTTCAGGAAGGCAGCGTAGAAGAAAATACCAACACAGACATGTTGGTCCAACGACTCCTCTCTACCGATTACGCAAACAAGGTGATTGTCACCACCATCCAAAAACTAGGCTTAGCCCTTGACGATACCAACAAGAAGAACCATAAAGAGCGATTAAAAGTGCTGAAAGACAAGCGGGTAGTCTTTATTTTTGATGAGTGCCACCGCTCGCAATTTGGCGAGAACCACAAAGCCATCAAAGAGTTCTTCCCTAAGGCACAATTATTCGGTTTTACCGGCACCCCAATTTTTGAGGAAAACGCCACGTACAGCATCCGCGAAGGAGAGTACGCTTCCTACGTGACCACCAGTGATGTTTTTGAAAAACAGCTCCACGCCTACACAATAACGCATGCCATTGAAGACAAAAACGTGCTACGTTTCCACGTAGACTACTATAAAGGCAAAGGGTTGGAAAACACCAAACCGGGAGAGGCCATAACGCAACAAGCCGTAGTAGAAGCCATCCTGGACAAGCACAACGCCGCTACCAACTATCGAAAATACAATGCTTTGCTAGCTACAGCATCCATCAACAATGCCATAGAATACTACCAACTGTTCAAAGAAGTACAAAAGCGCAAAATAGCCGAAGATCCCAATTTTGTACCGTTGCAAGTAGCCTGTGTATTCTCACCTCCGGCCAACGGTGATAAAGACATCCGGCAAATTCAGGAAGATCTGGCACAAGAACGAGAAGACAACAAAAAAGAGCCGGAGAAAAAGAAGGCCGCTCTCAAAGAAATTATCAAAGATTACAACAAATTGTATGGTACCAACCACGAAGTATTTTTCTTTGACCTCTATTATCAGGACATACAAAAACGCATCAAAGACCAACAATGGAGCAACAAAGACCTTCCTAGAGAGCAAAAGATAGATATCACCATTGTGGTAGATATGTTGCTGACCGGCTTTGACAGCAAATACCTGAACACAATATACGTAGACAAAAACTTGAAGCACCACGGCTTGATCCAAGCTTTTTCCCGGACAAACCGCATCCTCAACGACACCAAACCCTACGGCAACATCCTGGACTTCCGCTCACAACAAGACACCGTCAATCAGGCCATTGCCCTATTTTCCGGAGAAGAAAGCGAACGGGCCAAAGAAATATGGCTGGTGGACCCGGCTCCGGTAGTCATAGAAAAATACAAAGAAGCCGTACAGGCCTTGGGAGATTTCATGCAGCACCACCATCTGCGCAATGAACCGCAGGAAGTCTACAACCTGCGCGGCGATGCTGCCCGCATCACCTTTGTCAAGAATTTCAAGGAGGTACAACGATATAAAACACAGTTGGACCAGTACACTGACATCACTGAAGAACAACAGGCAGAAATCAATGCCATCCTGCCGGAAATAACGCTGCAGGAGTTCAGAAGTTCCTACATAGAAACGGCCAAAATGCTGCGAGAAATACAGCAAAAAGAGGGCAACAAAGCTCCAGAGAACGTACAACAGCTGGACTTTGAGTTCGTGCTCTTTGCCTCGGCAATCATAGATTACGACTATATCATGAGCTTGATTGCTGACAGCACTCAGAGAAAACCAGCCAAACAAAGCATGACCAAATCCCAGGTCATTGCCCTACTCCGTTCCAACTCCAACTTTATGGACCAGGAAGATGACCTAGTGGAATACATCAACGGCCTGGATTGGGAAAAAGGACAGGATACCGAGGCACTCCATGACGGATTCCTACAGTTCAAGGCAGAAAAGTACCACAAACAAATAGCAGCTATTGCCTATAGGTACGACATACCAAACGAAAACCTGCAAACGTTTATCGACCGCATCATGACCCGCATGATTTTTGACGGAGAAGCCCTGACAGACCTGCTTGCCCCACTCGACCTAAGCTGGAAAGAACGCAAAACAAAAGAACTGCAACTCATGGCCGATCTGCTACCCCAGCTGAAAAAACTGGCCGAAGGAAGAGAAATCAGCGGTCTGGCAGCATATGAGTAAAGAAAGGAAGAAGCTATGAATAAAGATACAAAAGCATTGGTGCCTGAATTGAGGTTTCCGGGGTTTGAAGGGGAG
>DUNA01000021.1 GCA_012839605.1 Bacteroidales bacterium
AAGGCAGCCGATTGGGTATGCGAAGGGCAACAGATGGATATGCAATTTGAAAAGCATTTGTTTGTGACGGAAGCCGACTACATAGACATGATTTCTCGTAAGACGGGGGCGCTGTTGGCTTTTTCTTTTCAATTGGGAGGGCTGTGTGCCGAGGCGTCCGAGAGCGTCATACAAAACCTGTACAACGCAGGGATGGCATTGGGCATTGCCTTTCAAATAAGAGATGATTACTTAGACGTGTTTGGCCGTACGGAAGTGTTGGGTAAAAACACCGGATCTGATATAGAGAACAACAAGAAAACGTGGTTGCTCACCTACGCTATGCACCATGCCCAAGGAGAAGACAGAACAACACTGAACCAATTGTTGGCAGAAGAAAACACATGGGAAAGGACAGAAAAAATCATTGCTTTGTTTGAAGCATTGGGTATACAAGAAAAGGCAGAAGAACGCATAGCGTTTTATATGGAAGAGGCTCTTGCCGGGTTGAACCATCCTGATATTCCGCAAACCAGGACAGCTGCTTTGGTCGAATTTATGAAGCAATTGTCTGTTAGGGAAAAATAAAGGCCGCACAACAAGACTGTTTTATGGACATGACTGATTTTAGCAACCATTGCAACACTTTGTTTGATAAAGTGGTAGCAGATTACCACGTAGAAGATGACGTAACGGCCCCTTGTAAAAATCCGTATCCGGAACAATCGTTAGACCATTTGTTGTACAAAAAATGTCATATAGACACGGTGCAATGGCATTTGGAAGACATCATCCGAGACCCCGATATTGACCCCAAAGAGGCGTTGCGCATCAAACGTTTGATAGACGCATCCAATGACAAACGTACGCGTGCGGTAGAAGAATTGGACGAATTGTTTTACCATACATTTGCCCACATACCGCGCCTGCCCCATGCCGGCATCAACACAGAAACACCGGCTTGGGCTGTAGACAGATTGTCCATTTTAGCGCTTAAGATTTACCATATGCATAGAGAGGCCCGGCGTGAAGATTCGCACGTGGCCGCCGAATGTCATAAGAAATGGCTGGTATTGCTGGAGCAGCGGAGAGATTTATCGGGAGCCGTTGATTTGTTGATGGAAGATTTGAAGGCGGGCAGAAAATACATGAAATTGTACAAGCAAATGAAAATGTACAACGACCCGTCCCTTAATCCCATCTTGTATGGCAGGAAATAACATACAACAGCGTGTTTTGTGTCTTAGGTTTTCTGCGTTGGGAGATGCGGCTATAGCAGCTGTTGTCATACAAGCGTGTGCCGCTGACAACCCCCAGGTACACTTTGTATTTGCCGGACCGCCTTTGACGGCTCCTTTGTTTCACGGTTTGCAGAATGTCTCTTTTTTGCCCATAGATACAACGGTACCGTTGCGAACCATCTATTCTGCATTAAAAAAAACGAACCCTACGCATGTGGCCGATTTGCACAGCGTGTTGCGGACCTTTTTGCTGAGGACTGTTTTTTTCTTCCGTGGCTTGCCTGTGGCTTTTTTGCACAAAGGGCGGAGAGCCCGTCGTAAGATGTTGGCACAACCTGTTGCCTCGGCTCCGTTACGTCCCGTATATTTGCGGTACGCAGACACGTTGAAGAGGCTGGGCTTTGCAACGCCTTCTCTTTCAAAGGTGCAGGTTATTCCTTTTAGGCCGAGGCCGTGGAAGCAGGTGGGAGTGGCGCCTTTTGCACGTCATCGGGGAAAGCAGTGGGAGCCGGAACGGATGCACAAAGTGGCTCTTTGGCTGGCTGAACAAGGTACGCAGGTGCTGTTGTTTGGCGGAGGCGGTAGGGAGGCCGCTTTGCTGGAAAGGTGGACAAAAGACCACCAAAACATCAGCTTGGCACCGGAGCGGTTTGACCTGCAGTTTCAGGCCGTTGCTGCACTGGATGTGATGATCAGCATGGATTCCGCCAACATGCATTTTGCCTCGGCCCTGGGTGTTCCCGTACTGTCTTTATGGGGAGCCACGCATCCCAAAGCCGGATTTTACG
>DUNA01000022.1 GCA_012839605.1 Bacteroidales bacterium
CATCAATTCCTACATAAATGTTTTGTCCTTTAAAACTGATTGTTGTACTTTTACTTTTGGTCTGCATAAGTCCCAGGTTTTAGTGAATAAATTGTTTGTTAAAAAAAAAATCCAATTTACAAAAACTTTGGGGCTTATGTTTGTTTAGATTACAAACATACAGCCTCGGAGAAAGAGAGCTATTCCGTCAGAAAAGGACGAAGTTCCGTCGGAAAGGACGAAGTTCCGTCGGAAAGAACGAAGTTCCGTCGGAAAGGACGGTATTGCGTCAAAAAAACACAGTGTTCCGTGTAAATAACGTGTCTCTTCTGTCAGTTGTCTTCCCAGCGCAGCAGGGGCCAGGTGTAGGGCAGGGTTTTCAGGCGATCGATGGTTTCTGCGTCTATGTTGTCTTTGGAGAAGGGGACAATCAAAACATCCTGTGTGAAAATGCCCGGAGTGCGGCCGTATTTATAGGCGTAGGTGAAGCGACCCAGAGAGTCCAGACGCTCTGCAGGTGCCGGAACGGAAATAACAGGTTCAGCAGAGCCAGCAGAAGCAGCAGAGCCAGCAGAGGCAGCAGAGCCAGCAGAGGCAGCAGAGGCAGCAGAGCCAGCAGAGGCAGCAGAGCCAGCAGAGGCAGCAGAGCCAGAGGGCGTGGGGGCGGCATCTGTATCTAGTATGGGTACTGAGATGTAGAAAGCGGCGGTGGAGGGGGTGGTTGCGGTGGTTAGCAGGTTGTCGTCTGTCAGTTGTGTATACAATTGGCGGGCTGTTTCCAGGGCCGGGTCGATCAATTGGACGTGCGGGGCTATGAGGTCCCGGTAGGGATGGTCGCCCTGAGGGTCTTCGTAGTTGCGAAGGTGTTGGAGTGTTTCTTCCAGCACGGCTTTTTCATACGGGTAATGCGTGCAGCCCAATACCAGATATTGTAATGGCAGCGGGTTGTCGCTTTGGCGGAGTGTTTCTACCAAGCTGACCAAATGGTAGCGGGCGTAATTGGCAGCGTGGTTCAATTGCAAAACAGTCAGGTTTTCCGGAGTGCCCTCCCACAGCATGCGGTTGTTGGTAAAATCAAAGCTGTACACGGGGAGCAATTGGGCATCGATGGAAAAATCGGAGTGGTCCAAGGAAGGGCCTCTGTATGTTTCACGTACTGTTCTTGCTGTTGGGCTGACAAAGTCTTGCTCGCCGTCTACGGCCTCGGCAAAACCGTACGAACCTCTGTTGATTACTTGCAGGCGGCCCGTGTAATCGCGTTCTTGTGCTAAGGCGTAGAAGGTGTTTTCATAGCCGCCCGATGCAATCGTTCCCGTGGTGGCCATAACGCCTACGGCTACGTCTTCTTCCGGGTGGATGTTGTCCAGCGTGGCGTTGACACCGGCGTGGATGACTCCAATGGCTTTTACGCCCGATTGGCTCTTGTCCAGATAATCGCTGATGTCTTCCAGGCCGTAAGCCGTTGCTGTATTACAAGCTACTACCAAGGCTTTGACTTGTTCTCCCAACAAGAAAAAGGCGTCTTTCATAATCAATTCCCTGAGGAAATCCGTCTTGTTTTCTGCCGAGTAGTTGCCGTACGGCATGTTGGCTTGATCGCCCAGGTAAATGTAATCTTCCCCGGGGAGCAGTTCGCTGGCCAGGATGGCTTCCAAAACGGTCAATCCACCCGTACCGGAATCGAATACGCCAATGGGCAGTTCGTTTCTGGTTGCAGGGTAAGTGTTAAAATCTGTGTAAAAGACGGAAGAGGTGTCGTACAGTGCGGCCTGTACTATGGGCAATTGTTGCTGTTGCGTTTGGCAACCGGCAAGCACGAAGAGGCTTGCCAAAAGAAAAAACCTTTTCATAAGAAGAAGAACTAGCTGTTTAGTTTATAATAATGCGGCTTTCTTTCTACGTGGTAAATACCGTAGCGGAACCCGCAACTTTTAAGCATGTCTGTATAGTAGGCAAAGTGTTCACCTATTCGTTCCGCTCTGTGGGCATCCGAACCCAGCGCCACGGCTTCTCCGCCCAGTTCCCGGAATCGTTTGAGTACGTTGATGTCTAAGGTAGGGATACCAAACCTTTGTTGTTGGTACGTTTTGGTGTTGATTTCAAGCGTTTTTCCCTCTTGTACCAACAGGTGCAAGATGGGATCCAGTATGTCCCCAAACGTTTTCAGGGAAATTTCATGAATATCATACGGAGCGTACCGTGCTATGTAATCATAGTGTCCCAGAATGTCGTAGTCTTTGAAACGCTCCATACAATAATAGATGTCTTCCAGGTACATGGAATACGCTTTTTTGTATTCGTAGGCTTCGTAAAAAGGTCCGTAATAAGGATCTATGTCACGAATAAAATGCATGGAAGCAATGACGATATCAAACGTGTGGCGGCTCATAAACTCCTTGATGTTGTCCAAGCTGATGGGCTGGATGCCTATTTCCACACCTTTTAATAAGAGCAGGTTGGGATGCTTTTTTCTGAGTTCGTCTATTTCTTGCTGCTGGGCTTCTACATCAAACGTAAAGGCAGACGAGTTGTGCGGAGCGTCAAAATCAAAATGGTCTGTAAAACCAATCCCGGAAAATTTCTTTTCCAGGATGGTCTCTGCTGCTTTTTCCATAGACATACGACTGTCTGTGGAATGGTGCGTATGTGTATGAATATCTACCAACGTCAGGCGTTTTTAAAAGCTTTCTTACCGGCAAAGCGACTGACCTCTCCCAGTTGTTCTTCTATGCGCAACAGTTGGTTGAATTTTTCTACGCGTTCTCCACGGCAGGAACTGCCTGTTTTGATATGGCCCGAGTTGACGGCTACGGCCAAGTCTGCAATAAAACTGTCCGAGGTTTCTCCGCTGCGGTGCGACACAAAAGAGTTGTAAGAGTTTTTGTTGGCCAGTTCAATCGTTTCCAGCGTTTCCGTTACCGTTCCAATCTGGTTGAGTTTGATTAAAATGGAATTGGCCACACCGGCTTCTATGCCTTTGGCCAAAATGTTTTTGTTGGTACAGAACAGATCGTCTCCTACCAGCTCAATGGAGCTGCCCAAGGTATCTGTCAAGTTTTTCCAACCTTCCCAGTCGTTTTCTGCCAAACCGTCTTCAATGGACACGATGGGATATTGGCGTACCCAGCTCTCCCACAGTTGAACCATCTTGTCGCTCGATACTTCTTCCTGTGTGCTCTTGAAGAATTTGTATTTGCCGTCTCTCCACATTTCGCTGGCGGCCGGGTCCAGACAAATGCTTACGTCGTCTCCCGGTTTGTAGCCGGCTTTGACAATGCCTTCCAAAATCATCTCTACGGCTTGTTCGTTCGTTTTCAAGTTGGGGGCAAAGCCTCCTTCATCGCCTACTCCCGTGCTCAAGCCTTTGGCTTTCAGTACGCTTTTTAGTGCGTGGAACACCTCGGTTCCCATGCGGATGGATTCCCGGAAAGACGGGGCGTTGTGCGGAGCAATCATAAACTCTTGAAAATCTACTGTGTTGTCTGCGTGTGCGCCCCCGTTGATGACGTTCAGACAAGGTACAGGCATCAGGTAGGCATTGGCGCCACCCAAGTATTGGTAGAGGGGAATGCCCATGCTGTACGATTGGGCGCGGGCATAGGCCATAGATACAGCCAACAACGCATTGGCTCCCAATTTGCCTTTGTTGGGTGTTCCGTCCAAGTTGATCAGAAAATAATCGAGTGCTCTTTGCGAATCAAAATATTTTCCTTCAATGGCTTGGGCTACAATTTCATTGACGTGGCTGACGGCTTTCAATACGCCTTTGCCGCCGTAACGTTTTTTGTCTCCGTCACGCAGTTCAACAGCTTCCAGTTCTCCGGTGGACGCTCCGCTGGGTACCATAGCCGTTGCTCGTGTACCGTCTTCTAATATTACATCGGCTTCTACAGTAGGATTGCCTCTGGAATCCAATATTTCTAAAGCCCTTACTTTTAAAATTCTCATGATACTTATTCCTGTTAATAAAAATCCCGGAAAAACCCGGGATCCATTTTTTTCTATGTGGTGCCACCGGGAATCGAACCAGGGACACAAGGATTTTCAGTCCTTTGCTCTACCAACTGAGCTATGGCACCTTATATTTTAGGCCTGCAAAGATAATAATAAATTTTAAACCATTTGTATTCCTATCTATCAAATGTGTACTTTTGTCAAATTTTCAAAATATGAAAAAGAAAAATATCATCATTTTGGCGGTTGTAGCCGCTATTGCCATTATAGGTATTATCATTCTGGTATCCGGAAAGAAAGACACGTACAAACCTCAAGTAGTGAAAACACAGAGAGGCTTGTTTGAAATCATTGTAACTACCACCGGAGAACTGGAAGCAGAAAGCAATATAAGAATTGAAGCTCCTACAGGTATGCGGGCTCGGAACGTCCGTTTGGGTGAAATCAAAATCCAAGATTTGATTCCGGAAGGAACGGTCGTCAAAAAAGGAGACTACGTAGCCATGCTGGACAGAACGTCTGCAGACAATTCACTCAAAGACTTGGAAGACGAATACGAAGCGCTTCAAGGAAAGTTTTACAGAACGCTTTTGGACACGTCTCTGACGTTGAAGAACCTGCGTGACGACATTGAGAACCAAAAGTTCAACATAGAAGAAGCCAAAATTGCCGTAGAACAATCCATCTACGAACCGCCGGCCACGCAAAGACAGTATACAAACAACCTGGAAAAAGCCCAACGTTCTCACGAACAGGCCTTGAACAATTACGACCTGAAAGCAGAACAGGCACAAGCTACGGTCAACGACGTGCTCATTGAGTTGAACCGCAAGAAAAGGCAATTGGACGAGTTGAGGGAAGTGTTGAGCAACTTTACCATTTATGCCCCCAACGACGGCATGGTCATTTATTTCAGGGACTGGAGCGGAGAAAAACGCCGCATTGGTTCTTCCATCAGCGGCTGGGATTTGGTAGTAGCCACCCTCCCCGACTTGAGCAATATGCTTTCAAAAACGTACGTAAACGAAATTGATATCTCCAAAGTAAAACCGGGCCAGCCCGTACGTATGGGTGTAGACGCTTTCCCGGAGAAAAGCTATACGGGTGTTGTAAAAGAAGTATCCAACATTGGAGAACAGCTGAGAAATGCAGACGCCAAAGTCTTTGAAGTAATCATCAAAGTAGACGGAGAAGACGAAATCTTGCGTCCCGCCATGACTACGAGCAACAAAATCATTACGGCTTCTATAGACTCGGCCGTTTTTATTCCTTCGGAAGCCATATTTATTAGAGACAGCATTACGTATGTATACAAAACTTGCGGAGTACGTCAAGTAGTCGTCAAAGGACCTTCTAACGAAAACCACACCGTCATTGAACAAGGGCTGAAAGAAGGCGAAGACTTGTATTTGTCGTTGCCACAAAATCCCTCGCGCTTCAAATGGCAAGGAGAAGAATTGATACCCGTGATCAAAAGCAGATTGAAAGAAGAAGCCGAGGCAGCCAAGAAGAAAGCCGAGCAGCAAAAAGGCAGAGGACAAGGACAAGGCCAGGGTCAGCGTCGCATGAACATGGTGCCGGGCGGTACACCTCCAGCAGGTATGACACCGGGAAGCGGTGCCGGACAGCAAGGCAGCGGCGTGCAACAACCAAAAGCACAGTAACATGAATATCTTTTTCATCAATAGATACTTACACGATATCCTCATTGCTGTTGAATCCATCATCAGCAACAAGCTGAAAAGTTTTCTGACGGCCTTGGGGATTGTATTTGGTGTGGGAGCTGTCATCAGCATGCTGGCCATTGGTAACGGAGCCCAGCAAGAAATCCTGGACCAAATCAAAATGGTGGGAGTGAACAACATCGTCATCCTACCGGCTACAGTGGAAGATGTGGATGAAAACGGAGAAAGTTCTGCTGCCAGCCAAGCAAAAAAATTCTCTCCGGGATTGCAATTGGCAGATGCAGAAGCCATCCGCCAAGTATTGCCTTCCGTCAAACACGTTTCTCCGGAAGTAGGAGTTTTCACATACATCACGTACAGCGGACAGCGCCAACCGGCCAAAGTGCTGGGAGTCACTTCCGAGTATTTTCAACTGTACAGTATAGGTCTTGAAGCGGGAGAGTATTTCAGTCCGGAGCAAGAACTCAACTCCATGGCTGTCTGTGTCATAGGACACAATATCAAAACTCGTTTCTTCCAGCAAAACGATCCCATAGGCCAATTCATCAAATTTGGAGCCAATTGGGTCAAAGTCATTGGCGTGTTGGAACAAAGCACTTCCGGTGAATTGAAGCCCAAGGACGAAGATGAGGAATCTTCCGGCACGGCTTCTACGGCCCGTTCCGGGTCTTTGGGAACCATCGGTTCTGAAAGTATGGGTATGCAAGGATACGACGACCAAGTATTCATTCCCATCCGTACCATGCTCTTGCGTCAGGAAAACAGGGCGTTGGCCATTACCAACCCCGGTTCTTCTTCCGGAGGTGTGGTCATGATGGGCGGAGGAGGACGCAGAAGAATGAGTATCACCGTTACGGGATCGTCGGCTCCCTCTGTCAATACCAATTACCACCAATTGGATAGGATTACGGTACAAGTAAGCGAAACAGAAGAACTGACTTCTTCCCAGGAAGTCATCACTCGTATGCTCAAACGCCGCCATCAAGACGTCCCCGATTTTGAAGTTACCGTACCGGAATTGTTGCTCAAACAACAACAACGAACGAAAGATATTTTCAATATAGTACTAGGTGCCATTGCCGGTATATCCTTGCTGGTAGGTGGTATAGGTATCATGAACATCATGTTTGCTTCTGTTATGGAAAGGACAAAAGAAATTGGAACACGTCTGGCTATTGGAGCCAAAAAAGCAGACGTGATTGCGCAATTCCTGTCAGAAGCCATTCTCATAAGTGTGGCCGGAGGTGTCATTGGTATTGTGGTGGGTGTAGTTCTCTCTTATATCATCCGCTCTTTCTTTGACATCACCACCATAGTTTCTTTTTCATCCATCATCATCTCATTTGGCGTATCTGCCGCAGTAGGAGTCATCTTTGGATACTCTCCGGCAAAACGAGCTGCAGAACGCGATCCTATAGAATCTCTCAGATATGAATAAGTACATTTTTCTTATAGGCCTTTTGTTGACAACCGGTTCCTTGCAAGCACAAAACCAAGAAAGAGAAACCCAACCGGGCTCTCATGATTACGTGCTTCATACCTATAATCTTACTTTGGAAGAAGTGTTGCATTTGGCAGCTACACAATCTAACGAAGCCTTACGTGCCAGAAACACCTTTCAGGTAGGCTATTGGGAATACAGGTCTTACAAAGCCAACTTCCTTCCCAACTTGATGTTCACTTCTCAGTTGCCTGAATTTTCCAGAAGAATTGTGGACGTGCCCAGCATAGATCCCGAGACGGGGGAAGTCAGACACGATTATTCTTCTGAATTTTACAACGTCTTCAGCGGAGGTTTGGCCATCCGTCAAAATTTGCCAACGGGAGGTACGCTTTCCGTAAGTACTTCGTTGCAAAGAACGGATAGGTTTAGCGGTTCGTTCAACAACCACCAAAGTACGGAGTATCTTTCCACGGCTCTGAATGTGAGGTTGTCACAATCGCTGTTTGGAGTGAATGAAATGAAATGGGACCGCAAGATTTCTCCGTTGAAATATGAAGAGGCCAAGCGCAACTACATCAGCAACATGGAAAACGTTAACCAGCGGGCCATCCAATTTTTCTTCAACATGGCCATTGCCCAACAACGGCTGATGATTGCCGAGTTCAACCACGACAACAACGACACGTTGTATCACATAGCGGCCGGACGTTACGAATTGGGAACCATTGGAGAAAACGATTTGTTGCAATCTGAACTGGCTTATCAAAATGCGCTGAAAACGCTAAATGAAAGCAGACTGAACCTTGAAAACGCAGAAAACAGATTGCGTTCCTATCTAGGCTTTACCGAGCGGGTGAAAATAAACATCGTGGTTCCTGAGCAAGTACCCAATGTGGTATTGGATGCAGAACAAGTCTTGCAGTTGTCCTTTGAGAACAACCCCGATATCATCTCCTACGAACGGCGTCTGATAGAAGCGCAAAAAAACGTAGCTCAACAAAAAGCCAACAAGGGGTTTCAGGCCAACTTAAACGTGGCTTTTGGTTTAAACCAGCAGGCTACCGGGCTGTTTGACTCATACAAAGACCCCAGAGACATGCAGACTGTAAGCATTGGCATGACCGTACCCATCCTGGACTGGGGTCGTGGCAGAGGACTGGTGAAGATGGCGCAAAGCAACCAAGAGTTGGTTCAACGTCAAGTAGATCAATCCAGACAAGATTTTGAACAAGACATCATCTTGAACGTCCGGCAATTCAATATCCAAGAACAACAGTTCCTGATTGCCGCCAAGGCAGATACGATTGCCCAGAAAAGATACGATGTGGCCAA
>DUNA01000023.1 GCA_012839605.1 Bacteroidales bacterium
ATGCGGGCCGTGCGTTCCGTCGTTTGCCTGTTGGGTTTCACAGCAAACGACATGAGAGTCGTATTCTTTTCTTTGGGCTCCAACACAATCTGTTCTACCCAAGAGGGATGAGTGAAAATACCCCATGGAACGTTGGCTTCTATGATTACTTCATAATCACCGCCGCCGTAAGGCACCTTTAGCGTGTCTATTTGAGGTGTGATAACAGGCACGGATCCTACTTGATTGATAATACGAGAAACCACAAGCGGGTCGTCTTCGTCGTCCTCTGTCATGACTGTCAACACAGCCTGACGAGTAGTAATTTCTTCATTGGCATCCACTTGTAACACAACCTTGTTGGCCTCTTCTCCGTTCTCCTTTACCACCTTCAACCAATCTCCTGACACAACAGCTTTCCAAGGCACGTTGGAACGAACGGGAATGGTTATCATACCGCCTTCTGCTTGAACCGGATCTATCTGGTTTTGTTCAGGCAACACCAAACTGCGCTCTCCGGGTAGTTGCTCAATGGTTATGGTTTTGCTGTACGTTTTGTCTTTATCTGTAATCTGCAATGTAGTGGACCTGTGTGATATGGCTTCGTTTTCCCCCACTGTTATTTGCAACTTGTCTGTTGTTTGTGCCGTTCCCAAAATCCAGTCCGCCGTTTGAGAAAGGTCTGCTTGCCAGTCAAAATTGGCTTGTACGCCTATCGAATACGCCCCACCCTTTGCCGGTATGTCTTTCAATGTGTCCGGAGTGAGCGTGGCTTGTGCCGGAGCGCCTTGTTGCTTTACAGTTATCTGTGTAGTTCCTAGCTGCGGATATTCTGCAGAAGAAATAAACAAGAGACCTGTTCTTTCTTCTACTCGCACGTTAGGCTCTACCACAAAATCACAATCGGCAGGTTGCATAAGCTTTGTTCCCACCATGCTGATCCAAGGTGTTTCCGTGGCAGCCTGCCATGGAATGTTGGACAAAACCGTCACCTTGTACACACCACCTTCCGCCGTTGCTATTACTTCTTTGCTGTCCACCTCTATAGCCGGAGCCTCGGCTTCTTGTACAATCTGCAATACGGCAGATAAAGTTCCGTTTTGTTGCTTGAACAAAACGCTGCCCTGCCTGTCTTCCAAAGCCGTATTGGGTTCTATCGAAAACACATAACGTTTTGTCGTTACGGTACGCGTTTCCACAAAAGCAATCCACGACACATCCGGTGTAACGGAAAGTTCCAAGTTGGTTGTAACGCCTACAGAGAGCGTATCACCGGCGGCACCAACCGTCTTTTTTGTACTGTCTAATTTCAAGTGTGGGGCTTCGCCTTCTTGTGTTACAGTAATCTCTCTGACGGCTTTTTCTCCTGAAATAGTAAATGTGGCGTGTCTGGCCGTCAAGTTTGGATTGGCCGAGGCGGTTACCGTGATATTCCTGTCTCCGTACCCTCTCATGGGGTTGACGACAATCCAGGTATCGGATATTTCTATAGTCCAAAGAAAATTGGAGGAAATAGCAAAGTCGCTTGTATTTCCTTCGGCCGGGAAATCCATTTTAGTATACGGAGTAACTAAGATTTCATCACTGCCCGGTTTAATGCAACCACTCAAAATCAATCCCAACACCGGGAGGACCATCCGTAATATAAGTTTACGTAACATATATATCTTCTTTTGCAAACATTGCGTAAGGGGGTGCAAGTTACGGATTTTTTACATAAGACGTACCTGTGCTTTCATTTGTTGCACCTGAAAGAACAACAGTCGCTGAATTGCCAAACTCCATAATTTGTCTGACAAAATCCCTTACCATGGCCCTGTCTGTTTGTTGCAAGGTGTTTTCGTAGCCTGTCACAAAGTCTCTGTTGCTGCAACTATACAACACCAGCATGCGAGCATGCCAGGCCGCGTTGAACATATTTTCTTTATACGACGCCAACAAAGCATGCTTGGCTTTTTCAAGAGATTGTTGCGTGGGACCAAAGGCTGCCAGGTTGGCCAACGTTTGTTCCAAACGGTGGCGGTTGTAGGCTAAATCCCTGGCGTCTGAAGAAAATCCTGTATACAAAATATAATGTCCCCTGGGATAATACTCCAACACCGTCTGTACATATACGGCTCCATCTGTACCTTGTTGCACCAGTTTTTCCAACACCTGCAACAGCACGTATTGCTCCAACGTATAGGGACACGGTCCGGAATACACTTGTACTGCCTTGCTCTCCTGAGCCGGGTTAGGAAAAGAAATAGTCTGTTCATACATCCCTTTACGCATCCCTACCTCTTCCGGAGCATCTTCTAAAGAAAAGGCCACAGGCGCAGGCATGCCACCCAAAAAACTTTGTACCCACTGTTCCAAAGAGTCTATAGGAATGTCTCCGGTACATATAAAATCAAAGCCTTTTGGAGCTGACGCACAAGATGCAAGCCTGTTCTCAAAAAGCATAGCACGCAAACTGTCCAATAAAATATTGCGGGATAAATTACGTCCGGCCTGTATGTATTTTTCCCGCTCTTGCTGCATACTTTGTATATAAGAGGGGTTTTCCAAGATGTTTTCTATTTGTACGGCTGCCTGCTGCAAAAACGTTTGCAAAGAATCTGTTGTCGTATTTCCAAACAACAGCAACCCTTGAGTTGTCTGCTTCCACAGCAACGGCCCGGCAGATTTATGAAATATATCCTGCGGAACAAACGGCACACATACCTCAGGCGCTTTTTCTTTAGCCATAAAACAAACGGTTCCCGGCTGCAAAGTGTCCGGCCTTACATAAAAATGCGATCCACCTGAAAGCTCCCACACCGTAACTCCCCGGTGTGCTTCCAAAGCTGTATGCACAATTTCTCCGGCTCTGACCTCTGACAAAACATCTGCTTTGACAGAAGGTGTAAACGGCCCTTGAGGAATGTTTTTCAACGTTCCGTATAGTTGTTCCAAGCTGTCCGCATCTATTACGGGAACCACCCGGCTGCGTTCCAAACTGTCCAATTGCAACCTCAGGTCTATATCTAAAATTTGCTCTGACAGTTCCATCAACAGCGCTTCTTCAAAGGGAAACGATATACCGGTCAGCTCTTCTTCCAGACGCGCCCTCTCTTCTTGTAAAAAAGAAGGCAAATACTTGACCGGAGTTACCAGACTGTCTGCCGCATCCATAGCAGGAGAAAACGTAAAGTTTGGTTCCGACGCCAACAACACGCCTTTGACATATTGATTCACATGTCTGAGCGTAACATAAGGTACCATTCGACTGACAAAGCCATACCTCCAAGCAGCTTCCGCAGCCGGCATGCCATCAAAAAAATGACGTACATACTCTCGTGCAAACTGACGATTGGTGCGTACTTTGCTTTTTTCAAAACGATACCACTCGTCTCTAAGATATTGTTTACGCGCCGCATCAAAGACCTCTTGTGAAACGCCGTTACGTGCCAAACGCAGGCACTCTGCACTCATTGTATGAAACGTAGCTGTCAGGCTGTCCGGATGCACATGCGCCTCCCATACCATGTGTGTTTCCGCTCGTACTTGTATGGGATGCTTCAAAGGTTGGGTAGCGGCATATTTCATGACAAATTTCAAAAAATCCATCACAAAAAATTCGCTTTCGGCACGCATTTCCCTCGGCAACGGAGGCAAAGGAAAGGCAATGGCCACTTGTGGATATCCCTTTTGCAGGTCTGGGGGCAACGGCTTGGCCAAAAAGGATTTGGTAATAAAAGCCGAGTCTGTCCCCTGAGGTATTTCTTGAGCCCGCATCACTTCTACGGTAGGCGGCAGCGTTCCCAAACGACGTTGCAAAAACGCTTCTGCCGAGTCTGCTTGAAAGGTCCCCGTCAAAAACACGCCTGTCAAATGCGGCCTGTATGTACCGGGAGACATAATGAGCAATTCTTTGAGAGTCCGCTCCAAAGCTACAATCCCATCGTTTACCCCCACCAAATCCGACGTATTCAACACCTCTTCATAAAAAGGCTTTCTGATAGGCTTTTGCACAAGAGCAAAATGCATCTGCCCCACGGGGAGGTCGTTCTCTTGAATGTAGTACATGAGCCCGTTGGGAAGCCGACCGGTTCTAAACCGGCTGTCTTGAGAAACGACAGTTGCTCCTTGTGCCGGACAACAGTTCGCCCCCACTATCAAAAAAGCCAATGCTACAAACAGACTTTGCCACTTCATATAAGAAAAATTTATTGTTGCTTTAATTGCAAAGGTATAAAAAAAGACCTACTTTTGTCGGCAAAATTTAAGGATAAAAAATGAAGAAAATCAAGATTTTATTTGCCACCCTGATGGCCGTTGCTTCTGTAACCTTCTTGCACGCGCAAGACCTAAACAGTGCCATAGAGGCATACAACCTGGGAGCAACTGCTGCACAAGATGGAAATTATGTTACTGCCATTGAGCATCTGAACCAAGCCCTTGACCTGGGTAACGCTTTGGGTGAAGAAGGACTGTCTGTTGTGTCAGACTGTAAAAATCTCATTCCACAATTATACTTGCGTCACGGCAAAGAATTGGCTGCCGGTGGAAAAGGACCGGAAGCTCTTCCCTTTTTAGATAAAGCAGCAGAAACAGCTTTGGCCTTTGGCCAAGGGGGTATTGCAGAAGAGGTGACGGACCTGAAATCAAAAGTCTTTTACATCCTGGCCAACGAATCTTTTGGAAAAAAAGACTTTGTCGCTGCCATTGAGAACTACAACAAAGTATTGGCACTAGACCCCTCCAACGGAATTGCTTACTTACGTCTTGGACAATCTTTTATCAATAGCGGACAAGAAGAAGAAGGCATTGAAGCTTTGGAAAAAGCAGCCGAGATGGGTCAGAAAACAAATGCCGACCGCCTGTTGGCGTCTGTTTTTCTTAAGCAAGCAGTCAGTGCTCAGAAAAACAAGAATTGGGAAGAGGTATGTGATGCAGCGCAAAAGGCAACGGAGTATGCTGACAACGTGCAAGCTAACAAATTGCTTGGATTGGCCGCCATGGAATTGAAACGTTTTCCGCAAGCCCTCCAGGCATGGGAAAAAGTAATGCATGCCAACCCCAACGCCAAAGACATCAATACCACATATTATCGTTTGGCTGTAGTATATGAAGGTATGGGAGACAAAGCCAACGCCTGCTCATACTAC
Organism: Bacteroidales bacterium; assembly: GCA_012839605.1. Lineage (GTDB taxonomy): Bacteria > Bacteroidota > Bacteroidia > Bacteroidales > UBA932 > DMER64. The sequence continues at coordinate 5,112 of DUNA01000023.1, forward strand.
AAGAAAATTGCAAACGATCCCAATTTTAAATCTATAGCTGAATACAAGATAAAAACAGAATTGAAGTGCGAATAGACAATTTGTCTCACGCCATCATCTTTAGTGCAGAAGAGGGCTCCGGTAGTTTGCCGCAAGCCCTCTTGTTGGCTAAATACATCCTCTGTATTAACAAAACATCATCAAACAAAGCATGTGGGCTTTGTGCTTCGTGCAGAAAAACAAGGACTTACGTTCATCCCGACTGGCACTTTGTAGTACCTGTAAACCGTTCCTCAAGCATTACGCATTCGCGAAATCCCGTAACCGATGACTTTTTGGACGCATGGAGAGAGGTCCTGCTTGAAAACGAAAGGATCACAGAACAAGAGTGGTATCAAAAAATCAATTTGGAAAACAGACAAGGAGCCATAAGCGTAGCAGAAGCCGGAAACCTGTTAAACAAACTGCAATACAAACCCTTTGAAGGCGGCTCCCGCGTAGTGCTCATATGGCTTCCGGAACGAATGCATCCGGCAGCCGCCAACAAGCTGCTGAAGACATTGGAAGAGCCGGCTTCAGGAACCTATTTTCTTTTGGTGAGCCACAGACCGGACCAACTGCTCCCTACCATAAGAAGCCGATGCATGCACGTACAAGTAAGCCCGGAAGCACAAATTGCCGTTCCCAAAGAGATACGTATACAACTTGAAAAGCTGTTGGATATGTGTTTGTCGGGGAAACCATCGGAAGTCACGCAATGGGCAGAAGATATGGCTGCTCTCAAACGGGAAGAACAAAAATCATTTATTCATTACACGCTGCAGATTCTTCGTCAGTACTATATGGTACACTTGGGACTTCCGTCTTTAGCGCGGTTGGATACCGCTTTGCAAGAAAAAGCTCAGAGATACGCCATCCGAATGCCGGAATCTTTTTTCACCCACATAGCGGAACAACTGAATATATCGGCAGAAAGACTGGAGCGCCATGTCAACGCCAAAGTCCTCTTCACTTCTCTGGCTTTTGACTTTTTTCTATCTTTGCAAAGATAGAAAGCAAACCCTATGGAAAAGAAAAATGCATTAACAGATTGCTCCAGAGGATGTTACATAGAAAGAACGCCTGTGGGGGAACTGCGTTGCCAAGTAGCACCGGGTTGCAGCAAGCTGTCCACATACGACTGGCTGGAGGGGTTACAAGACCCCAAGTACGACCATCTTTTTGAAGTCCGCTTTAAAAATACGCACAAAGGATATTATCGCAACACTTCTCAAATACCGTTGAAAGTAGGCGACTTGGTTGCCGTAGAAGCCACAACGGGACACGATATAGGATTTATAGATTTGGCAGGCCCCCTTGTTCTCAAACAAATGAAACGCCACAACTTGAATCCGGACACGTACGAATTCAAAAAAATCTACAGAAAAGCCAAATTGTTGGACCTTGAAAAATGGCAAGAAGCCATTGCCAGGGAATACCCCGTTATGATTCGGGCACGAAAAATTGCTGCAGCAGAAAATCTACCCATGAAAATTGGCGATGTGGAATTTCAAGGAGACGGCACAAAGGCCATCTTTTATTATATAGCAGACGAACGTATAGACTTTAGAAAGCTCATAAAACTATACGCCGCTGAATTTTGCATACGCATAGAAATGCGGCAATTTGGAGCCAGACAAGAGGCCGGACTGATTGGTGGCATTGGTGTATGCGGGCAAGAACTCTGTTGCAGCCGGTGGATGGCAGACTTTAATTCCGTTACCACCCAGGCAGCCAGGATTCAAGATCTTTCTCTAAATCCGCAAAAACTAGCAGGACAATGCTCAAAATTAAAGTGCTGCATAGATTACGAGACTCCGGTGTATATGGATGCCTTAAAACACATTCCGGAAGTCACTCAGCCTATAGAAACAGAAGACGGTCTTATCTATTTGGTCAAAACAGACGTTCTTAAAGGCACTATGTGGTTCAGCTATGACAAACAGAGCATGGCCAATATGATTCCTGTTTCAAGCAAAAAGGTGCAACACATGCTGGAGACCAACCAACGGGGAGAAAAAGCCCCCTCGCTCCGCTCTGTAGAAAAACCTGAAAAAGAAGAAACCATATTCAAATCTTCTGCCGGAGAAGAAAGTATTACGCGTTTTGATGCCGGAAACAAAAGCAAAAGAAGAGGCAAAGGCAGAAGAAAAAAATCAAGCCGCAAAAAACATGTTTCCAAACAAACATAGATGGCTTTTTGTTTTGCTACCGGCGTTGTTTCTGACCCTTTGCCGTTGTACGCCTCCTTCTTCTGCACACATGCAGATTGCCTTTCCTTCTTCCGGCTGGAACAAAGATCAACCTTTAGAAATGCATATACAAGTACCGGACTCCACGGCTGCGTACAACGTCTTCATAGATATCAGAACAACAAATAAGTACACATATCCTTATGTAGTCCTCTTGATTGGCCGCGGTCATCAGTTCACACCGGACACGTTGTGGCTTCCCTTGTTGCCGGAACAAGCCATCCGCTCCGGAGCGTTTTTAGACTACAGATTTCCTGTGCATCCAACAAGCATACAGGCAGAAGGACCTGTCATGTATTGGAAGTTGCAACACTCCATGCCTACACAGACAATACAGGGAATAGTGAAAACAGGACTCCTTTTGAAGAAACACACTCATGGGAAAAAATAAATTGCGCCGTTTTGAGGAAAACAAAAGTTTTCCCAACCTCTTTCAACCTTCCTTTGCAGAAGTGTACCAAAAGGACCATCCAAACAAAGGTTGTTGGAGCCGAAAAGTATTTAAAAACAATTTTCCCATAGTACTGGAACTGGGGTGTGGCAAAGGAGAATACTCCTTAGCTATGGCACAACGTGAAAGTGATAAAAACTTTATAGGTATAGATATCAAAGGAGCGAGGCTGTGGCGGGGAGCTAAAACAGCCCTGGAAGAAAAAATAGAAAATGTGGCTTTTATCCGTACACGTATTGATTTGATTGAAAGTTTTTTTGCTCCTAAAGAAATTTCTGAAATCTGGATTACTTTTCCCGACCCTCAACCGAAAAAAGAAAAAAAACGACTCACTTCGCCTGCATTTCTAAACAAATACCTTACTTTTTTGCAACCGGGAGCCATTATACACCTAAAAACAGACAGTCGTCCACTACACGATTATACTCGGCAAATAGTAGAAGAGTGGGAAGGAATGCGCCTGCTGGAAGCAGATACCAACATATCCCTGAGTGGTCGCCAAAATACAGACCCTCTGATAGCTGTACGTACATTTTACGAAGAAATATTTCTTTCAGAAGGAAAGCCCATCACATACCTCAAGTTTTCAATAAGCACACGGCAAGGTATTGCTACGTTACCAGAAGAAAAACCTGAATCAGAAGAATCCTAAGAAGCATGGCAAGGGGATATACCATAGCATAAGCCGCAGCCTGTGCCTGAACGGGAGCAATACCATTGATAAAGTCCAGTGCAGGCGGATTGGTCGTGGCCCCTCCCAGCATACCGCATATTTTAAGATAATTTACTTTCATCAGCCTGGCAATAACGCCTACAACCATAACAGGAATAAACGTTACGGCAGTCCCGTATAGCATCCATTGCCATCCTCCGTTTAGTATAGTCTCCACATACATTCCACCGGAAAGCAGTCCTACGCAAGTAAGGAAGAGAAGAATGCCCAGATCACGCATAAAAAAAATAACTTGGGGACTCATATGAAAATTCACCTTACCAATGCGCCCCTTATGTCCCAAAAGGATGGCCACTAACAAAGGGCCTCCGGCAAGTCCCAATTTGGCAGGTGCCGGCAGACCGGGGAAAAAGATGGGAATGCTGCCCACCAATACTCCTATAAATATTCCAAGAAAAAGTAAGAGAATACTAGGATTTTCCCAAGTCTTTTTATTTGCTTGAGCCTCGTTAGTATAATCTGTGCATTTCTGTATTTCATGGTCAATTTTTATCTTAAAAAACACCCTTAGCAACACCATAGAAAGAATAACTCCCAAAACTCCAAACGGATAAGTACTGGCATACGCCATGCCTGTTTGAGCAATGGCAGCCTCACTTGCCCCTTGACCGGCAAGTACTTCCTGAGCAGCCCCCAGGCTGGGTGTATTGGTTACTGCCCCACTCATAATCCCCGCAACAGCAATACGTGATATGCCGGTAAAGCGATAAATCAAGAGAGCTATCCCAAACCCTCCCAAAACTATAACTACTGCCAGTATATTCAGTAGCAAACCGTCTTTTTTGAATGAAGAAAAGAAACGCGGTCCCATGCTCAGCCCTATACTGTATACAAAGAAAATGAGTCCAAGATCACGTGCAAAGTGCAACGTTTGTACATCTATGGGAGCACCAAAATGGGCAATGAGTATGCCTGTAAACAATACGCCTGCCGCCCCAAATCCAATGCCTTTATACTTAATCTTCCCAAGCAAAGCTCCGGTAAAGATAGCAAGGCTTAAGTAGAGCAAAGTAGAAGAAACACTTTGCGTTGTAAAGAAGTTTTGTATGTTGTTCATTTAATAAATCGTTACATACCTGAAATGTGTAGTAAACACTCCCTCCACACAGACTGCGGAAGGGTCATGATGTGTTTGCGTGCTCGCTCAGTATGATGGTTTGCCACTTTTTGCGCATATTCCCTGCCTTTATACATATCTATAAAAGCCAACAGCTGCTCAGTAGCTTGGTAAGTATGTCCTAAATCCCTTATATACTTGTGTACCGGTGCCAGGTCTTCCTTGCCTTCCGCTCGCAAAAGCGCTCCCAGCAAGGGCAAAGTCACTTTTGCACCAAACAGGTCCGATTCAAGGTCTGCCAAATCGTCGTTTATTTGAAAGGCCATACCCATGTGGTACGCTGCCTTATCCAATACGGGAATGTATGTTGCTGCACGTTCTTTTTCCGGAACAGACAGAGCCCCCGACACTACTGACACCCTAAACAAAGAAGCCGTTTTCTTTTTGCAAATGGCATAATATTCAGTCACCAACATGTTCTGTTTTTTTGTTTTTTCCATTTGCATCAATTCTCCTTCACTCAATTCTGCTACAACGTCTGCATACAAGGATATTAGATGGTTTCCCTCATGTTGTAAGAGCAGTTGCAATGCGCGCGCCAACCAAAAATCTCCCAACACAATAGCTGCCCTGGGACCAAATTGTTTTTGAACACTGTTTTTGCCGCGTCTTGTTTGTGCGTTATCGGCTACGTCGTCGTGCAGCAAAGAAGCCGTATGAATCATTTCCACAATAGCCGCTACAGCATACGATAGCGGAACCAACGTACCGCAAACGCCTGCTGCAGCCAAAGCCAATGCCGGCCTGATTTGTTTACCGGGTTTGTTCAGGATGTAAGCATCCATAGACGACAACAAGGCATACGGAGAATGAAGAGCTGCCTTCAAAACATCTTCAAAAGCCCTCCAATCTGACTCCGGCAGCTGCCTTATCCCATCCATAAATGAACTGTCTATCAAAAAAGAATTGCGACAGAAAGTTCAAACCCCTTCATGTTGGAATCTCCCAGTTTCCAATCGCCCCTATCTATATGGACACTTCCGTCTTTAGCCAATTTGCCAAAACTCCAATTGTATTTTCCCGAAATTTGCAATTTCCAGATTTCCAAACCGGCGCCTATCCCTAAACCGTAGTCAAAACGGTTCAAATTATCCCACGACACGTCTTCCAGCATTTTTCCTTTGGCAAGTGCATACCGTACATAAGGAGCTGCAAACACATAGGGGCGTAAAAACAAAATGTTGATGCCCCATTGCACATTCAGAGGTACGTCAATGTAGTCTATCCTCAGTTCATAAGAATTCTGACTAAGTACGCCCACCATGTCTGTACGCATACGGCTGTACAACAATTCCGGTTGTACGGAAAGACCTATACGCGGAAACCTGAATTGGCCTCCAAGTCCGGCATGAAATCCTGTTTGCATTTCCCAGGATTTTTTCAATTCTCCAATCTGGATGTCTTCCAATTTGTTGAAGTTCAATCCGGCTTTGATTACAAACGTTTCCTGCGCCCATACTGTTGTACCTAAGCCAAACACAAAGAGTAGCGCAATCAGATATTTTTTCATAATTATTCGTTTATTAATGAAACCAATTTTTCCTGAATAGTCTGCTTATTGGTGGCTCCCACTATCTTGTGTACCAATTCTCCATTGTGAAAGAAAAGCAAGGTAGGGATACTTCTGATCATGTACTTGGCAGGCACTTCCGTTGCCTGGTCTACGTCGCATTTACAAACCAGGATTTTGCCTTCCATTTCCTGTGCCAGCTCATCAACAATAGGAGAAATCTGACGACAGGGGCCACACCACGCAGCCCAAAAATCAACCAAAACAGGTACTGTTGATTGTAAAACTACCGAATTGAAATTTTCGTCCGTTACTACTTTAGTCATATGTTATTATTTTTTGTAAATGTATAAAAAATCACGTTCCCTGTACAACGGCCAAGCCGCCTTCAGACGTTTCTTTATAAATTGAAGGCAAATCGTGGCCGGTTCTTTTCATTACTTCAATGATTGTATCAAAGCTTACCCTGTGCGTTCCGTCAGAAAGCAAAGCATACATATTGGCGTCTATGGCTCGGGTAGCTCCAAAAGCATTTCGTTCTATACATGGAATTTGTACCAACCCGTGGATGGGGTCGCACGTAAGTCCTAAAAAATGCTCCATACCAATACTGGCTGCGTATTCCGCCTGAGCAACACTGCCTCCAAAAAGCTGAACGGCGGCCGCTGCAGACATAGAACAAGCCGAGCCGATTTCTCCCTGGCATCCTACCTCTGCTCCGGAAATGGAAGCGTTGTGTTTGATGAGTGTGCCAATGAGACCGGCCGTAGCCAGAGCCCTTAAAATACGGCTTTCCGGAAAATTGTAAGAAGTCTGGTTCAAATACAATACGGAAGGAATAACACCGCAACTGCCGCACGTAGGCGCCGTCACAATTTTCGTTCCCTCTGCGTTTTCTTCCGCTACGGCTAAAGCATAGGAAAAAGCCATGGCCCTGCGTTGCATAGACCCTTTGTATCCCTGTGCTTTTATATAATAAGAAGCGGCTCTTCTGGCCAAATTCAACGGACCGGGAAGTACTCCTTCGTTTTGCAAACCTCTGCGAATAGCTGCTTTCATAGTTTGCCAAACCTCATTCAGGTAGTCCCACAGGTCGCTCTCTTCGTACCTATTGACGTACTCCCAGAATTGCAATCCGTGCTCTTGACAATACGCCTGAATATCAGCCATTTTGCTTAAAGGATACACTTGCTTTTGCGGAATTCTTTTTCCCGTATCGGACAAGTCACCTCCACCTATACTAAAAGTTAGCCATTTGTCCAGTTCGTTCCCCGCACCATCCAATGCACGAAAGGTCATCCCGTTTGGATGTTGAGGCAATACCGTGTGGTAGTCCCAAACAATTTCAACCTTTTTGGGGGCAAAGGCATCTTCCAAAGATTTGTCTGTATAGTGCCCCTTCCCCGTAGCAGCCAAACTGCCATACAAGGTCACCTCAAAACGATCGGCTCCGGGATTCTTCTCTGCAAAATCCAAAGCAGCCCAACGTGGTGCCATAGTATGCGAACTAGAGGGTCCGTTCCCAATTTTAAAAATTTGTTTGATACTTTCCATACATTACAAAGATAGGCATATAAGCGTTTATTTGAAGTTTTTTTGAAAATTTTAGTACCTTGTGTTGCAAGGTATAAATATTTTTATATATCTTTGCAAATAAAAAGACCATGAAGAAAGTATTAAACGTTGGCATTGGCAAGAGCAGCTTCACTATAGAAGAAGATGCCTACCAAAAATTGGACTTGTACTTGGAGCGCTTTAAAAGCGAAATGGACAGCAAAGATGCCGCAGAAGTCATGGAAGACGTAGAGCAACGCATTGCAGAACTCTTTTATGAATATACAAAAGGCAAAACAGAAGTCGTTTCTTTAGAGGTGGTGGAACGCGTCATCCGACAATTGGGATATCCTTCAGATACTACTGAAGGGGCCAAAGCAGACCCCTTCCAAAAAACAAAAAGAAGAAACAGTTATTCCGGCTACAACAAGTATGACGGCTTGGGAGAAAAGCCCTTAAAAAGGTTGTTTAGAAACCCGGACGATTCCATGATTGCCGGTGTTTGCAGTGGGTTGGCCGCTTACTTTGACTGCGACCCCGTATTGGTGCGGGTGTTGGCTGTTGCCTCTTTTTTTATGGGAAGTGCAGGCTTCTGGATTTACATTATTCTATGGATTGCCGTACCCAAAGCTCGATCAGCCTCTGAAAAATTGCAAATGCGCGGACTCCCCGTAACTGCAGAAAATTTACGTCGTTACAGCGAATTCCGCTAAGCCTTTAACATATTAACAGGAAAGATTATGAGTCAAAGTAATATTGAAAACACAAAATCTCAAATGAGGCGAGGCGTACTGGAATATTGCATATTAAGTATTTTAGATAAAAAAGACGCCTATGCTTCTGAATTGATAGGCATATTAAAAGATGCTCGGATTATTGTGGTGGAAGGAACGCTCTACCCGCTTCTTACGCGCCAAAAGAACCAAGGACTGCTTACATACAGATGGGAAGAGTCCACGCAGGGGCCTCCCAGAAAATACTACAGCTTAACCGATAAAGGCAGAAACATGCTATCGGAAATGGATACAGCCTGGAAAGAATTGGTAGAAACCATTGATATTTTAAGAAAATGAGAAAAGTAGTCAAAGTCAGTATCAACAAAACGGCCTTCACTTTATCAGAAGAGGCCTACCATTCCCTTAAAATATATCTGGACCATTTGCGCAGGTATTACTCGTACAATGAAGACGAAGAAGAAATTGTAGATGATATAGAAGAACGCATTGCCGAACTTCTATTGGAACGCACACATGCAGGTCTTGATGTGGTATCTAAAGAAATAGTAGACGAAATCCTGGATATCATGGGACCGTTAGATGTTATTGAAGGAGAAAGCACAGCGTCTAAACACAGCCCACACGCAGAACACGACATATCCCCTCCCCACAAAAAGCTGTATCGCGATATGGATCGCAAAGTCATCGGCGGTGTGTGCTCCGGTTTGTCTGCCTATTTTCATACAGACGTAGTCATCATACGCTTGATAGCCGTTGCTTTACTGCTACTACCCAACATCTTGCAAGTAGCCCGGTCCATGATTAAGTGGGGAACCGTTTCTGTTAGTTTTGGGGGATTTTTCTTTTTGGCCTATATCATCATGTGGATTGTCATACCGGCAGCCCATACGGTGGAAGAAAAATACGCCATGCGTGGAGAGCCTCTCTCTACCAGAGGATTGCAACGCACTCGAAAAACGCGCACCAGAACACAAAGCCCGGTTTATATCAAAAAACGCAACAACACCCTGCGTGTTGTCGTACGCATTGTAGCCGTGGTAGTAGGCTTGTTCTTTATCATAAGCAGTTCCGCTGTTTTGATCAGTCTTGTCTTAGGGTTTGCCGTTACAAAGTACACACTTCATTTTTCACCTGCTGCTCTCTTGGATTTGATTGGCCTTACCGGAAATATGTTTTGGGTCAAAACGTTTGGATTGCTCACTCTTGTCTTACCGGTTCTAGGCTTTTTGTACTTAGGCTCCCTGCTTGTTTTCAACATCCGTCGTCACAAATGGATTGGCGTTGTCTTGTTTTTTGGTTGGTTGGCAGCTCTGATAGGATTCATCATAACAGGTATAGGAAAGGCAGCTACCCTCAGAGGTAGCGAAACGTTTGAGCAACATGTACCCGTTGCCCTTACATCAGACACGCTGTATATAGACTTAGAAGCCGGAGAACATTTTCTTTTTGAAAGGTATTGGCTAGAGGCCGACCCATCTGTCTATAGATTGGGATGGTTTGAAGGAAAAAGAACAAATCCCGGTATGGTGTTCTTTCCCTCACTCACTCTTGTAAGGCAATCGGAAGCAGACACCCCTACCGTGTGGATGAAAACCCACAGACTGGGTACAGCCGGAAAAAACAAACCTTTTACACCGGAAAAAACAGACGACGTTTTTCAAATAAACGGAAACGTACTGTCTATATCTTCTATGGAAATCACTAAAGAAACACCTTGGGAAGGCTCTGTCCATTCCTTAAAAATATTCGTGCCCGCAGACCATGTTGTCATAGTGCGCAAACCCGTATACCACGAATTTGGGAAATCGCATTCCCGAAAAATGTCAATAAAAGGAGTTTTTTAATCTACAGGCAACAACGGCAGGTCTTCTGCTCCCGTTGGGAATTGTGGAAGGCCTGTGGGTTGTTCCGTTTGCTCTAAGCGTTGCTCCAGATCGGATGCTTTTTTACTGCGCCCGGTAGATATAAAGGTTGTTCCCAAAAGACAGAGAACCAGAATGGTGATAGCTAATGTCCATGTGGTTTTTTCCAGGAAATCGGCTGTCTGGCGCACGCCAAAAGTAGTATTACCTGTTGCAAAATTGGCTGCCAGTCCGCCTCCCTTTGAATTTTGTACCAAAACAACAAGGGTCAGCAATATGCTTGCTATAACTATAAGAATGGCGGTTGCTGTATACATATCAATTGTTGGATTTTTGTTTTATTTCTTCTGCAAGGGACGCAAAGTAAGTGCTTTTTTCCGGATATAGCAAAATTAGTTTGGCGTAACAAGCAATGGCCAACTTGTAGTAGCCTTGGTCTGCATAAATCTTTGCAAGCGTTTCAGTTACAAATTCATCATCAGCTAGTGTGGGGGGTTCATCTTGTTCAGATGTGTCCACATCTTCACCTGCTCTTTTCAATGCTTGTGTAAAACGAGGGCTTTCACTTATAAACCGATCTACGGGAACAGATACGTCCAGCTGAACCGTTTCCATGTATTCTTTCCCAAAATAATCGGCCCCC
>DUNA01000024.1 GCA_012839605.1 Bacteroidales bacterium
CTCCACCAAAGTCTACGGGATTGTATACGTCTGAAAAACTGAAATTTTTATCTTTTCCTGAGAAAACACCCATTTCCCTTGCGTGAGAAATCACATCGGGGCTGTACAAGCAATTTTCCGGATCGTTAAAGTCTATAGTAGTAATACGGGCCTGGTTGGCATGAGCACTGATGTACCCGTCGGGAATACGTTTTGCTACCCATACGGCTCCTTTGTTCACATTTACTCCTTCTACCATTCTGGGAGCTTTGGCTATCACTTCCATGACCCATACTTCATCGGGGTCTGCAATGGTAAACGACTCGCCACCGGAAGCGTATCCGTACGTTTGCATCAAGAAATCCATCATGGCAATGGCTTCGCGTGCTGTTTTGCTGCGTTGCAACGTCACGTAAATCAAAGAGCCGTAGTCCATAATGCCCTGTCTGTCACGGAACTCACGTCTTCCGCCGTAAGTAGTTTCCCCAATCAACAACTGGTATTCGTTCATGTTTCCTGTTACGGAATACGTAACGGGTGCTTGCGGAATTTCTCCTATATACCTTCCGGAATCCCATTCAAAAATCTTGAGCATGGTGCCTTCCGGCCAGGTAGCTGCAGGCCAAAAATACAATTCACCATAGAGCTGATGAGAGTCAGCGGAATACGTTACCATAATGGAACCGTCCGTAGAGGCTCCCTTTGTCACTATCAGGTTGGTACAAGGCCATACCGTTCCTGCACTTACTATAACAGCCAACAGGCTCAAAAAAATCTTTCTACTATTCATCAATTTGATATTTTATAAAGTCCAAAGGGTAAAAATACAAAAAAACAAAGACAGGAGTTAAAAATTCTTATATTTGTTGATTGAACTAAATATCAACGAAACTATTATATGAAGAAATTTACCACACTCCTGTTAGCCTTTCTTATTACAGGTTTAACAGGTTACGCACAAATGGCCAATCCACAGGAACCTTTGCAAAACGATCCGGCCGTTCGCATGGGAAAATTGGATAACGGCTTGACATACTACATCAGGCATAACGCCAAACCGGAAAACCGCGCAGAGTTTTACCTGTTTACGAACGTAGGAGCCATACAGGAAAACGAACACCAGGACGGACTGGCACACTTCCTGGAGCACATGGCGCTCAACGGAACTAAAAACCTGCCCGGCAAAATGATGATCAACTACCTGGAAAGCATCGGATGCAGCTTTGGAGCCAATATCAACGCTTCCACGGGCGTGGAACAAACCATGTACATGCTCAACAACGTACCCATGCTCCGTGAAGGAGTGTTGGATACGTGTTTGCTCATCTTACACGATTACTCTCATTTTGTGAGCAACTTGCCGGAAGAAATAGATTTGGAAAGAGGTGTAATTATAGAAGAACTTCGTACACGCCGCGATGCCCAATGGCGTATGTTTGAAGCTACCCTTCCCTATTTATACAAAGGGTCAAAATACGCAGAATGCAACCTCATCGGCACCATAGAAGGCATCTCTACTTTTGATTACCAACACTTGATTGATTTTTACGAAACGTGGTACCGTCCGGACCACCAAGCCGTCATCATAGTGGGAGACATCGACGTAGACCAAGTCTACAACAAACTGGAAGTCCTCTTTCAAGACGTTCCCAAACCCGATACACCCAGTCCCAAAAAATTGATTCCCATACCGGAAAACGACGATCCCATTATAGGTATCATTACAGACCCGGAAGCACAAAGCACTTCTGTGACATTGATTGTAAAAAGCGATCCCGTTCCCAATGAAATGCAACCGCTTGGAATGATATACATGGTAGACATGTTTAAATCATTCATTACCAGAATGATGAATGACCGTTTGCAAGAAATAGCCCAACAACCCAATGCTCCCTTTTTGGGCGCCAGCATGGGTTTTTCACCGCTTACCACTTCTGCAGATGTCACCCTTTTTGCTGTGGCTGCCAAAGACGGGGAAAGCGATCGGTCGTTCCACGCCCTGTTAGTGGAAGTAGAAAAAATGCGTCGTTATGGTTTTACAGATGCCGAATTGGAACGTGCCAAAACCAACTACCTGCGGCGTTTGGAACGTGCTGCTGAAAACGCAGGAGACCGTATGAATGCAGAATTTATACAGTCCATGATCAATCACTATGCATACAATAAGCCCATTTTAGACCCGGCGTACGAATTGCAAGTGGCCCAAGGGTACATGCCTTTTATCCAATTGGAACAATTGAACCAAATAGCTGCGCAACTCATTACTGAAGAAAACAGGATTGTTTTGGTCAACAGTCCGGAACGCGAAGGCATTGTGTTGCCCACGGAAGAAGAATTGATAGAATTGATGGATTCCGTTGAAGAAATGGAACTGGAAGCGTACGAAGAAGAAGACCTGGATATGCCTCTAGTAGACGTATCGGCTATCGTTCCCGGCACCATAGTTAAAGAAGAAAAAGGCGCCTTTGAAACAACCGTATGGCATCTTTCCAACGGCATACGAGTAGTGGTTAAGCCTACGGATTACAAAAAAGACGAAGTCTTGTTCTCTCTCAGAAACGATGGCGGTCAATCTACGTTGCCGGAAGAGCTCTTGCCCTCTACAGAAGGAAACATTTTCTCTCTGTGGTCGCAAAGCAGCGGTGTAGGTCCATTTAAAGCGACCGAATTAAAACGCAAACTGACCGGGAAAATTGCCAGTGTCGGATCCAATATACAAAACTACAACTACGGCATAAACGGAACGGGCTCACCGCAAGACTTGGAAACACTCCTGGAATTGGTATACGCCCAAATTGTCACGCCGCGTTTTGAAGAAAGCGAATTTGAAGCTCCCATGGCCCAACTCAGAGCCCTTGTACCCAACTTGGAGCAAACGCCCAACTACAAATTGCAGAGAGAACTGATCAAAACGTTGTTCGATAACAACCCCCGCAGCTTGCTTGTGTCTTCGGATTTGTTGGAAAAAGTATCGGTTAAAAACTTGGAGAAAGCCTACAGACATCTCTTCAGCAACATGAACGGTTCTTTAATCACCATCGTAGGCAATGTAGATTTGGAAACGCTCAAACCGCTTGTAGAACTGTACTTGGCCTCGTTGCCCTCTGCTCCGGAAGCACACACTTGGAAAAACGACGGCAACAGGATTCAAAAAGGCCTTGTTGAAAACCATTTCAACATAGAGATGGAAACACCAAAAACATCCATCGTAAACGTCTATTCGGCAGATATAGAAAACACATTGGAAAACACTGTGTATATAGAAGCCGTTCAATCTGTTCTGAACATGGCGTACATCCAAAGCTTGAGGGAAGACGAAGGAGGCACCTACGGAGCGTCTGTACAACAAATGATGACGGACCGTCCGCAAGAATACGCAGCCCTGATCATAGCTTTAGATACAGATCCTGAAAAATACGAAAGGATGAGACATGTGATGGATGAAGACATAAAAAACATCCTGGAACAAGGTCCTTCAGAAGAATACGTATCCAAAACAAGGGAGAACTTCCTTAAAAAACGTGAAGAAGAATTGATTAAAAACAGTTTCTGGAGACAGGTAGTCGTTACGTATTATCAGGAAGGAAGAGATATTTTCACAGATTACGAAACCATTGTAAAAGGAATCACTACATCCAATTTACGTGATTTCTTCCAAAAATTCCTGGACCAAGGCAACTTCATTGACATATCTATGTCACCTGCTTTGTAAAGGTCTACAGGATACATACCAAAACAGGGCTCTTAGGGGCCCTGTTTTGGTTTATACTCTTTTGGAGCGCCTGGCCGGCAACCGGAAATAAGGAAACACCCCAATTCCCAATCGCGCATGCAGCCTTAGCAACAAACCGACTGTACGAAACAGACCCAAAGAAGTATCGTTGCAATATTTCAAAAGCCGCAACACAATTTCCTCTGCAAACAAACGATTGTCGAACAATTGTACTGTCTTGTTTTTCTCATGCAAAGCCACACACCACCGCAAGATTTCTTTTCTAATGCTTGCGGGTTTTTCAGACAGAAGAGCAGCGTTCTCCTCTGAAGTTTCCATGCCTACCAGCTGCAAATGGCTCTGCAATTCCGTTACCGTTGGTGAAAACCCCATCCTTTGCAACAATACTTTGTATACTTCTTTTGCATACGCATCTTGCGTACTGCCGGAAGCCGTTGATATTTGTCCAGGACTTCTTCTATAATACGTCAAGTACTCCGGCAATTGATGAAACGCCCCACAAAAAACGGCTCTACTCCACAACTCAAAATCGTGTGCGTTTTTAAAATCGGGATTGTACCACAAATCTTTATCTACCAAGAAAGAACGCTTGATGACAATGGAAGAATGGACTATGGAACAGCGGAAAAAAGTAGAACATTTCACACGCTCCGGATCTGTGGGAAAGAGCAGTTTTTTCAGCGGCTTGCCTTCCTCGTCCGTCTCGTAAGCATACGTGCCTACAGCAACGGCCCGTTTGTGGGCTTCCAAAAAACAGACTTGTGCCGCCAATTTGTCCGGATGCCAAAAATCGTCTGCATCCAACACGGCCACATATTTTCCCCGGGCCTTTTGTATGGCCCTGTTTCTGGAAAACGCCGCTCCGCTGCGCGTATCATTGCGCAGCACAAGCAAGCGTGGATCGTCTTGTTTGTCCAGTAATTCCCCTGTATTGTCCGTAGACGCGTCGTCTACCACAATCAGCTGAAAGTCGGCATAACTCTGTGCAAACACCCCTTCCAAAGCCTTCTCAATATATGCACCGGCATTGTATGCCGCCATAATGACTGAAACCATGTATTACTTTACTGTGTCCATGTGGGTCAACATATCTAAGATTTTGTTGGAATAACCCCACTCGTTGTCATACCAGGCAACTATTTTCACAAAATGGGGGTTCAAAGATATGCTGGCTCCCGCGTCAAAAATGGACGTACGCGGATCTCCTATAAAATCTGATGAAACAACGGCGTCTTCCGTATAGCCCAAAATGCCTTTGAACTCTCCTTCAGAAGCGGCTTTCATATCGGCCTTGATGTCCTCCATGGTAGCCGGTTTTTCCAAACGACAAGTCAGGTCAACGGCAGATACGTTTACTACAGGTACGCGGAAAGACATACCCGTAAGTTTGCCGTTCAATTCCGGCATCACGCGTCCTACTGCTTTGGCGGCTCCTGTAGAAGAAGGAATGATATTCCCGGAAGCAGCCCTACCGCCTCTCCAATCCTTCGCAGAAGGTCCGTCTACAGTTTTTTGTGTAGCCGTAATGGAATGTACGGTTGTCATAAGGCCTTCTATCAAGCCGTATTTGTCGTTCAAAATCTTTACGACAGGTGCCAAACAGTTTGTGGTACAAGAAGCGTTTGAGACAATGTCTTGTCCTTTGTATTCTTTGTGATTGACACCGTAGACGAACATAGGTGTGTCGTCTTTGGAAGGAGCAGACATAAGTACGCGTTTGGCTCCTGCACGCAAATGTGCTTCTGCCTTTTCATGCGTCAAGAACAAGCCGGTAGCTTCTACTACATACTCGGCACCCACTTCATTCCATTTCAAGTTTGCCGGATCTCTTTCTGATGTCACACGTATGGGGTTTCCGTTAACAATCAGTTTGTTGCCTTGCACTTCAACCGTTCCGTCAAATTTGCCGTGTACGGTGTCGTACCTGAGCATATAAGCTATATAATCTACGTCTAACAAATCGTTTACACCTACTACTTGTATGTTTTCTTTATTCTGGGCAGCACGAAAGACCAGGCGCCCAATACGGCCAAAACCGTTAATCCCTACTTTAATTGTATTCATATTGCTGAGTTCTATAATTTACGTATCTGGCAAAGTTAATATTTTGCAGCCATAAGCTCAAAAATTTTCATTAAATTTGTATGTTATGCAGATACTTATTACAAACGATGACGGGTATACGGCCAAAGGGTTGCAAGCCCTGATCAAAATGGCGGAAGGATTGGGTACCATTACCGTGGTGGCTCCGCAGCATCCGCAAAGCGCCATGTCTAATGCCGTCAGTTTGGGCAAACCGCTACGGATGGCCCGCCTTAAGCAGAAAGACTTTCCGGGTGGCAACGGAATAGACCGCCATTATTGCTCCGGAACTCCCGTAGATTGTGTGAAAATGGCTTTAAACGTATTGTATCAAAAACGCAAGCCGGATTTTATTCTTTCAGGTATCAACCACGGCTACAACGGATCGGCTGCCGTCATCTACTCCGGAACGGTAGCAGCCACAAGAGAAGGCGTTCTCAACAACATCCCGTCTATTGCTTTTAGTTTGAACGACCACCACCCCGATGCAGATTTTGAAGCCAGTGTTTATTATGGAAGGAAAATCTTGGAAAAATTTATACAGGACCCACCCAATTCTTATACGTACGTGAACGTAAACATTCCCAAAGGCACTGTAGAAGACATAAAGGGCATTCGCATTTGTCGCTTTGGAATGGGAGCTTGGGTAAAAGAAATTGAAACGCGTACAGATCCATACGGACACCCGTACTACTGGATGGTTGGAGAATACGAGAACAGAGAACCCAACAGTCCCGAAAGCGACTACAACTTGATAACAAACAACTACATAACCATAGTCCCTCATAAAGTGGACAACACCAACTACCCGGAACTGGAGCGCATGAAGGATATGTGGAAAGACTTGACATGATAATTATTTAAAACTTCATACTATGCGGTACTTCATCATTGCCGGAGAAGTATCCGGCCACAACTACGCAGAGCAACTCAAAGAAGCTCTGACCCACATAGATCCTCTTGCTGAATTCAAATACAGAGGTCCCGACCTTACTACTGCCGTCACGGGCTTTGTCGAGGTAGCAACCAAACCGGGTCTGTTCATCAAAGCACTCAACCAATGCAAGCGAGAAATCGTAGAATACAATCCCGATGCTGTCATCTTGGTCGATTATCCCGGTTTCAACATGCGTATAGCCAAGTTTGCGTGGCGTAAAGGATACAAAACGCTCTATTACATAGCTCCAAAAACGTGGGCTACAAGAGAGTATCGTGTAAAAGCCCTAAAACGCCACATCACGCGGCTCTACACCATTTTCCCGTTTGAAACGCCCTACTTTTCATCAAAAGGAATACCGGCTGTGTATTTGGGCAACCCCGTCTTGGATCGTTTGACTGCCTATTCCGAAAAAGAAAAAGAAGATTTCATCAAAAAATTCAGAATAGAAGACAAACCCATTTTAGCCATCTTGCCCGGCAGCCGTTTGAATGAAATCAACTATCTGCTGCCAAGAGCTGCAAAAATTATCGAACGCTTCAAAGACTACCAATGGATTGTTGCCGGCACCCCCACCGTTCCCATACACGTGTACGACAAGATTCTCAAAGATTTGCCCGTACGCGTCGTCTACGGACATACGTACGATATTTTACGCCACGCCCAAGCGGCCGTTGTATCTAGCGGTACGGCC
>DUNA01000025.1 GCA_012839605.1 Bacteroidales bacterium
TTGGAGGGCGAACGTACTTTTGGCGTTGGGATTGTTTAGTAGGGTTTTGTGGCGTTGGAGCTCTATGTAATAATCTTCTCCAAACAGTTCTTTGTATTGCTCTATGAGCACAGATGCTTCGTCCATTTTGCCGGCGGCTACCAAACGCGGCAATTCCCCGGCCAAACAAGCGCTCAAAGCAATCAAACCGTGGCTGTATTGTTGGAGCAGGCTGTGATCTATACGCGGTTTGTAGTAAAATCCGTCTATCCAGGCTTGCGACACCAACTTGATCAAATTCTTATAGCCGTCGTGGTTTTTGGCCAACAGCACCAGGTGGCATGTAGTAGCTTCTTCTGTGTTCTTTTTTAAATGCCGGCCTTCCGGAGCTACGTATACTTCGCAACCTACAATGGGTTTTACGGAAGGGTAACGTTTGGCCACATTTAAAAACTCCTTTACGCCAAACATGTTTCCATGGTCTGTGATGGCCAGAGCAGGTTGTTTGTCTGCTTGCGCCTTGTGAAAAAGTTCCGGAATAAAGGCGGCGCCGTCAAGAATGGAATACTGTGTATGAACGTGAAGGTGAACGAAAGAAGGCATGGATTTACTGTTTTTTAATAAGGGTTTTTCCCGTCATTTCCGGGGGGATGGGCAATCCCATCAAATCTAATAAAGTGGGAGCTACGTCTGCCAAGATGCCGTCCTCTACAGAGGTAACGTCTTTGTCTATGACGGTAAAGGGTACGCGGTTTAGCGAATGCGCTGTGTTGGGAGATCCGTCCGGATTTATTGCGTTGTCCGCGTTGCCGTGATCGGCCGTCATCAATACGGAATAGCCGTTGTCCAGAGCTGTTTCTGTAACCTCTGCCGCCAGGCGGTCTATGACGGTGACGGCTTGGCATATGGCATCGTATACGCCGGTATGGCCTACCATGTCGCCGTTGGCAAAATTGAGCACAATCAAATGGTGTTCCTGTTTTTTTAGGACTTTTTTAACCTGTTCTGCTACTTCCGGGGCGCTCATTTCCGGTTTCAAATCGTACGTAGCCACTTTTGGGGAAGGTACCAAAATTCTGTCTTCCAGAGGAAAAGTTTTTTCTCGGCCTCCGGAAAAAAAGAAGGTTACGTGGGCGTATTTTTCTGTTTCCGCTATGCGCAACTGTTTAAGTCCATGGCGGCTGACGACTTCCCCCAAGGTGTCTTCCACGTTTTCTTTATCAAAAAGGATGTGCAACCCTTGAAACGTGTCGTCGTACGGCGTAAGGCAGCAATAGTACAAGGGAATGGTGTACATTTCGTGTTCCGACTTGTTTTCTTGCGTCAATACATGTGTGATTTGCCGGGCGCGGTCGTTCCGGAAATTGAAGAAGATGAGTGCGTCGTCTTTTTCTATCGTTCCCACAGGAATGCCGCTGTCATCCACACAGACAATGGGCTTGATGAATTCGTCCGTAACGCCTTGACGGTAGCTTTCTGCTATCCCTTCTGCAGCATTGTGAAATGGGGTACCTATGCCGTGTACGGCCAAGTCGTAACCTACTTTTATCCTATCCCAGCGTTTGTCTCTGTCCATTGTGTAGTATCGACCTATGACGGTAGCTATTTTTCCCGTCGTTTTATCCAAATGTTCTTGCAATTGTTCCACAAAACCCAATCCGCTGCGCGGGTCGGTGTCTCGTCCGTCCATCAAACAGTGTACATATACTTTGGAAAGGTCGTATTCCTTGGCAATGTCCAGGAATGCAAACAAGTGCTCCATGGAAGAATGGACGCCTCCGTCGGACACCAATCCCATCAGATGTAAGGCCTTCCCGCTGTGCTTTGCGTATTGGTACACACCTTTGATTTCTTTGTTTTCGCGTATGGACCCGTCGCGGCATGCGCGGTTGATTTTGACCAAATCTTGATATACAATACGCCCGGCGCCCAAATTCAAGTGGCCTACTTCCGAATTGCCCATCTGGCCTTCCGGAAGCCCTACGTCTTGTCCGCTGGCACTTAACGTGCTGTTGGGGTACTGTTTGCGTATAGTATCTATATGTGGCTGGCCTGCAGTGTAAATGGCGTTGGTACGGTCTTTTTTTCCCTCGCCCCAGCCGTCTAAAATCATAAGAAGAACTTTTTTCATAAAGCAAATGATAAGTCACAAAGTTACGAAAAGATTTTGTGTACATTTGTGGAATATATGGCGAAA
>DUNA01000026.1 GCA_012839605.1 Bacteroidales bacterium
CCATTCGTTCTACGGAATTGGGGGCTTCTTTGTCTTTGTCTTTCCCAAAAATGCTTTTCCCCATCAACCACACCGTCTTTAAGAGCAGGGTCCCCAAAACAGATATATCTGCCAGTTACAGCTACCAATCGCGACCGGAATACGTGAGAAATATTGCCTCCGGTACGTTTGGTTATACGTGGAGCATAGGTGAATCGAAGCATTATACCATCAATCCCATAAAGCTGAAGGTAGTCAAGCTGCACAATTTGAGTCCCGGATTTTTGGAATCGCTCAACGATCCCTTCCTGATAGACACGTACAGAGACCACCTGGACTTGGGGCTTTCCGCAATCTTTTATTACACGAGTGACAATTCTCCCGTACATAGAAGGTCTTGGCATTACTTACGAGCCGGTCTGGAATCTTCCGGTAACTTCCTGAGTATTTTTAACAAATACATGAAAACAGGCGAGACAGGAAGCCACACCATTGGAGACATTGCGTATGCTCAATACATTAAGGCCGATATCAATACGGGAATTACCTTTATCAGAGAACGTCACCAGTTGGCCGGACGCCTTTATGCAGGAATAGGCATTCCTTATGGCAACGCCACGGCTTTGCCTTTGGAACAAATGTTTTACGCCGGCGGAGCCAACAGCATGCGTGCTTGGCAGGCTAGAACGTTAGGTCCCGGTTCCATGCCGGTAGACTCAACCTTTACC
This sequence comes from Bacteroidales bacterium, assembly GCA_012839605.1. Lineage (GTDB taxonomy): Bacteria > Bacteroidota > Bacteroidia > Bacteroidales > UBA932 > DMER64. The sequence goes on from DUNA01000026.1 coordinate 708, forward strand.
ATCCCCAACCAAACAGGAGATATGCGATTGGAAGTCAATTTGGAATACCGGTTTCCTCTGTTCTGGAAATTGGAAGGGGCTCTTTTTGCCGATGCCGGGAACATCTGGAATTTACCCAAGCCGCAAGCGGTGGAAGACGGTGTGTTTCGGTTCAATACTTTTTACAAGTCCATTGCCGTGGACGTAGGTGTAGGAATACGCGTAAATCTGGATTTTGTCATCCTCAGACTGGATCTGGGGATGGTAGTGAGGGATCCTGTAAAACAAGCATGGAATCCTCCGTCGCAATGGCTTCTGCAAAACAACTATGCCATTCAGTTTGGAGTAGGATATCCTTTTTAGTATCAGAGTTTCATTCCTTTGTGGTACAGGCGGAACATTTCTATGGCTTGGTATTCTGCCATGCCCAGCTTGTCGTACAAAATGGCCGTGCTGTGGTTTCTTTCCTCGGCCCGTTTCCAAAACTCGCGCGCGTCGTTTCCGGGGAACATGGCCGGATCTTTTTGGCTCTGGTGGCGGAAAATGGCGTTTCTTTTGATGATGACTTCTTCCGGGCTCAGGGGAACGGCCATATCTACATCTGCCACATCCCATTCTTGCCAAGCTCCGCGGTACAACCAGATGCGGCAATCTTTGAACCAAGGTCTGTCGCTCAGGCGGTCCATAGCTTGCAAAATGGCGGTATAACAAATCCTATGCGTACCGTGCGGGTCACTCAAATCACCGGCCGCAAAAATCTGATGCGGCTGAATGGAATCGATCAAGTCACACAAAATATCGATGTCTTTCTTGGCTAAAGGTTTTTTCTTAATGCCTCCCGTTTCGTAAAAAGGCATATCCAGAAAGTGGACGTTCTCCTCTGCTATATCTAAATAATCACAGGCCGATTTGGCTTCTCCGCGACGGATCATGCCTTTTACTTTACGGATGGATTCCGTATCGGGTTCACCCGGTTTTTTCTCTCCCAAGTCTATGCGTGCCTGTGTGAAAATATCAAACGTCTTTTCTTCATCCAATCCGTACACAGGCGATATGTCTTTCAAGAAATCCAGGAAACGAATGACTTCATGGTCAAAAACGGCAATGTTGCCCGATGTTTGGTACGCAACGTGAAGTTCGTGACCTTGTTCCGAAAGACGGGCAACGGTACCTCCCATAGAAATGACATCGTCGTCCGGGTGGGGACTGAATACGATGACTCGTTTTGGGTGGGGGAGGGCTCTTTCCGGACGCGTGGAATCGTCTGCATTGGGTTTGCCTCCGGGCCATCCCGTTATGGTATGTTGCAATTTGTTGAACGTATCTATGTTGATTTTGCTGAAAGGACCGCGTTCCGTAATCAAATCACTCATTCCGTTGTCGTTGTAGTCTCTGGCCGTCAATTTGAGTATGGGTTTTTCCAAATGCAGGCAGAGCCAAAATACGGCCCTTTTCGTAAGCTCATCTGTCCATTCACAAGGACCTGTAAGCCAGGGAGTAGCAATTCTGGTAAGGTCTGCGGCGGCGGCCCTGTCTACGAGTACTTCAATAGCTGAATGTTTGTGTAAAGCACTGGCCGGATTCGATTCCGACACATCACCCTCTACCAGGTTTTTTACAGCTTTGGACACATTCTCTCCCCACAACAAGTAGTAGATGGTTTTGCTGTCCAATAACGTTTTGATGCCCATGGTCAGCGAGTAATTGGGTACAAAGTCGACTCCAAAAAATTCGCTGGCGGCCGCTATACGCGTATTTGTGTTGAGCGTTATCAAACGCGTGCGGGCGTTAAACGGCGAACCCGGTTCGTTCGATCCCATACGTGAAGTAATCAAAATATCTATACCTTGATAACTTGCTATTTTCTCTTCAAATTCCAAGCAATGTTCCTGTACTTCTTCTCTTGGTGTTTCTCCGTCCAGACAATGGATTTGCTCGGCGGGAATATCCAATACATCAAATACGTATTCTTTTAAAAACCGGTAATGCGATTGCAACTGTATCTTTTGAATGGGGTAGTATTCGTTGATGCCAAAGACGACTACGTTTTGAAAACTTCTGCCGGCTTTGTGTTTTTCCGCTAGGAGTTCGTAAACCGGTATGGCGGCCGAATTGGCCGTAAGCGCCAATACCAATTTTTCACCATGGGCTTCTTTTTCTTCCAAGGCCCTCAAGATGTTGTCTACTATAAATGACGAGGCTTCCTCTTGGTCATCGTATATGTGCACAGGTAGTTTTTCGTACCGTTTGATGAATTCGTGGTTTTTTGTCATGATTGGGTATGCAATTGTATGTGTTTGTTTTCCAAATATGTGTTTCTAAAAGCCATTATTTGTTGCAGCAAGTTGTCCATCTTGTGAAGCGGCAACATGTTGCTGCCGTCAGATAAGGCTTTCTCCGGTGAAGGATGTGTCTCTACAAACAAGCCGTCGGCTCCGGCCGCTACGGCTGCGGCAGCTATCGTAGGAATCATGTGGGGTTGTCCTCCGGCTACTCCTTGTTGGCGGTTGGGAACTTGGAGGGCATGTGTTGCATCCATCACCACGGGAACGCCCAACTGTTGCATAAGGGGTATGCTGCGCATATCCACCACCAAATCTCTGTATCCAAACTGCGTGCCTCTTTCTGTAATCAGAATGGATTCTTTTGTAGCACCAAATTGCACCAACTTCTCTACAACAAAAGCCATTTGTTCCGGAGCCAAAAACTGGCCCTTTTTCACATTGATTTTTTTTCCCGTTTGCGCGGCTGCTTGCAGCAAAGTAGTTTGCCTGCATAAGAAAGCCGGAATCTGTATAATATCTACACCGGATTCAACCGCTACTTGTGCTTCTTCCGGAGTATGTATGTCTGTAGTGATAGGGACATGAAAACGCTCTTTGACTTTCCTCAGGACTTCCAACGCTTCTTCATTGCCTATGCCCGTGAACGAGTCGTAACGAGTCCTGTTGTCTTTGCGATAAGAGGCTTTGAAAATATAGGGAATACGGTACCGTTTGGCAAGATTGCATACAGTTTCTGCAATCTTCAGGCACGTTTCTGCAGATTCCACAACACAAGGACCGGCAATGAGGAAAAAAGGATTTGCTTTCATACGTTGTATTTTTTTCCCCATCGTTCCAAAAAGCGGGCTATTTCTGTCTCTCTGGGGTTGTCTGCCGGCTCATAAAAGCGGGTGCCTGCCAATTCTTTGGGCAAAAACTCTTGGTCCACAAAGTGCTTTTCAAAGTCGTGAGCGTATTTGTAATCTTTGGCGTACCCTAGCTCTTTCATCAGTTTTGTGGGTGCGTTGCGCAAATGGAGCGGAACGCTCAAATCGCCTGTCTTTTCCACGGCCTCGAGCGCTTTTCCAATAGCAGCATAGGCCGAATTGCTTTTGGCGCTTGTAGCCAGGTAAATGGCCGTTTGCGCCAACGGAATGCGTCCTTCCGGCATGCCGATGCGGTGGACAGCGTCAAAACAGGCCGAAGCCATCAAAAAAGCGTTGGGATTGGCCAAACCGATGTCTTCCGTGGCCAAAATCATCAAACGACGGGCTATGAACAGGGGGTCTTCACCGGCTTTGATCATACGCGCCATCCAATACAGAGCGGCGTTTGGGTCGCTGCCGCGGATGCTCTTGATAAACGCCGAGATGATGTCGTAGTGCATATCGCCGTCTTTGTCGTACAACACCATGTTTTTTTGCAACCTGTCTTGAACCTCTTTGTTGTTGATTACAACGGGAGCATCTGCAGGGTAGGTTGATACGACTATCTCTAAGATATTGAAGAGCTTACGGGCATCTCCGCCGGAATAGCGAAAGAGAGCTTCCGTCTCTTCTACCTGTACGGTGCGTGTTTTTAAGCCCTCGTCTTCTTCAAGTGCCCGTTGCAATAAAATTGTCAAATCGCTAACAGACAGCGGATTAAGCACATAGACTTGGGAGCGGGAAAGTAGGGGAGCAATGACTTCAAAAGAAGGATTCTCCGTAGTAGCTCCAATCAATACCAATGTTCCGTCTTCTACAGCACCCAACAACGCGTCTTGCTGGGCTTTGTTGAAACGGTGGATTTCGTCTATAAAAAGGATGGGGCGGCTTGTTTGAAACATTTTGTTGGCGCGGGAGCGTTCTATGACCTCGCGGACGTCTTTTACTCCGGAATTGACGGCAGACAAACTGTGGAAGGGACGTTCCAGGTCTTGCGCCACAATACGGGCCAACGTAGTTTTGCCAACACCGGGAGGGCCCCAGAGGATAAAGGATGCCAAGTTGCCGCTTTCTATCATGTTGCGCAGCACGGCGTTTTCTCCTACCAAATGTTCCTGGCCAACGTATGTATCCAAAGTAGTGGGGCGCATACGTTCTGCTAACGGAATGCTATTTAACATAATATAAATTGTGTTCCTTTTAACGTATTTCTTATTTACCGCTGTCTACGCCTCAATTGCCTTATAATACGCGAAATAACCGTTTCTATGGACGATTCCGGTTCTATGACGTTGTAGTCTTCCCAGAAACCCGGGTCTTCAAAATCGGCTACACGGTACAACGTAATGTCCGTTGTTTTTACTCGGCTCTCCTGCGGTATGCGGTACGACTGGCGGCTGTATTCCGTCATGGCCATCTCTGACGTGATGGTATACGTCTGACGGAACAATTTCCTGTCCCATTTGGCCGTAAACTTTAAATCTGTCCGGGAATAGTCAAAGGCCCATTCGCCTTCCGGCAATTGTCTGTATTGGACCATATACGCCGCGTAGTCCACCGTTGCCCTCAGGCTTAACGGTTTTCTTCTGATGAAGATGGCAGTGGCTCTGTCGTCGTTTTCTACGTTCATATTGAACTCTACACGGGATATGGCTTTTGTTTCATAGTCTACATAGACCTTTCCACGGAACAAGATGTCTTCTACATGGGGTTTCTGTTGGAACGATACTACGTACTGGATTCTATCGTTCATTTGCACCGGATGTTCCAACGTAAAATCATAATACTTGTCTATTTCGTGTTCCAGTACTCCTAAGAACAAATGGTTGACTACGTCAATATCCAATGCCGAACGGATTCCGCCTTGGAATTTTACAAATACCGTATCTATACGGGCCCAGTCAATGCTGCCGCGTCCTTTGTAAATACCTACTTGATCTACTGTAAAGGACGGTGCGTAAGGCGGCTTGTGAACATCTACAACTGCCTCTGATAAAGCTACATATGTATTTCCTTTCCGGATCATTTCCCTATAGAAACCGGTCATTTGCATCTTTTCTTGCGGGAAATTGTGGCGGATTTTCTTAAACGCCTCTTTTACCAATTCCAAAGGATCTATAGGCTTGACGGTAGCCATAGGTATGGGCAATGCAGCTTGTATCATCCCTATGGTCAACGGTCTGGAAGAAGCTAAAAATTGAGAAATGGGCATAACGCCGGTATGGTAGCCTAAGTAACTGATTGAAATTGACTTACTTGCGTATTCTTTGGGAAATTTTAAGGTAAAATACCCTTCCCCGTTCGTTACTATGCTAATACCAATATCTTGAATACTGACAGATGCAAAAACCATGGGACGTCTTGTCTCAGAATCTACGACTGTTCCCGAAATGCTGATTGTATTTTCCTGAGCCTGAAGTGAAAACACAACAGCAAATAGGGTTAATGCGCTTACTATAAGCACTTTACCCTTTTGTTTTGTTAAGTATTTTGTTTTCATAATTGGGCTGTTTTAATCATTCGACTAAAATACGTTTTTTTTTTCGCATTTTTGTTGTTTGGAAGGACATCATGAAAAAACGAAAACCGATAATCAAGGAAGGAATTGCCATCACATCTTTTGCAGCTGAAGGCAACGGATTGGCACATATAGACGGCAAAGTGCTCTTTGTGCCTTTTACGGCTCCGGGAGACGTAGCAGACGTGCGGATTGTACGCAAAAGAAAACAATTTGCCGAGGGGGTTGTAGAGCGTCTGGTAAAAGCCTCTCCCCTGCGCATAGAGCCTTTTTGTTCCCATTTTGGCACGTGCGGAGGCTGCCGATGGCAACACGTACCGTATGAAAAACAACTGGAGTTCAAACAGCAACAAGTTTACGACCAATTGTCGCGCATAGGAAAGTTGGAACTTCCTCCCCTGCTGCCCATCCTTCCTTCAGAACATACAACGGGATACCGCAACAAATTGGAATTCACCTTCTCCAACAAAGGCTGGGTCCCCACCGACGTATGGCACCAAGCCACCGCGGACGCCGCAGCCACCGCAACCACCACAGCTACTGCTGAACAGTCGGAAGCCGCCCGGGCACTTCTACCGGAAAACCTCTTGCCGTACTCTCCTGCCCTGGGCTTTCACGTGCGAGGCCGTTTTGACCGCGTATTGAATGTACATACGTGTCTGTTACAAGCGGAGCCATCCAACGAAATCCGTCGGTTTGTCAGGGAGTACGCCTTGCAGAAAGAACTCTCATTCTTTGACTTACGCCGTCAGACCGGTTTTTTGCGTACGCTTATGATCCGGAATACATCCGACAATCAAGTGATGGTGGTAGTGGTGTTTGCCCATGACAACCCACAAGCCGGTGAAGACGACAAAGCCCGTATGGCTTTGCTGGAAGCCCTCAAAACCGCCTTTCCGTCCATTACGTCTTTGCAATACATGATCAACACAAAAAGAAACGACAGCCTGCTAGATTTGGAAGCCATCCATTATGCAGGAGACCAGCACCTTACAGAAACTATGGAAGGATTGCGCTTTAGGATAGGTCCCAAATCTTTTTACCAGACAAATACGCGGCAAGCAGCCGAGCTGTATAATAAAGTGAAGGAATTTGCCGCGTTGGAAGGTCACGAGACGGTATACGATTTGTACACCGGTACCGGCACCATTGCTTTGTATTTATCACGCCATTGCCGCCGCGTGATAGGCGTGGAATACGTGCCGGAAGCCATTCAAGATGCAGAGGCCAACGCCAAAGACAACGGCTTGGACAACTCGGCTTTCTTTACAGGCGATATGAAAGACGTGCTTACGCCGGCCTTCGTGGAAGAGCAAGGAAAACCGCATGTGGTGGTGCTGGATCCCCCGCGCGCCGGAGTACATCCCGACGTGCTGAAAGTTCTGCTTCAGGTGGCTCCGGACCGGATGGTGTACGTCAGTTGCAACCCGGCCACACAAGCTCGTGATTTGTCGTTTTTGCAAGAGGACTACAAAATCATGCACGTGCAACCGATAGATATGTTTCCGCATACGCACCATATTGAAAATATAGTAGCTCTTGAACGCCGCAAACAAAACGATTGAATCTATGCATACAACCATTTGTGCTCCGGCCACGCCGCATGCCGTAGGCGCCTTATCCGTAATCCGTATGAGCGGACCCAAAGCATTGGATATTGCATCAAAAGTCTTTCGCTCCTCGGCTTGTTCGGATTTGAAAGAAAGTCCCGGCTATAGGATTTGGTACGGAACGGTAACGGGTCCTGACGGAGCGTTCTTGGACAATGTGTTGGTAAGCGTTTTCAAAGCACCGCATTCGTATACGGGAGAAGACAGCGTGGAGTTTTCTTGCCACGGGTCATTGTATATTCGGGAAGCGTTGTTGCAAACGCTTGTCACGCACGGAGCCGTACTGGCCGGTCCCGGAGAATTTACGCAACGGGCGTTTATGAACGGCAAAATGGATTTGACACAAGCCGAGGCGGTGGCCGATTTGATTGCCTCGGAGAACCGCACTACGCACAAATTGGCGTTGGATCAAATGCGCGGTGCCTTTTCCAAAGAACTGGCTGTGTTACGCGAACAGTTGCTTGAATTGGCCTCGCTCATGGAATTGGAATTGGATTTTGCCGAGGAAGACGTGGAATTTGCTGATAAACACACGTTACGCATCCTGTTGGACCGCCTGCTGGAACATATAAACGGGCTGTGCGATTCATTCCATATGGGCAATGCCTTGAAAAAAGGCGTTCCCGTAGCTATAGCCGGTGTGGTGAACGCCGGAAAATCAACCTTGTTGAATGCCCTCTTGGGAGAAGACAAAGCTTTGGTGACTCCTATAGCCGGTACTACGCGCGATACGATTGAAGACGTGGTGGTATTGGATGGCATCCCTTTCCGGTTTATAGATACAGCCGGGGTACGCCGGATAGAACATGTAGAAGAACATTCTCAGGAATACATAGAAAAATTGGGTGTCGAACGTTCCCTGGAAACCATCCGATCGGCCGCTGTTTTGCTGCTGGTTTTAGACGCCACACGCCCGGAAA
>DUNA01000027.1 GCA_012839605.1 Bacteroidales bacterium
CCTTTTTCTACAAAGTCTTGAAATCCTTGATCTGTACGTATGGAACGGATGGCATTTGTATAGGCTCTTTGCGGTGAATTGCCTACGCCTTTTACTTGCACCGTTTTGATAGAGTAGAGTACCCCGTCGTATCCGTCACCAATGTAAAAGTTCACTCCCAGTGTCAATGCATGCATAGGCGGCATGGTAGCCGTCACTTCTTCTTGCAATAAATTGATATAGGAGGTAATGATGAAGCGGGAGTGTACGCCTCCGCCCAGACCGTTGCTTACCACAATGTTTTGCATCTTTGACATGAGCAGAGATTTCACGGCTTCTGAATGGTAATCTTCCGTATCCGGCAGGTACGATGTGATTTCTATCATACCCAAATCATCCAGTTCACCCAATACGTTTTGTGCAAACGCACCTTGGGCAAACAAGACGGCAGCTATTAGTAGTATTGTTTTTTTCATGATTATCTTTCTCCTATTATTACCGTGGCTTGTCCCAGACCTCTCATGACAACGCGCGAGTCGATAGAGTAGTTTCTGCGCAGAAATGTGGACAGGTTCCGTGACCACGTTCTGGTATCTAAGGCTCTGTCATTCAGGTATAGTGGAATACGAACTTGTTCAAAGGTCATGACGTTCTCGGTGGCGTTCGACAGGCTGAACCTTCCCTGGACGGTGTTGTCGTACACCCAGTCTTCTATGATATCGGACAAATATTCTCCATTATAATCCGAGTCTAAGTCTCCGTCAAACGAGTCGAAGACGGCTATACGCAGGGCCACTTCTCTGCCGTAGGTGAACATGTCATCAAAATGGTCTTGTAGCCGGTTGTTGAAATTATCCAGGTTGGCAAGAACGGCCGTTTCTAGCAGTACGGGTACGGTAGCGGATGCATTTTCAGGTCCTGTTCCTACGCTCTCTGCCACTTGTTTGTTCGTATAGGCATCTAAGGCTCTTAAAATAAACGATACGGATTGGAAGGGACCGCGTTTGTTGACGCTCCAGGTCAATTCCATGATGATATCTGCACTGGCTACTCGGCGTAGTTGATCCAGGGGAGATTCCCTCAATTCTGCACCGCTTCGGCTGGTGGTCACCATATCTTCTGCTGCCAGGTTCTTTACACTTTGTAAAGTGGCTTCCAGATCTTTTAGGGGGAATCCGCGTTCTCCCATCATACCGGCTATTTTGGCAATGACCAGCTTCAGCTCTGTACTTCTGGCCATAGCCAAATCGTAATCGGGCATGATTTGTCTCCTTCCCTGTGCGTCGTACTCGTATGTAAAACCGTTTTGGTCACACCAATTTAAGCTGGGCACCACCATAATAGTGGGCTTTTTGGCTTGTGCATAACTTGCTGTTGCCGATCCTACAACAAAGAGAAGAGCCAAGAAAAATGAAACTTGTATATATCTGTTCTTTTTGAAAATCATAATCACATTGTTTGATTTAAAACCCGGATCCCAAGCCTTTCACAAGACCGGCTTGCTCCAGATATTTCCGTAAGTCGTTCTTATGTACTGATACCACTACGCCTACTTTGTATTCGTTCCGTTTTATTCTAATGACATCTTGTGGGTCTACACTGCCGTCACCGGAAATGGTCACAAAGTTCAGATAGTATTTGTTGCTGAAAAACTCTTCAAAAAACTGGCGTTGAGAGGCAGATAGGTCGTATTCTCTTACCATGGGGCGGGAACTATCTGATCCCGGAATACCTTTAAATATCACGGCCTTCACGGCATCCGGTTTGGCATTTTCCAAAGCGGTGTCGTAGTTTTTTCCGTAGGAGAATATTTTAAATAACGTAGTTCCTTCCAAACCGGTCCTTACGAACTGGACCTCGTAGTTGCCAACTGTAAAGTCTTCTTTTTGTTTCTTTTTCCTTTGTGCCGTTGCAGGCGTGGCTGTCAATCCGACCAAAAAGGCAACAGCCAAAATTATTCTAATTGTCTTCATAATAACTGTTTACAAATCGTCTTATGTTGTTAG
>DUNA01000028.1 GCA_012839605.1 Bacteroidales bacterium
CAAATCCTGAAAAAGTATCTCCCTCTAAGATGGCATAGCCTGCGGGAAGGGCGTTCCAACCGGTTGTGTTTGTTTTTATATTGTCTGGGTGGTATTTCCACATTTTCTCTTTGTTGATGGTCGCGTCGGCCGAAAATTCCTGACCCAACCCATCCCAAGGATCAAGAAAATGCCTGGGAGCATCTGAAAAAGTCGATGCCAAATCTGCCCAATCTTCTGCCGTGGGAAGACTCCAACCGGGAGGACATACCCCTTGCGGACCATTACCAATACCTGAAAATTCTTCAGAAAGTATTTCCGATGTCTCTTGCCCCCGGACAGCCTCGTTCCAAGTGTACAATCTCCCCATCATATACCCTAAAGCCGGCGTGTTTTTGTATGTCAACCCCACTCCATCCCAATTTGCATTTTGTACAAACCAATCCAAACTCCCAAAACGTTTGTAGTAATATACGTGCCCGTCCCTAGGGTCTGTCATGGAATCTGCCGGAAGGGTTATATCCCGGATCATAGACGCATACTGCTTATGAATAACCGTAGTCGTTCTGTTTATCGAACTGGTGGCATACCCTTCAGCTGATGCCGTCAATGTAAGAGAATATGTTCCCAGGCTGTCCGGAACCTTAACGGTCCCTTTCTTTCCCACTATGGTGTCCGGTGTAAAGTATTTGCCGGAGAATACATATTGGACAGAATCGTCCCCGGGTTTTGAAATCCCTGTAGCTTCTATGTCAAATACTTCTCCCGGAAAGGAATAAGAGGGCAACTCAAATGCCAGAGATCCAAAAAGATATTTTGTATCCGGATCGTCTTTTTTGCATCCGAACAGCAGTATTACAGATACAAAAAAGAGTGAAAAAAGAAGTGCTGTGTTTTTTCTTGCCATACGTATAATATTCTGCAAATGTAGTTAAAAATTTGTAGCTTTGTGTTGATGCGGACAAAACCATTCTTGCTTTTATACCTGTTCGTTTCGGTTATCTTAACCGGCTGTGCCCGTTCCGGCTCTTTTGTCTTTTTGGAAGGCAATGCTTTAGGCACGCTCTATTCTGTTACCTATAGACCGCCCCCCAACGTACCACATGGTTTTGAAGATACGATGAAACAAACCATTGCAAGATGTTTTGATCAAATCAACAACTCCTTTTCTATATACAACAATCATTCCTTACTTTCTCGTATAAACGACAACCGTTCGCAAGAAACGGACAGCATTTTCCGCATAGTCTTTCTGAAAGCTGTTCAAATAACGGAAGAAACAGCCGGTGCTTTCGATATTTCAGCAGCTCCTTTCTTTGATATTTGGGGTTTTGGCGCACAGAAAAAAAGTAATGTAAACACCACTTCCTTGGAAGAAGTACGCAATTACACCGGTATGGATATGTTTGAACTGGAAGATGCAAAGCTCATAAAAAAAGATCTACGGGCTCGTTTGAACATGAATGGTATTGCCAAAGGCTTTGCTTGCGATTTTATAGCACATGCTATGGGAAATCAAGGAGTAACAGATTTGCTCATAGAAATAGGCGGAGAAATTGTATGCAAGGGATTCAATCCTAAAAAACAGCCTTGGAAGATTGGTATTGATAGTCCTGTTGATGGCAATACCACTCCGGGAAAAGATGTTTTTGTCACCTTGCAACTGACAAACAAAGCGTTGGCTACATCCGGAAATTACAGGAATTATTACATGAAAGACGGACAAAAATACGCACACACCATTGACCCGCGTACAGGAGAACCTGCTCGTCACAACTTACTCAGCGCCACTGTTGTAGCAGATGATTGCATGAGTGCGGATGCTTATGCGACAGCCTTTATGGTCATGGGAGCGGATGGTGCCATAGCTTTTTTGCAAGAACACCCGAAACTGGGTGCTTATCTGATTTATGAAGAAAACGGTGTATTTCGCACATTCGTTACAAACAACATCAATCCGGAATTATGAAACGTTATTTATTGCCACTGTTTGCTCTTGTCGGATACCTCCTGTTGTTTTCCGGCTGTGGAACTCAAGAAGAATACAAAACCATTTCAGGAGTAGTTATGGGATATTCTTTTAAAATTGTATACAAAACTCCTCCTTATGCGCCTTGGAGTTTTGATTCCGACCTCAAACGCGAGCTGAATAAATACATACAGGATATTGACAAATCTTTATCCTTGTACCATAAGGGCTCCGTCATTAACCAAATAAACAACAACAAAAGCATGGAAGTAGACTCCATTTTTTCTGTTGTATTCCGGGAAACCAAAAGGGCTGCTCAATATACAGGTGCCGCTCTAAACATTACATCAAAGCCGTTACAACAATTGTGGGGGTATAATCTTATCCATTACCACACAGTAACAGATGAACAAGTACAAGAAGTGCTGCCGTATGTGGGATTTGACAAAATATACCTTAAAGAAGGGAGAATTGTCAAAGACGATCCCCGCGTTACTATCAATTTGAATACACCCGGCATTGGTTATAGTACAGATCTTTTTGCTCAGGTACTCCAAGCACACAAAGTAGTAAATTACATGATTGAAGCCGGAGAAGCCATCAGTTGCAAAGGAGTAAACCCATCTGGCTTTCCTTGGCGTGTACAATTGGACCGCTCCTCATCCATTGTATTGCACTTGAATGATAAATCCGTAACCATACATGGCAAGTTGTATGAATTGATTCGTAAAGACAACAGATTTTTCAGTTACCTGTTTGACACCAAGACAGGCTATCCCTCTGAAA
>DUNA01000029.1 GCA_012839605.1 Bacteroidales bacterium
TGGAATTGCGGAAGTACTCAATAAGTTGGCCTATAAAATTGACGACACCGTTATGGCCGAGTTAAATTATAAAGTTGACGGGGACAAAAAAGATCCGGCGGCTGTAGCCAAGAAATTTCTGCAAGATAACGGACGTTCCTTGCTGATCATTGCCGAGGACGTTGACGGAGAAGCACTGGCAACCCTAGTGGTCAACCGCTTACGTGGTGCCTTGAAGATTGCGGCAGTCAAAGCTCCGGGCTTTGGAGACCGTCGTAAAGAAATGCTGGAAGACATCGCCATTCTCACAGGCGGTACCGTCATCACAGAAGACAAAGGCATTAAATTGGAATCAGCCACCATGGACATGTTGGGATCGGCAGAAAAAGTAGTCATTGACAAAGAAAATACAACGATTGTCAACGGCGGCGGTGAAAAAGAAAACATAGACAACCGCGTTGCTCAAATTCGTAAACAAATGGACATCACCACCAGCGATTACGATAAAGAGAAACTGCAAGAGCGCTTAGCCAAATTGTCAGGCGGAGTAGCCGTTCTGTACGTAGGAGCTGCTTCAGAAGTAGAAATGAAATCCAAGAAAGACTTGGTAGAAGACGCATTGAACGCAACCCGCGCTGCTATTGAAGAAGGCTTTATCCCCGGTGGAGGAGTAGCTTATATCCGCGCCATTGATGATTTGAAAAACATCAAAACAACCAACCAAGACGAGGCAACCGGTATAGCCATCATAGCCCGCGCCATTGAAGAGCCGTTGCGCATGATTGTAGAAAATGCAGGACAAGAAGGAAGCGTGGTAGTACAAAAAGTACGTGAAGGCAAAGCCGATTTCGGTTACAACGCTTGGACAGACGCTTACGAGAACTTGTTTGCAGCAGGTGTAATCGATCCTACCAAAGTAGCTCGCGTAGCATTAGAAAACGCCGGATCTGTTGCCGGTATGTTCTTGACTACGGAATGCGTTTTGGCAGACATACCTGAAGAAACACCGGCCATGCCTGCCGGCGCTCCCGGAATGGGCGGTATGATGTAATGATGCGCCAGATTGGATCTAGTGCGCCATTTTTACAAGACAAAACCTCAGCCACCTAGCTATCTGGGCGTTACGTTTTCGGACAATGTAAGTGGCGCGCTTGATTGGATCTGGCTCGCTGATTTGTCAGAAGGTGGAAAAAACACGGAGTGCAGCCGCATTCCGTGTTCTTTTTTTTTCGTTATCTTCGCTATATGAAGTCATTCCGCCTGTTATGCGGCTTGTTGATTCTTGCGTGTGCAGGATGTAAGGCCGGACAAAATGAACAGGTGCAACACCTGGCCCTGGTTTTTGAACAACCGGCAACCCTTTGGGAAGAACGGGTGCCCTTGGGTAATGGCCGATTGGGAGCCATGCCGGACGGAGGCGTTGCCACGGAACGTATTCTTCTGAACGAATCGTCGCTGTGGTCGGGTTCTCCGGCAGAAGATAACAGAGTGGGGGCGCACAAAATACTGCCTCTTTTACGCGAACTTCTATATACAGAACAAATAGAAAAAGCACAGGAACTGATGTACGGGTCTTTTACGGCACGCACTATGGGTTCCGAAGGCAGCACAGGAGCAAAAACAACATTTGGCAGTTACCAGTTGTTGGGATCTGCCGTATTCCATTTCACATATCCCACACCTTCCAAGCAAATAACAGACTACAACAGGATGTTGGACCTTTCCACGGCTACGTCTTTTACATCTTTTACTATAAACGGCATTACGTATACTCGGGAACTCTTTACTTCTTTCAGCGACGACGTCGTCGTTTTTTATCTTACCTGCTCACACCCGCATGCATTGCATTTCAAAGCCTCTCTCAACAGACCGGAAAAAGCCGTTGTCTATACTGAAAACAACACGTTGTTTATGGAAGGAACATTGTCTTCCGGGCAAGAAGGAGTAGACGGCATGAGCCACTACACACGTATGGATATTCTTCCGCTGGAAGGGGGAAGCGTGACTTCAGACGGTACGTCTTTATACCTTAAAGGAGCCACGCGTGCCCTCGTAGTACTGTCTGCCGCTACCAATTACCATCCGGAAACTTTAGCTATTTGTTCCGACTCGGCTTTTATAGAAAGGGCTGATTCTCTTGCGGCAAAAGCAATACAGACCTCCTTTGCCGAGTTGAAGAAAAACCACGTAGACACGTACCAGTCGCTGTTCCACAAAGTGCAGTTGCACCTTCCGGACAAAACGGCGCTGTATTTCCAAATGGGCAGATACTTGCTCATTTCCTCAACAAGACCCGGTTCTCTTCCTCCAAACCTGCAAGGACTTTGGACGCCGGTGCTCCAAACGCCATGGAACGGTGCATACGATTTGAACATGCATTTGCAAATGAGTTTTTGGCCGGCTTTGAAAACAAATCTTGCCCAACTGCATGTGCCCCTTCTGGACTTCACGGGGCGGCTTGCCCAAAAAGGAGAATTGACGGCACAAGAATACTACGACGCACCCGGATGGGCAGCCCACGCTATGACCAATCCCTGGGGCTTTACCGCTCCGGGACACAATACGGCTTGGGGAGGCCACCACGCAGCCGGTGCGTGGCTCTGTGCCCACATATGGAACCATTACCTGTTTACAAAAGACCTGGAACGCTTGCGTACAGACTACCCTGTTCTGAAAAAAGCGGCTCTCTTTTACTTGTCACTACTTATGGAAGACCCGCATTACGGTTGGAAGGTGCCTGCACCGTCTATGTCTTACGGAAATACGTATTACTTACCGACAGATGGTACAGGAACCTCGTTGTTTTTGTGTATGGGGTCCACAAGCGATATACAGATGATAAAAGAATTGTTTACAAATGTCATAACAGCCAATAAAATCCTGCTCAATACGGACGATTTTCCCCTTATGTACTTGCTGGAAGAAGCACTAAACCGTTTGCCAAAATACAAAACAAACACCATGGGGTGTTTGATGCGTTGGTTGTATGAATACCCGGAAGAAGACGTACGTCAACGCAACATTCCGCATCTGTACGCTTTGTATCCGGGAACGGAATTTACGACAGATACTCCGGACATGCTGAAAGGCTGCCGCCATACGTTGGAAAGACAAGAAGCAGGGGCTACTGCCTGGCAAATGGCCTGGAACGTCAATTTATACGCCCGCCTGGCAGATGGCGAATCGGCTTATAAAGAACTGTTGGCACTGCAGTCCCCGGCTTTGGAAAAAAGTACCTCTCCGTATCCGGCACGAGATACGGCTTCCGTCACCTTGTTGACACCCGGCGTGTACCCCAACGGATTTTCTTCAAACCCGCACTTCCAACTAACAGGAAATTTGGGCGGATGTGCAGGCGTGGCAGAAATGTTGTTGCAATGCCACCAAGGATACATCCACGTACTCCCGGCCCTGCCCGTTGCTTGGCATGAAAAAGGATCTTTTTCCGGATTGTGTGTGCGTGGCGGCGGAGAAGTGTCGTGTAGTTGGGAACAAGGTTTGGTAAAAGAAATTGTGATTAAAGCACAAAAAGACCATACATTTACCATCAAAATCCCCTCACATTTTAAGAGTATTAAAAAAGAATACATAACCGTTTCCTTGAAAAAAGGAGAACAAGTCAAAATACACGAAAGAACCATACTTTAACATATTTGCTATATGAACCCTTTATCAACCCCTCAAAATTTTAAAATAGGTAGCCACTTGTCTTCATCCGGCGGATATTTGGCTATGGCCAAAACAGCAGTTGAAATTGGAGCCAATGTTTTTCAATTTTTTACACGAAACCCCCGCGGCGGAGCAGCCAAAGCCATAAACCCCGACGATATTGCCGCTTTTCTTGCCTTTTCCAAGGAAAACAACATAGGACCCATCTTAGCCCATGCTCCCTATACAATGAACCTGTGTGCGGCAGAAGAACGCATTCGGAATTTTGCACTTGATATTTTTATGGATGATCTGCACCGCATGGAATATACTCCGGGCCAACTGTATAATTTGCATCCGGGAAGCCACGTGGGACAAGGCGTGGAAAAAGGCATAGAATGGATTGTGAAAGCGCTGGACACGGCTATGACAAAAGAACAAACCACTTTTGTACTTTTGGAAACAATGGCCGGCAAAGGCACGGAAATAGGCCGCTCTTTTGAAGAATTGAACACCATCATACAGGCTGCAGCTTGCAAAGAGCGTTTGGGCGTATGTTTGGATACATGCCATATTCACGATGCCGGTTACGACATTGTAAACGACCTGGAAGGCGTCTTGGAAGAGTTTGACAAAGTGGTGGGTATAGACCGGCTAAAAGCCATCCATATCAACGACTCCAAAAACCCGTTGGGAAGCCACAAAGACAGACACGAAACAATTGGTGACGGACACCTGGGATTGGATACGTTGCGAAAAGTCATCAACCACCCGTGGCTCAAAGATTTGCCGTTCTATTTGGAAACACCTAACGAACTGCCGGGATATGCAAAAGAAATAGCGTTGTTAAAAACGGAACGTACCGGCACATAGGCAGCAACAAAGCCTATGCCCAATACCAAACCGGTAATCACCAACATGTCTGTGAACTGAACGGCCACCGGGTAGTTTGTAACCACAAAGCTTCCCGGCAGGGATATCAATCCGTATCGTATCTGTGCATAACATACAACCAAGCCGGCCGCCATACCCGACAACCAACCGGCTATGGAAATCAACCATCCTTCCAAAACAAATACGGTACGAATCAGAGACTGTCGTGCTCCCATTCCGGCCAAGACGGCTGTATCTTCTTTCTTTTCCAAAATCAACATACTTAAAGATCCCAACACGTTCCCGGATATGATGATCAAAATAAAACCTAAGAGAAGAAAAATGATGATTTTTTCTGTTTTCATCATTTTATACAACATATCATTCAGTTGGTAGCGTGTAAGGACTTTGTAATCAGGGCCCAAGGTGCCGGTCAATTCTTTAGCCAGGCTTTTCAACGCTTTTTCCGTACTTGTTCTGATTTCTATCTGCGTTGCTTCTTGGGTATATCCCAAAAGATCGGCAGCCGCTTTTATAGGCACCATCACATGTTGGGCATCGTACTGTTGCTCCACGGCAAACACACCGGCCGGAAAGATTTTTTCTCTTTGCAAAGACGCCATAGGATTGAGAGGAGAAAAGGGCATATCCTTTTTGGGATAATACATCCACAAAGGATCTACAAAAGCCGTATTGACACCCAGTTCACGAGCCAAACCCCTGCCCAGTACGGCTTCCTTCACTTCTCCAAAATAGACACGAAATTCCCCACCCGTAAGGTAATTTTGCAACGGAGACGTAGCCATAAACGTACTGTCTACACCTTTCATAACGGCAACAGCCTGTTGGCTCCTGTATTGCAAAAACACTTTTTCTTCAATGACCGGATAAACGGCTGTTACGCGTTTGTCCTCTTTCAGATAATCGAAAGCGTATGCATTGGGCAACGTTTTTCCTACAGCGGGTTCAATCATTATGTCGGGGTCAAATGCGTGGTACATGCTTTTGGCCAAATTGTCAAACCCGTTGTACACAGACATGACAATTACCAAAGCCATAGTACCCAATGCAATACCCACAGCACTTATACCCGATATCACGTTGATGATTTGTCTGGTTTTTTTAGCCAGCAAATACCTCCATGCAATAAAAAAAGCAAGCCTCAATGCTATCTATAATTAATTGTTCAGCAACTCATCTATGCGCTCTGCATAATCCAATGAATCGTCCAAGAAGAAAATGAGGTCCGGAACAATGCGCAATTGTTTGGCTACGCGACGTCCCAATTCTCCTCTGATGGCTTTTGTCTGTCCTTGTACAATTTTCAACACATCCGCTGCTTTTCCCGAAGGGAACACACTAATCCAAACGTGAGCAATGGACAAGTCAGAGGTAATACGTACGTGTACCACAGAAATCATGGATCCGCCGTATGCAGCCATTCCTTTTTCCCTAAATATCTCTGACAAATCTTTCTGAATCTGGCGGGCCACTTTCAGTTGTCTTGTATTTGTATCTGCCATAGGTATTTTCATGATCTCTGTAGTTTAATGATGAAATAATGTTTCCTTCCTCTTTGTACGAGCAAGTATTTTTTGTCCAAGAAGTAATCAACACCTATCGTTTGGTTGATATCTTCCAGCCGCTCTTTATTCAAAGACAAGCCGCGGTTTTGTATCAATTTGCGACACTCTCCCTTAGACGGCATGACAGAAGTATGGACTGCCAACAGATCTATGACGGGTAGCGGCAAGAGCCGCTCCGGCACTTCAAATTGCGGAACGCCTTCAAAAACAGACAGAAATGTCTTTTCGTCCAAGTCTTTCAACTCTTCTTTTGTGCCGCTTCCAAACAAAATGGCCGTTGCTGTAACAACCTTGTTATATTCCTCTTCTCCATGTACCATTTTTGTTACATACTCTGCCAATTCTTTCTGAAGCAAACGCTTGTGCGGCTCTTGTTTGTGTTTTTCTACAAAACCCTCTATCGTTTCTTTTGAGAAAAGAGTAAAAATCTTTATATACTTGGCTGCGTCATCGTCACTTACGTTCATCCAAAACTGATAAAACGCATACGGAGACGTTTTGGCCGGATCCAACCATACGTTGCCCGACTCTGTTTTACCAAACTTTCCTCCATCCGACTTTGTAATAAGCGGACACGTCAACGCAAACGCCTCTCCTCCCTCCATTTTACGAATCAGTTCGGTACCGGTTGTAATATTGCCCCATTGATCAGACCCTCCCATCTGCAATTTGCATCCGTGATGTTTGTACAAATGCCAATAATCGTACGCTTGCAACAGTTGGTATGTAAACTCTGTAAAAGACATCCCTTCCGCTCCTTCTCCGGAAAGCCTTTTCTTTACTGAATCTTTGGCCATCATATAATTGACCGTTATGTGTTTGCCTATGTCGCGCGCAAAATTTAAAAAGGAGTAATCTTTTGTCCAGTCGTAATTGTTCAACATAAGGGCTCCGTTAGACCTATCGGGGTTGAAATCCAAAAACCGGCGCAATTGTTTTTCAATGCATTTTTGATTGTAACGCAACGTTTCCTCATCCATCAATACGCGTTCGGCAGATTTCATGGACGGATCTCCAATCATACCGGTGGAACCTCCCACTAAAGCAATGGGCCTGTGTCCTGCTTCTTGGAAAAGCCTAAGCATCATAACACTTACCAAATGGCCTATGTGAAGCGAATCTGCCGTGGGATCAATCCCCACATAAGCCGTTGTCATTTCTTTTTCCAACAATTCTTTAGTTCCCGGCATGATATCGTGAATCATGCCTCTCCATGTCAATTCTTCTACAAAGTGGTCCTTGTTCATTCTCTGTCTTCTTCTGTTTTTGCAAAGGTAAAGAATAAAAATTTGTACTTTAGCGTAAAATTTGGACATTATGAAGAACAAGTTCTATCTCATTCCGGCATTTTTGTTGTTTCTGACGTCGTGCTCTTGCAATCCTGTTGATCCGCCTAAGGATGAAGCCCCTTTGCTTACGCAGAAAGTCAACAAATACATGCTGGATCTTATGGAAGAAGTGTACCTCTGGGAAAAACACATTCCGGACACATTAGATATACGCTACGAATTTGACGAATTTGATTTTTACGAAAAGCTCTGCTATCGCTACGAAGACCGTTGGTCATTCATCACAGACGACGTAGAGGCCTTGCTGGAAGGAGGAGAAGGAGTGGAAACTACATTTGGCTACTCTTTGGCCTTAGGTGCTTTTTCCAATTCAGACAATTATTTTGCCATAGTACAGTACGTATACCCTGAAACTCCGGCCTGGGAAGCCGGACTTACGCGCGGCAGCATCCTTCTCCAAATTGATGGAAAATCCATCACAGAAGACAATTACACAGACTTGTTTTATGCCCCTTCTCTTTCCCTGACGTTAGGAGAGTTAAGGGACAACACCATATACGAAGCCGGGAAAGTATCCCTGAAAGCCAGAAAACAAAGCTTAAACCCCGTCATAGAAGCCACCATCTTTGATAACGGAACACAGAAGATAGGATACCTTTGTTATACAGACTTTTTTGGAGGATCAGAAAAAATTTTCAATCCCATTTTCCAAGAATTTCAGGCAAGAGGTGTAACAGACGTTGTGCTGGACTTACGGTACAACTTGGGAGGGTACCTGTCTACAGCCAAAGCTTTTGTAGGAGCCATATGTCCGGCAAGTTGCCTGGATGGAAAAACCACTCTAATCACCAAAACGTGGAACGATTTGTACAACAAATACTGGAAAGACAACAAACGCGACGATAAGCTTTATGAGTATTTCCCAAAGCAATCTGAAGTACCTGCCAATCTGGACTTGGACAGAGTTGTTGTTTTGACCGGCAGGAATACAGCCAGTGCTTCCGAGCTGACCATTTGCGGACTGGAACCGTACATGCAAGTAATGAAAGTAGGAGGAGTTACGCGTGGCAAATACACAGCTGCCATGGTGTTCTCTCCGGACAAAGATCCTCAAATCAAAAACTGGGGCACTCAAGCCATCGTGTACAAATACGCCAATGCCAACAACATAACGGAATTTAAAGACGGCTTCAATCCCGACTATGCGGTAGAAGACGTGCTTTTGGGAAATGTGAAACTTTTGGGGGACCCCACAGAACTGCTTTTGGCAAAAGCCTTGTCTCTGCTAGGATATCAATCCCCTGCACCCGTACCCGCCAAAGAAGCAACCTTTGTTCCGGATGTATTCTTTAACCACACCCTTCTCTCCAGACCTATGGGCCTGCATAACCACCTGATTGATTCTCTATGAAACGCAACATTTTTACCTTTCCCATTCTTTTCCTAACCCTCTGCCTCTTTCCCGTTCGCGGTCTTTCGCAAACGTTTGCACCCGGCCGCACCACACTAGGAGCGCAATTGTCTGCTCTTCCGAACGTAACGGAAGTGTTCCGTCTGGAAAGCACAGAATTTGAAGAAAAATACAGAATCCGTATTCGTCAAATGGTACATCCGAACGACATCGTTTACGGATTTTTTGAGCAACGCGTTTTTGTTATGCACAAAGGCTACGACCGTCCTACTGTCTTAGTAACAGAAGGATATGCAGCCAATTACGCAGCCAATCCGCGTTATGCAGACGAACTGTCCCGGTTGTTCA
This sequence comes from Bacteroidales bacterium, assembly GCA_012839605.1. Classification (GTDB taxonomy): domain Bacteria; phylum Bacteroidota; class Bacteroidia; order Bacteroidales; family UBA932; genus DMER64. Next base: position 9,135 of record DUNA01000029.1, read on the forward strand.
ACGCCAACGTGGTAGTGGTGGAACACCGCTATTTTGGAGAATCGGTACCATCACCCAGGCGGTGGGAGCATTTGAACGGCCCCAACGCCATGAACGATTTGCACTTGATCAGAACGGCCTTGGGAACACTTTACAAGGGAAAATGGATAGCCACCGGCATCAGCAAAGGCGGCCAAACGGCCATGATGTACAGGACTCTGTATCCCAATGACGTGGACATTACAGTATGTTACGTGGCACCTCTTTGCGTGAGCGCCAAAGACGATCGCCACGCCCGCTTCATCACCACAAAAGCAGGTACTCCGGAAAGCCGAAAGAAAGTCTTAGACTTTCAAAAAGAAGTCTTGCAACGCCGAGACAGCCTGATGCCGCTTTTTACCGCTTTTTGTGATTCGGCAGAACTTTCCTTTACTCGACCGGTAGAAGATATCTTTGATTACTGCGTATTGGAATACTCCTTTGCTTTTTGGCAATGGGGAACAAACCCTGAAACCATACCAACGGCAAATGCAGATGATAAAGAGGTTTTTGCTCATTTTATTCAAATTGCCACCCCGGATTACTTTGTCAGAGAAACGCCCATTATGCCCTTTTTTATACAAGCAGCCAAAGAATTGGGTTATTACACATACCCTATGGATTCCTTCAAATATAAGGTAGAGCGCACACGGTATGTTCAGCCCAAAGAAAAAAAGAAATGGTTCAAGAAAAAGAAAGAAGAAGATAAAGACACCGTAGTCGTTACAGGAGAATGGGTTACTAAAAAGTACCCGGCTATGGAATTGAAAAATTCAAAAAACTATTTAAAAGAACTCTTCCTTCCGGATTTTTACAAACCGCGCTTTAAAAAGTCTTTATCAAATATGCAGAGCCAATTCATAAAGCAAACAGATGCCAAAATGGTATTCATTTATGGCGAATGGGACCCATGGACTGCCGCTGCCGTTCCCAATCCAAACAAGCCCAACATTTTGTATTACGTAGAACCCGGTGGAAGCCATAGAGCACGCGTTGCCACATTGCCGGAGCCTATGCGCCAAGACTTTATTGAACAAATGACCCTATGGCTGAATGAGTAAAAGATTATGATCCAATTTGTTCCCATCACCCTGAGTGACCGTACATTATTTGAACCGTATCTAAAAAACGCAGAAAAAGAAGGAGCCGAGTACAGCTTTACCACATTGTATATGTGGGCCGGCATATTTCATTCTTTTTACAAAACCATACAAATCAACGGCCAATCGCTTTTAATAGTAAAAAGTCAAAGAACGGCCCAAGCTCCGCTTCATTTCTTATATCCCATGAGTATGGAAGGACCCGTCTCTCCACAAACGGCTTGCGCGGTACTGAAAGAGGCAAGTGGGGGCATTCCTTTTGTCATAGGCTCTTTATCTGCTATAGAAGCCAAACAACTGGGCGACCAAAAAGAGTGTCTTGTAGACATCAAAGAAGACAGAGACAGTTTTGATTACGTATACGAAGCTTCTGCGCTAGCTACTTTAAAAGGTAAAAGATTGCAGTCTAAGAGAAACCACCTAAATGCTTTTATCAAAGATTACCCCAATTACGAAGTACTTCCCATAACACCGGAAGCCATTCCGGACTGTTTGGTAATGAACGACCGGTGGTGTCAATTGATGGGGTGTAGGTTTGATTTGGAATTGGGACAAGAAGCATGTGCCGTACACAGAGCGTTCCGTGGCTTTCGCGAACTGGGTCTGGAAGGCATGATGGTACTGGCTGACAATCAGATTATCGCCTATACACTAGGGGAAATACATAACGGCAACACCTTGTTGGTTCATGTAGAAAAAGCTTTTCCTCAATACAGAGGCGCATACCAGTTGATTAACAGGGAGTTTGCACGCCACATTTTAAATAAATATCCCGACGTAAAACACATCAACAGGGAAGACGATGCCGGCGACGAAGGCTTGCGCAAAGCCAAGTTGAGTTACCGTCCGGCCTTTTTTATAGAAAAGCAAAAGGCTTTTATTCCGGCGCTACCCAAACCATAATGTGGTCTTCCAATTCTTTGTGACAAAGACGCAACGGCATACTTCTTTTGCCGTCTTCAAGATACGTTACGTAAAGAGGGTTCAGCCCGTGGGGCACAAAGGGAGCTACCGCCATTTGCAAAGAAAAATCCACTTCTTGGATAGACATGTATTTGAAAACGGCCTCTTTGGCACACCAAATGAACGCCAATTGGCGCGAACGCTCCTGCTTGTGAGAGGAAAGAAAGGCTTTTTCTGTACTGTGCAAAGCCTTTTTCTCAACTGCCTCAAAATTGCGTGCCAAGCATTCTATATCTATACCGGCTTTTTTTCCGGGTCCTGTCAACAAACAAGCAAAACGCTTTGTGTGTGCTATACTAACGACCGGCAGAGACACCTGCTCCACGCAGCCTTCTAAAAAAGGCAATACCGTACTTAAAAACGGTCTCCCGTTCTCTGTATGACACAATTGGATATGCGGTCCCTGCATCACATCCAGCAACAACCGTACAGCCATACGTTCCATCCGCCTTTGTTTGTTGGTTATTTGCATATAGGAACGTATGTCGTGACCGACATCTGCACAAGCCTGTTGCAGTTCTTCTTCAGACTCGGTAATTTCCCAGACAGCTATTTCTTGTCCGTTGCTCAGTTCTTCTCTGTAATACAGTCCCATTATTTAAAAAGACCAAAGACAGCAGATCCACTACCGGTCATGGATGCATACACGGCGCCTTCTCTGTACAAGTCTTCTTTGTATTGTCGTATTTGTGGGTATTTTTTAAAAACCACACGCTCAAAGTCGTTTGTCAACACTTCTCTCCACGTTTCCACCGGCTGCTTTAACACGTGTTGCAGCGGCTCTCTCTTTATATTGGGCACAACTTCTTTGTAAGCCCAAGTTGTGGACACAAAAACAGGAGGAAAGCGTAGCTCCACCTTGTACCCGTCCAAAACCATATCAAACGGCTTCAACACATTGCCTTTTCCTTCGGCCAAAAAAGCTCTCGGCGGAGTATCTTGCATAAAAAAGGGGACGTCGCTGCCCAGCTGCGCAGCGAACGCCATCAACTCCTCGGCTTGTAAGCCCAAAGCAAAGTGTTTGTCCAGCAATTGCAAGCAAAAAGCCGCATTGGAAGATCCACCTCCCAGGCCGCTGCCGGGAGGAATTTTTTTGTACAGATGGATTTCTACCGGGCCCATAGGGTATTTTTCAGCCAGCATGTCGTATGCCTGTATACACAAATTCGTTTGCGGGTCCCCCATAACAGGCAAACCGTACAAAAAAAGCCTTGCGCCTTTGCTGCCTTTAGCCGTTGCGTCTGTAATTTCCAAGATATCAGATAAAGCATGGGGATAAAAAAGCGTTTGGATGTTATGAAACCCATCCGAACGTTTTTCGAGTACGTGCAAACCCAAATTGAGTTTGGCGTAAGGATAGACAACTGTTGTAGCCATGACTACCGGATTAACCGCACTTGGAATAACCGCAGCTCATACACAGCAAACATCCTTCTTGATAAATCATGTTTATGGCACCGCAATTTTCACATTCGGCACCCGATGTGTCTTTTGTTCCGTTAGGAATGTAGCGTTTCAGAGCTCTTTCCACACCTGTCCTCCAGTTGTTGATGGTAGCGCTGTCCAATTCCAATGAAGAGACAAGATGAACCACCTCTTCTACCGGCAAGCCGTTACGCAATACACCGGAAATGAGCTTGGCGTAATTCCAGTACGCTTGGTTAAACATATGAGAAATGCCCCCAACTGTATTGGGGTATCCAAACTTGTCTATAAAACGAAAATCGTAACGCGATCTCTTACGTCCCGCCACTTTGACTACCTCTCCCATAGAAACCGTACGTGGTATTGTGCGCGTATCTTCATCCAATTTACCGGTAAAAATCTCATACGGTATTCCTTCGTACAATCCTACAAAAGCAATCCATTGTTCGTTGGCATTCTTAAAGCGGATGACCTCTGCCGGCAGCGCTTCCGGTCTTTCTTTGGGTAGGGATTTCATGCGCTTGCCGGGTTGCTCTTGTGATTCTGTGGAAACCAATACGCCGCTGCGGCTTCCTTCTCTATATACGGTAATGCCTTTACATCCGCTCTCCCACGCTGTCTGGTAAACTTTGGCTACCATCTCTTCCGTAATGTTTTCCGGCAAGTTTACTGTAACACTTATGGAGTGGTCCACCCACTTCTGCATTTCTCCCTGCATTTTGACCTTAGCCACCCAATCCACATCTTTTGCCGTAGCTTTGTAATACGGAGATTTCTCTACCAAAGCTTCCAGTTCTTGTGAACTCATGGCCATAACTGCCTCTTTATCATGACCGTTGATTTCTGCCCAGTCTAAAAACTTGTGATGGAACACGTTGTACTCCTCAAAAGAATCTCCCATTTTGTCTACAAAAGACACCTTTACGTTTTTATCGTTTGGGTTAACCTTCTTACGTCTTTGATATACAGGCATAAACACCTGTTCAATTCCACTAGTGGTTTGAGTCATGAGACTCGTCGTTCCCGTAGGCGCTATCGTTAACATAGAAATGTTCCTTCTGCCCGTTTGTACCATTTGGTTGTACAAATCTTCGTCGGCTTCACGAATGCGTGCAATCATAGGGTTGTCCGTTTCTCTTTCCCAGTCATATACCGGAAAAGCACCTCTTTCTCTGGCCATAACCACAGAAGAGCGGTAAGCGGCCAAAGCCAATTCCTTCTGAATTTCCGCGCCCACTTGAATGGCTTCATCAGACCCATACCTCAATCCCAAAGCAGCCAACATGTCTCCCTCTGCCGTAATACCCAATCCCGTACGCCTTCCTCCCAATGTTTTGGCCTTGATCTTCAGCCACAACTCCCGTTCCGTACGTTTGATAACCTCTTCTTCCGGGTCTCTGTCCAATTTGGCCAAAATGCCGTCTATTTTTTCCATTTCCAGGTCTACCAAATCGTCGTTCATGCGCATGGCCTTCATAACGTGCTTCCTAAAAAGCACTATATCAAATTTGGCCCGGTCTGTAAACGGATTTTCTACGTAAGAATACAAATTGATGGCAATCAATCGGCACGAATCGTACGGACAAAGCGGTATTTCTCCACACGGATTGGTGCTCACCGTTTCATAACCCAAATCTGCGTAGCAATCGGCTACAGACTCATTGGTGATGGTGTCCCAAAACAATACGCCCGGTTCTGCTGAACGCCATGCGTTGTGGATGATCTTTTTCCACAAAGCCGCTGCGTCTGTCTCTTTTTCAACAATCGGTTTCTTCCCTTTAATAGGATATTGTTGTTTATAAGATTTTTGTGCCAAAGCCGCTTTCATAAATTCGTCATCAATTTTCACAGAGACATTGGCCCCGGTAACTTTGTTTTGTTCCAGTTTGGCGTCTATAAAATTCTCTGCATCCGGATGCTTGATGGAAATGGTCAACATCAACGCTCCACGCCTTCCGTCTTGAGCCACTTCTCTTGTTGAGTTGGAATACCGCTCCATGAACGGAACTACACCTGTAGAGGTTAGGGCCGAGTTTAAGACCGGCGAACCGCCCGGCCTTATGTGAGACAAGTCATGACCTACTCCGCCGCGACGTTTCATCAACTGCACCTGTTCTTCATCAATTTTCATGATTCCGCCATAAGAATCGGCAGGTTTTTCATGTCCAATTACAAAACAATTGGACAAAGAAGCTATTTGGTGATCGTTCCCAATACCGGACATAGGCCCTCCTTGGGGGATGACATATTTGAATCCGTCCAAAAGTTCAAAAATTTCTTCTGTACTCATGGGGTTCGGATACTTTTTCTCTATGCGCGCGAACTCTGCAGCCAACCTTCTATGCATGTCCTCCGGAGTACATTCGTACAAATTGCCAAAAGAATCTTTCATGGCATATTTGTTAATCCAAACAGAGGCTGCCAGTTCGTCTCCTTTAAAATACTCTTTTGTTTTGGCTAAGGCTTCTTCGTAGGGAAAAACAGCCTTTGCATTCTTTTTTACA
>DUNA01000030.1 GCA_012839605.1 Bacteroidales bacterium
GATATCAACGAATCCATGCACGATTTTACCGTCAACAAAGCGGGAGACATCCGCTTTGGTATGGCCGGCATCAAAGGAGTGGGTTACGGAGCCGTAGAAGACATTGTGCAAGAAAGAAAATCGGGTGGACCGTTCCAAGACATATACGATTTTATAGAACGAATCAACTTAAATTCCTGCAATAAAAAAGTATTGGAAAGTCTTGTGTATGCAGGTGCTTTCGATTCTTTTCCCGACATAAAAAGAGAACAATACTTCCTGCCGTGTGGAAAAGACGGCAATTTCCTGGAAAGCCTCATCTGTTACGGTGACCGCATGATGGCAGACAAAAACAAAGGCATGAACAGCTTGTTCGGAGACGGTGCCGAATCCATGGTTGCCATTGAAAAACCCATGCCGGTCACCACCATTTTGGAAGTGCAAGATGATTTCTTAAAAAAGGAAAAGGAAATGGTAGGCATCTACTTGTCTTCACACCCTCTGGACGCCTACAAGTTTGAAATGAACCATTTCACAAGTCACACATTGGAACAAGCCACCTATCTATATGAAGAAAGCCAGCTGGCAAAAGAATTCAATCCACAAACAATGCGCGTAGGAGGAATAGTTACGCAAGTAACATCGGCTTTGGCAAAAAGCAGCGGCAGGCCCTGGGGTACGTTTACCTTGGAAGATTATACGTCCACACTGCGTTTTACGCTTTTTGGCAAAGACTACGAACAATTCTTACCCTATATGAGAGAAAACGAGATTTTGTTGGTACGTTGTTCCTTACAAGAGAGGTTTCAACGAACGTTCAGAAATCGCGGGGCAGCAGCCGACAGAAACCCCGTCACCTCTCCCGGTCCCGTTCCCAAAGAATTTAAAATCTTGAATATTTCGCTTTTAGCCAATGCTAAAGACACGTTGAATGCGTTGGTCATCTGTTTGAATGTAGAAGAAATTACAGAGGCGTTCCGGAAAGAACTGATACAAGTTATCAGCAAAAACCCCGGAAAAATCGCCTTACATATAAATATAAAAGATAAGAACGAGAATATGGCCGTAAAGGTCTTTTCTCGTTCTCATAAAATAGATCTTACGCAAGACTTGTTAGGATGGATAGACAAAAAGGCTATTGATTTCTCAGTGGAGTAGCCATCTTTCCAGGATTTCCAAATCTTCCGGATATGTGATTTTCAAATTCTTTTCCTCTCCTTCTACCAAATAGATTTTCTCGCGGTACAAGTAACGCCGTACCACACCGCAATCGTCCGTAGCGGAAAATCCCCTATCGTCCATAGCGTAGCTGTACGCCCTTTTGAGCAGGCCAATACGAAACCCTTGCGGAGTCTGGGCACGTTTGAACAAACTCCTGTCCGGCACCCTGATGATTTGGCCTCCGCCCGGTCCTGTAAAGAACAACGTATCTGTAACGGGAACGGCCACGCCCACTGCTTTGTGTTTTACCAACGCCTCTAGCACATTTGTGATAATCTGTTGGCTGACGAGCGGACGGGCAGCATCGTGCAAAATCAAATTGTCTTCTGACCTGCCGGCATAAGCCTGAATGGCCGCATAGGAAGATTGGTGGCGGTGTTCCCCGCCTTTTATAATCTTCTGCGTCTTCTTCCAGTCGTTCTTGTCTATGATTTCTTGGACCCGAGGTATTTCTTCCGGGGCGACTACAACAGCAATCTCGTCTATACCGGGATGTGCTTCAAACGCATCTACAGCGTGCTCCAACACAAGTCTTCCTCCCAATGGCAAAAATTGCTTGGGGACTTCTGCCTTGGCTCTGTTTCCTTTGCCGGCAGCCATGATGATTGCTATGTTCGCCCGTTTCTTCATTTAAAAACCCTTACAAAAGGTCCCAAATCGTCTCCAAAGTCAAAGGTAAAGGTTTGTGCCCTACCCAATGTCGTATCTACTTGGAACGTAACATCAAACGATTCGTCTCTGGCCCTGTAACGGAATGTATGACCGTTTTTGTGCACCAAGGGGCCCGATACATCGTTGATGTCTAAATATAAGGAATTATTTTGTTCATACACAACGGCTTCTCCAAAGATATCCTTGAAGTAAAGACCTGCATACACCTTGTTTTCAAGCGATTCTACGAAGTCTTCTTCAACCTTAGGTTTACGCGGTGCCGCCGGCTTCATGTAGTCGTTATAAAGAGTTGTAATCCAGTCAGAATCTACATCTCTATACAAATCTATGATTTGACGGGCCAGAGATATCTCCGGGGTGGTGGTGGTTCCTTGGTTCATGAGTACGCTGACACCCAAATTCAATTCCGGTACCAACACTACCCACGCCGTATACCCACCGGCCAACCCTGTATGATTGATCAATTTGCCCTGAACGCCTTGTTCAATACGCCAGCCTTGTGCATACAAAATCACACGCTCGTGATCCCAGGAACAGATGGTTTCCGGCTTAAAGATATTTCGGATGGTTTGCGGAGTCAGGATTTGTTGGCCGTTGTACTCCCCATCAGCCAACCACATCTTCATCCATTGTCCCATATCGTGTGCGTTGGACATAACAAACGCGGCCGGTGAAACGGCTTGCAGCCAATCGTACGCATCTTGGCGGTCGTCACGCGGAGACAACTGCAACGTACCGTCTGCTTTACGCAACCTGTACCCGTACGCAAAGTTTTCTGCTGTAAAGTATGAGTCTTTGCCCGTAGTGGTATGATTCATCTCCAGCGGCTTGAAAATATACTCTTCCAAAGCTTGCTCCCATGTCAAGCCCGTATATTTCTCTATGATACGAGCCGCCACGGTGTACAAGGCATTGCAATACGCATACGTGGAGCGGAATCCATACGTAGGCCTTACAAGACGAAACATTTGGAACAAATCGTCCCTATCGTACCCAAGGGCAGGCACCACGTCCAGAGCTTGCGGTTGAAAGCCCGTCTTGTGGTTCATAATGTCTTTGACCAAATAATTTTGTGTCACCCAAGGATCGTACAATTGAAAATCGGGCAGGTGGTCTATTACCCGGTCGTCCCATTTGACAAATCCTTTGTCTACTAGAATCCCCATCAACGCTCCTGTAAACGCCTTGCTGGTAGAAGCATTGACAAACAACGTGTAAGGATTGGCTTGCGGGGCATCGGGAGCCGTGGTCAAACGTCCCAATCCTTTGGCATAAACGGTTTTTCCGTCTTTTACTACAGTAACGGCCATAGCCGGCACATTCCACAATTCCTGTACTTTGAGCGCCATCTTCTCTATGTTTTTGGCGTAGTCAGGTTTTCTCTTTGGTGCATGTTCTGCGCTTGCGGCAACGGGGCCTTGATACGCATAGAGTGCCGTTTGGCACCCTATGAGACAAAGCACCATTACCAGAATTTTAACTGGTTTCATGGTTCTAATATGTTATTTACGTTTTTTGGCAACTGCTTTTTGGGGCCCTTTTACTTGTTTTGGCGTCTTTTTATCTCCGTACCTCCACAAATCGAATACGATAGGCGTGGAAAGCAAAACAGAGGTAAAGGGACAAATAGCCACTCCAATAGCCAGAGCAACGGCAAAGCCACGAATGACCTCCCCGCCAAAGATGGCAATGGCCAGCAACACGACCAGCGTGGTGGCAGACGTGTTGACCGTTCGCGAAAGCGTTGAATTAAGCGCCTCGTCAATGTTCTCTCGTATGTCTCGTTTTGGACACAACGTTCTGTATTCACGAATCCTGTCAAATATCACCACTGTATCGTTCAGCGAATATCCTATGATAGTAAGCACGGCGGCTATAAACTGTTGATCTACGTCTAAGGTAAAGGGCAAGATGCC
>DUNA01000031.1 GCA_012839605.1 Bacteroidales bacterium
GGAGCTGGCAAAACTTACGTCTGCACCTGTAAGCAGAGAAGATACGGCAGTTGCCGTAATGGAAGCCGTCAACAAAGGAATGATGGAACCCAATGTCAAATTGAACAAGAGAATTTCAAAGCAAAACAAGACACCGGCCAAGGGAGCCTTGAAGATGCCGGCAATGGCTGCCGCAGCCCCGCAACAAACGAGCAAGGTGACGCTGCGGTAGTTCATGCCCAGTTTCCTACCCACATTGGATCCAATGGCAGCTCCCGTATATACGATAGGTGCCTCGGCTCCCACACTGCCTCCAAAACCAATGGTCATGGCACTGGAAATGACAGACGTATAACAATTGTGTCCTTTGATCTGTGATTGATTGCAAGAAATGGATTCCAGCACGCGCGTGACACCGTGCGAAATGTTGTCTTTTACAAAATATTTTACAAACAACAGGGACAACAACATGCCCAGACCGGGCAACAGGAAATACGCCAAACTCTCTGCAGGCAAACTTACGTGTGTTGTCAGCAAGTCTTTGATGAACTGTATAAACAGCTTAAGCAGTACAGCAGCCAATCCACTGAGTAGCCCAATGACCAATGATAACACCAAAAGGAGTGTGGACTCGGGTAAATGCTTAATCTTCGTCCATATCTTCTGCAACATCTGTAAATCGCGCATCTGCGGTATCCGGGAAGTCGACGTTGTCGTCGTCTCCTTGATCTTCATCTTCCGAACCAAAGATGTCTTTCTCAACTTCGTCGTAATCGTCAATCTTGACTTCAACCTTTACCAGGTAAATGGCTTCCGGAATTTCAAACGTTACGGCGTAAAAGTACGTACCGTCCGGTTTGTTCACCTTCATAATATCCCCCATATAATCTGCGTACCCGCGAGGATATTTTTCTCTCCAAATACTTAAGAGTTGTGGCGGCATGTTTGTGTAGCCAATTACCAATCTTTTTTTATCGACCTGAGGTCTTTTCACCGGCGTCTTTTTCATAAGAAAAACAAGAGAAAAAAGATTTTGATGCAATAATACAACAATATTTTGAAATGCAAATTACATTCTTTCCGGTAATACAATACCAAGAATATCCATAGCCCGTTTTAGCAGACCGGCCACTTGTTTGAGCAAAGCCAAACGTTGGTCTCTAAGGACTGTGTCTTCTTCGTGAAGAACAGTCACTTCGTGGTAATATTTGTTGAACTCTTTAGCCAAGTCGTAGCAAAAATTGGCTACTTGTGCCGGCGAATAAGAGGTTCCTGCTTCTTCCAACACGTGTGGATACGAAGCCATGATTTTTATCAATCCGTACTCCGTTTCTTCCATAGGCCGGCCCGACATCCGGGCTTTGTATCCTCTTTCTTCGGCTTTTCTCAATATGGATTGAATGCGTGCGTAGGTATATTGAATGAACGGTCCCGTATGGCCGTTAAAGTCTATGGACTCTTTTGGATTGAAGAGCATGGTTTTTCTGGGGTCTACTTTTAAGATGAAATACTTGAGAGCACCCATGCCCAACGTTTCATACAGCCGCTCTTTTTCTTCCGGCAACATGTCTTCCAACTTGGCCGATTCTCCGGATGTGATACGCGCCGTCTCTACCATTTGGTCCATCAAATCGTCCGCGTCTACCACCGTGCCTTCGCGCGATTTCATTCTTCCGTCCGGCAATTCAACCATGCCGTAAGACAAGTGTATGAGATTGTCTGCCCAAGGATATCCCAGTTTTTTGATAAGGACTTTCAACACTTGAAAGTGGTAATTTTGTTCGTTCCCAACCACATAGATGTGCTTGTTGAAGGCGCTTTCATCGTAACGACTCACGGCCGTTCCCAAATCTTGCGTCATATATACAGAAGTACCGTCCGAGCGCAGCAGAAGCTTTTGATCCAAACCTTCTTCTGTCAAATCGCACCATACAGAACCGTCTTGCTTTTGGAAAAACACACCTTGCTTCAAACCCTCTTCTACCAATTGTTTCCCCAACAGGTACGTGTCCGATTCGTAATATATCTTATCAAAAGACACCCCCATACGTTCGTACGTTTGGTCAAAACCTTCGTACACCCACCCGTTCATTTTCTTCCACAAATCCAGCACGTCTTTGTCTCCTTGCTCCCATTTGATCAACATCTCCTGTGCTTGGCGGATAAGCGGTGCTTCTTTTTCCGCTTCTTCCACAGACTTGCCCTGTTCTTCCAATGCCTTTATCTGCTCTTTGTATTTGTCATTGAACAGCACGTAATAATCGCCTACAAAGTGGTCTCCCTTTTTTCCGGAAGATTCCGGCGTTTCGTTTTCTCCGTACTGTTCCCACGCCAACATAGATTTGCTGATGTGGATGCCGCGGTCGTTTACCAAATTTACCTTGATGACCTTGTGGCCGTTGGCTTCCATAATGCGTGAAACGGACCAGCCCAACAAGTTGTTACGAATGTGTCCCAAATGAAGAGGCTTGTTTGTATTGGGAGAGGAGTATTCTACCATCACCGTTTTCCCCGAGGGACCTTTCTGTCCGTAATCGGGTGTGTGGGCTATGTGCTCCAACATTTGCAACCAAAACGGCCCGGACATTTTCAAGTTCAAAAACCCCTTGATGACTTGATACGATGCAATCCGTTCTTCCAATTGCACCATGTGTTTGCCCAATGTTTCGGCTGTTTCTACAGGCGATTTCTTGCTTATTTTCAACAACGGAAAGACGACGATTGTGAAGTCGCCTTCAAATTCTTTTCTTGTTTCTTGTATTTGCAGCACTTCAGGAGAAGGTGTTACGCCGTACAGCTGCCGGATGGTTTTCTCAAGTGCTTGCGATATGATGGTATGGGCGTTCATTTATTTAAAATATTGTTTGATGGCCACTTTCACTTTAGGCGACAAATACACCATGGTAAACACGGTGCAAAACGCCATGAAAGCATACGCAATATCTATAATATCCACTACCGCTGCTAAGGGAATGACGGCTCCCATAACCAATGTTCCCAAGAACAAGTAGTTGTAATAATGCGCTCTGTGGGCTCCAAACAGAAAGTTTGTACATTTTGTACCGTAATACGAATAGGAAAACATGGTGGAAAAGGCAAAGACAAGGACTACAAGGAGCAACAGATAGCTGCCCCATCCGGGAATGGATCGTTCAAAAGATTCCATAACCATTTGCATACCTTGCAAGTCCGATACGTTGTATCTTGCGTTGACAAGTACAGCCAATGCCGTTAAGGTACATACCAGACCTGAGTCTATAGAGGGAGCAATCATAGCCACCAACCCTTCCCGTACAGGTTCTGTAGTTCTTGAAGCCCCATGCATCATAGAAGCCGTTCCTACTCCGGCTTCGTTGACAAAAGCCGCTCTTCTGGCTCCAATGACAATGACGGACCCCACAAAACCTCCTGCTCCTGCTTTCAAATTGAAGGCATTTTGGAAAATGGAAGCAAATACACCGGGAACTTCTCCCAAATTGGTCAGAATGATGTACAATACCAGCAAGAAATAATAGCCTACCATAAAAGGCACGATACGCGAAGCCACCCTTCCTATACGGGAAATACCTCCCAATACGACTATGGCTACGATACCGGCTATAGCAAGCCCTGTTACAAAACGCAATCCTATGGTGTTTTCAATCCCTGCAGGTGTGTATATGACCGTTTGCAACGCTTCTGTAAGTTGGTTGGATTGCATCAGACAAAAGGTTCCAATCAGACCGAACGTGGAAAAGAATACGGCCAACGGCTTCCATTTCTTACCCAAGCCTTCTGTTATCATGTACATGGTTCCTCCTTGTATCTCTCCCGCACTGTCTTTTCCCTTATACATCACAGCCAGCGTACCTTCAAAAAACTTGGTAGCCATTCCCACTATGGCACTGACCCACATCCAAAAAATGGCCCCGGGGCCTCCCAAAGTGATGGCTACGGCCACACCGGAAATATTACCCAAGCCTACGGTGGCCGCAATGGCCGAGGTAAGCGCCTGGAATGAACTCAACTGTCCGGCTGCCTTTTCTTCTTTTACCCCTACTGCTTTAAGGGCCCTGCCGTAATAACGAAGCGGAATGAAACCGGAATATACCATGAAAAACAAACCTCCTCCTATGAGCGTCAGAAACAGAGGAAGGTTCAGCCAAGAGCTGAAGGTGTGGAGCAGGTCGCCTATCTTTTCAAACATAGACTAGCCTAAATATGTTTTTAATAATTTGCTTCTGGCGCTGTGACGCAGCCTTCTGATGGCTTTCTCTTTGATCTGACGAACGCGCTCCCGCGTCAAGCCAAATTCTTCTCCAATCTCTTCCAAAGTCATTTCTTGGGTACCGATTCCAAAGAAGTATTTTACGATATCTCTTTCTCTCTTGGATAGAGTAGACAAGGCGCGTTCAATTTCTTTATTCAAACTCTCATTGACCAACCCCCTGTCTGCATTTGGGGAATCGTTGTTTACCAACACATCCAACAGGCTGTTGTCTTCCCCGTCTATAAAGGGGGCATCTACAGATACGTGACGTCCCGAAACACGGAGGGTATCTGAAATTTTTTCACTGGGAATATCTAATATCTCTGACAATTCGTCCGGAGAAGGCATCCGCTCATGCTCTTGTTCAAATTTTGAAAGAGCTCTATTGATTTTATTTAAGGACCCTACTTGGTTCAAAGGCAAACGAACAATACGGCTTTGTTCTGCCAAAGCTTGTAGTATGGATTGCCTGATCCACCAAACGGCATAAGAAATAAATTTGAAACCGCGTGTTTCATCAAATTTTTCCGCCGCCTTGATCAAACCCAAGTTTCCTTCGTTGATCAAATCCGGGAGACTCAACCCCTGATTCTGATACTGTTTTGCAACAGACACCACAAACCTCAGATTGGCTCGAGTCATTTTTTCAAGAGCCAATTGGTCTCCTTTTTTGATGCGTTGCGCCAATTCCACTTCCTCTTCCACAGAAATCAGCTCTTCCCTGCCTATTTCTTGCAAATACTTATCCAGAGAAGCACTTTCTCTGTTAGTAATTGATTTTGTAATCTTTAATTGTCTCATCTAATAATAAAAAATTCTAACTGCCTTCTTATACGTAAAAAGACAGTTAAAGTTTCATTTCCCAAAAAATATTTTCAGGAATCAGTTGCCCAAAGCATAGTAATAGACAGATCCGTCTGGATATTTCCCCTCAATAAGTACACCACGCTCAGCCATTTGTACCATTTGGGCCAACTGCTGAACACTGGTAACGGGCTTCTGGTTTACGTGCGTTATGACAAATCCTTTTTTGATACCGGCTCTTCTGATTTTTCCGTCTTCCAAAGAAACGATTTCAATCCCGGAACGAATTTTCAACTTCTCACGCAATGCTTTATCGGCCGGGCGCAACGAAGCTCCCAGGAAATGCGTTACGTCTCCATCACTTTCCGTTATCAATTGCGTATCTCCCGATCTGCTTTGCAAGGTGGCGGTCACAGTCATCTGTTTTCCTCCTCTGAGCAAAGTGAGTTTTATGTTGTCCCCGGGACTGTAGCTGTTTATTTGTTCTTGCACGGCCGTTCCCGTATTTACGACTACATCTTCAATTTGTATAAGAATATCACCCGTCTTTACTCCGGCCTTCTCTGCCGCTCCGTTTTTCGTTACCTCATGAATATACACACCCTTAATTTCTTTGATGTCTTTTTCTTTGGCCAAATCTCCCGTTACGTCTTGCATGCTGATACCCAATAGGGCCCTTTGGACGATTCCGTACTTGCGGATATCTTCCACTACTTTTCGAGCCATATTGGAAGGTACGGCAAACGAGTATCCGTCATACGAGCCTGTACGTGTGGCAATGGCCGTATTGATGCCTACCAATTCACCTTTGACGTTTACCAAGGCCCCTCCGGAATTGCCGGGATTTACGGCTGCGTCTGTCTGTATGAAAGCTTCTATTTTAAATTCTTCTCTGTGAGAAGGCAAACTGCGTCCTTTTGCACTTACAATACCGGCTGTGATGGTGGAGCGCAAATCATAGGGATTGCCTATGGCCAGGACCCATTGGCCCAAGCGCAAATCGTCTGAATTGCCGTATTTCATATACGGCAAACCGGTAGCCTCTATCTTTAGCAAAGCGATATCTGTATCCGGGTCCTTCCCTACTACTTTTCCATCATACTGTCTTTTGTCGTCCAGCGTAACGACTACTTCTTCTGCACCGTCAATGACGTGTGTAGCTGTAATGATGTACCCGTCAGGGCTTATAATGACTCCCGAACCGGCTCCCACTTGAGGCCGCATTTGAGGTGAATCGCCGTATCCAAAGAAAAAATCAAGAAAGCTTTGAGGTCCTTGCATGGATTGGCCTCTTTTAACAACCTTCACGTGTACAACGGATTTGACACCTGTTTCTGCAGCAAATGTAAAATCCGGATAGGACGATTCTGCCAGAGAAACTTTATGAATAACCGGCTCTTGTCCCTGAGTCACGTATACTTTTTCCATTTGCTTGGATGTATTTGCCACATGGTTTACCAACAAAGTTGTCCCAACACTAACGAGTGCCGTAATGATAATCACAAGTCCAATTCTGTTTTTCATTGTTCTATCTCTTAAAATTTATCTACTTTTGAAAATTATTTCAAAATTCATACCAAAATCATGAAACTGCCATTTTGTAAATACCACGGTGCCGGCAACGATTTTATTCTCATAGACAACCGCAAGGGTGGCATCAAACTGAAATCAAAACAGATACAGGCACTCTGTCACAGAAGGTTTGGCGTGGGTGCAGACGGGCTGATCTTATTGGAGAGCGCCCAAGCGCCGTTCCAATACTACATGGCTTTTTACAATTCTGACGGTACAGAGGGAACCATGTGCGGCAACGGCGGACGCTGCCTGGTGGCTTTTGCAGATAAACTGGGTATTACAAACCATCATTTCTTGGCCATTGACGGTGAACACAACGCGTTCGTACTGGAAAAATCAGGCAACAACACGTTGGTAAAACTACAACTGGGCGATGTCAAAGAAGTCCTGACTTATGACGAAAACAGCTACATAGTTCAAACAGGTTCGCCGCATTTGGTACGCTTTGTACCCGATGTGCAAGCCATAGACGTACATACTGAAGGAGCCTACTGGCGTAGCCATCCTGACTTTGGAGCCAAAGGCGTCAATGTGAACTTTGTGGAAATTTTAGACCAAGGATGTCTTTATGTACGGACGTTTGAAAGAGGTGTGGAAGCGGAAACGTGGGCATGCGGAACGGGTTCTGTAGCCAGTGCTTTGGCAGCGCGTGTTCACACAAACAGCCAATTGGTCCATTGGTCCATCCAAACAAAAGGGGGAAATCTACAAGTAGATTACATCCCGGAAGAAAAAGGCTTTCAAAAGGTGTTTCTGACCGGCGGAGCCGTTTTGGTTTTTACAGGCCATGCGGACCTGTAGCTCTTGGAGGGAAAATGGCACTGCCTATACGCAACATAGTGCTTCCTTGCTCCAAAGCTGTTTCATAATCTCCCGTCATACCCATAGAACAATGTACAAACGCCGGGTTGTCTGCAAACCGGCCTTGTTTTAAGGTGTCAAACAGCTGCCGCAGTTGTTTGAACTCTCTGGCAACCACTTGCTTATCATCCGTAAACGTAGCCATCCCCATGACTCCGCATAGGGTCACGTTGGGGTACATGTCTTTGTCCACTTGCAACACCTCTTCCGGAAGGTAGCCTTGCTTTGTTTCCTCTTGTGCAATGTGTACTTGCAAGAGCACATCTTGAACCACACCCAACCTTTCCGCCTGTGTCTGTATGGCACGCAACAACCTGTCTCTGTCTACCGATTGAATGAGTTTGGCGTATCCTACTACTTCTTTTACTTTGTTCGTTTGTAAACGGCCGATGAAGTGCCATTCGATATCTTTGGGCAACAAAGGAATTTTCTCTGCCATTTCCCGCGATCTGTTTTCTCCAAAGACCCGTTGTCCTGCATTGTAAGCGCGTTGAATAAGGTCTGTGGATTGAAACTTGGAAACGGCTACCAAAACAACATCAGGTGGAAGCAAGTCATGCAGATGTCTTACATGTTCTTCAATCATCATCTCTTCTTTTTCATCTGTTGCTGCTGTTGTCGCTGCATCTCTTCCAAACGTTGTTGGAACTTTGATTTTTTGGGTGCCGTGGTGGAGGCTTTGGCTGCTTTTTCTTTCAATTGTTTATACAACTCTTCTTCGTTCACGAAAAACCTTTGAATAATCCACGTTTGCAGCATGGTGGTCAAGTTGGACAACAAGTAGTAATAACTAAGAGCTGCCGACAAGTTGTTGGCCACGGTAAGCATCATCAAAGGCATGAAATAGAGCATCATCCCTTGCATGCCGGGCATTTGCTGGTTGCTTGACTGCTGTTTCATGTTCATTCTGGAATACAGGAACATGGAAATGGCCATGAGCAAAGCAAACAAGCTGATGTGGTCTCCGTACAAAGGAATTTTGAATGGCAATTCCAAAATGGAGTCGTATCCGCTTAAGTCATCTGCCCACAAAAAGCTTTGTTGCCTAAGTTCTATAGACCCCGGGAAGAAACGGAACATGGCAAACAAGATGGGCATCTGGAAAAACATGGGCCAACACCCTCCCATCATCTTTACCCCCGTTTTTTTGTACAAATCCATGGTCTCTTGCTGCTTCTTAAGCTGGTCTTCTTTTTTGGGGTATTTTTCGTTGATTTTGTCTATTTCCGGTTTGAGCACACGCATCTTCGCGGAAGACATATAAGATTTAAACGTAAACGGAAAGATGAGGAGCTTGATGAAAATAGTCATCAATAAAATGATCAAACCAAAGTTTGCTATATACTTGTTTAGGAAGTTAAACGTAGGAATAATCAAGTAGCGGTTGATCCAGTTGATCAGCATACCGCCCAAGGGAATGATTTGTTCAAAGGAACGTCCGTATTCCTTCAGCGAATAGTATCCGTTGGGACCAAAGTAAAATTGAAGTTCGACTGTTTGCTCCTTGTCCGATTGGTAGGGAACCTGCATAAACGCATGGCATTCCATCAAAAGCGTATCGGCGTTGTTGGGCTCATAAAAACGGAAAGACAAATCTCCGCTATTGAACGATTCTTCCGCTATCAAAATGGCGGAAAAGAACTGCTGCTGAAAAGCCATCCACTCTACGCGCGTTTTGACAGACTGCGAAGCCTCGGCTTTCCTCATTCCCAATTTTTCCACATCGTCCGTATTGGGGTATTTGTAGGCAACGGTAGAATAGTTCTTTTCGTTGTTAAATCCTTTCTCCAAATGGCGTATATTCACGTCCCAGTTCAAGTCCATTTGCGTTACGTTCCTTGGAATGAATCGATCCATTCCAATCATGTTTATATGGAAGTTGAGCAAATAAGACTCTTCTTCCAGCAAATAGACATATTCTATATAGGCGTTGTCATCAAAATGCAAGGTAAAGGACAAGGTGTTTTCTTCCCCTGTTGCTTGAGTATCAAAGTAAAAGTGTCCCGTATTGATTTGCTCTCCTACAAACAAATCCAATCCCAATTTGTTGGAAGCTCCGTCAAACAGCAGCAAGCTATCTCCTGAGTACGTCTTGAAGTTCTTTATTTGTACGCTGTACGGTCTGCCTCCCAAGTTGGAAAAGACGATTTTCAATTTGTCGTTTTCCAGTATGTGAAAAGATTCCTCTCCTTCGTATGCGCGGTTCAAGAGAGCATTCGTAAAAGTGCTTGTAGGCGTGGTGCTAACGCGTTCGACGGGTTTTTCCTCAACCGATTCTACACCTGCATCCGGCAGTTGTATAGCCTTCAAGGCTTGTTCGCGTGCAATGGAATCGCTTACAAATTGTGCTCTTTGCTGCTCCTTGGCCGCTTTAGAATTGTACAGGCTGAATCCCACTAAAATGGCACCGATTAGCAAAATGGCCCAAACTGTATTCTTATTCATTACTGTCTATTTGTTTGATCTTTTCTTCCAACTCGGCCAGTTCCAATCTGGCTTCTTCTATTTTCTTACGTGTATCTGCAAGGATTTTGTCTGCGTTTTTAGATTTGGCAAAAAATCCCATGTTGTTTTCCCATACGGCAATTTCAGATTCCAATTGACGGAACCGTTGGATGTGTTTGTCACGTCCGCTACGCGCCTCGTCGTAGTGCCCTCTGCTCCTGCGGTAAGAACCTCTTTTTTCTGCAGAAAACGGATCCAAATGTCCAAAGTGCTTAGTTATTAGTTCCTTATATTTGTTTTGGACGGTGTCTTTTTGTTTTATGGGCACAAAGCCTATGGCGTTCCATCTGCTTTGAAACGTCCTTAATTGGCTTGCGTGTTGGCTCTCATTACCGGGCACAAAGCTTTCCAGTTCCTTAAGGATGGCTTCTTTGGCTTTTAAGTTTGCTTCATAAGAAGCGTCTTGTTTTGAGAAATGGTCTGCTTTGCGCGTAAAAAACACATCGCAAGCAGAACGAAAACGTTTCCAGATAATGTCTGCTTGTTTTCTTGGTACAGGCCCTATTTCTTTCCATTGTTTTTGCAAATGGATCAGCTGGTCCGTTGTTCTACGCCAATCGTCGCTCATGTTCAAGGCCTCTGCCTGCTCACACAAAGCCGTTTTGCGCTCCAAGTTGTCCTGCATCTCTTTTTTGAAGTCTGCATAAAACTCTCGTTTTTCTCCGTAGAACGTATCGCAAGCCGCGCGAAACCTATCGTATACCCTTTGGTTCTCTTTCTTAGTGGCAAACCCTATGGATCTCCATTCCTTTTGGAGGGCCTCCAATTCTTTTGCTTTTTTGTTCCAGTTGACCCCTTCTTGGTCTATAAGAGCCACTATGGCCTCGGCTTTTTCACAGAGACTCAACTTCTGCTCTAAATTTTGCCGTTGTTCTTTCTTTTGTTCTTCAAAATGTTTTTGATGCCTGATATTGATGGCCGTTGTACTGGTTTTAAAACGTTCCCACATGGGTTCCCTCAAGTTGCGTGCGATAGGACCCGTTTCTCTCCATTCCTCATGCAGTTTCTGCAATTTGTGGAAAGCAGACACAATGTTGGGTTCGTCTACCAGCTCTTCCGCCCTTTCACACAACTTTTCTTTGATCTCCAGATTGCGTTTGAAATCCAGATCTCTAAGCTCGTTGTTGATTTTTACGTAGTCGTAAAATTTTTCAACGTAATGTTGGTACGTTTCCCAAACTTCTTTTGTCCTGGACAAAGGTACGGGACCGACTTCTTTCCAATGAAGCTGGAGCGCTCTGAATTCCGGGAAGGTATGGTTGATATCTTCTTGCTTCTCCAACAGCGCTTTTATGCCTTCAATGATGGACAGTTTTTCTTCCAGATTCCTTTCTTTTTGGAGCTCGATATTTCTAAGCAAGTCTGCTCTAAGTACTTTGTAGCGTGCATAGAGTTTCTTAAAAGCTTCCTCCTGCGCGTCTGCCGGGGTTTCCTCAGGTGTTTTTGCCGAGGCTTCTGCCGGTGCTTCTACCGAGGTTTTTGCCGAGGCTTCTGCCGGTGCTTCTGCCGAAGCTTCTGCCGAAGCTTCTTCCGGTGTTTCTTTTTCTTTTTTTAACAATTTGTAAAAATGAGACTTGATTGTTTCTGCATGTTTGTGCATCTCAGTCTTGTCTTCGGCTTCAATGAGCTGTTCAAAAACAGATAGAAGTCCGGAAATATCCAGATTTGAAAAATCTGTACTATCAGAGTACTTAATATCAGGATCCATTTTAATTAGAAAGGATTTAGTATTTATAGCTTGCAAATGTAATGAAAAACTACCATATATTGAATAATGATTACTTTTGTAGCGTATGAGAATTGATATTATAACGGTTCTTCCGGCTTTATTGGAAAGTCCTCTTTCGCATTCCATTGTCAAAAGGGCGCGGGAACGTTCCCTGGTAGATATCGTAGTTCACGACCTCAGGCCGTATGGAAAGGGAACGTACAAGCATACGGACGACTATCCCTTTGGAGGCGGTGCGGGTATGGTGCTGATGATTGAACCCGTATACCGGCTGATTGAAGATTTGAAAAAGGAGCGTACGTACGATGAAATCATCTACACGTCTCCGGACGGACTGGCTTTTACGCAAAAAGAAGCCAACCGCATCTCTTGCCTAAAAAACATTATACTCTTGTGCGGCCATTACAAAGGCATTGACCAAAGAATACGAGACCATTTGATTACTCTTGAATTGTCTATTGGTGACTATGTCTTGACAGGCGGAGAATTGGCCGCTGCCGTCATCACAGATGCCGTCGTCAGGTTGTTGCCGGGTGCCCTATCAGATGGAGAATCTGCCCTTACAGATACATTTCAAGACAACTTGCTGGCACCCCCTATTTACACGCGTCCGGCTTCTTTTCATGGCTGGGAAGTACCCCAAGTGCTGTTGAGCGGAGATCCTGTTAAAATTCAGCAATGGCAAGAAAAAGAAAGCCTGAGCCGTACAGAACGACTCAGGCCCGATTTACTAACCGATCTTTCAGAATAAAGGCATATCTCTTAGCTTGGCAGCCTGCATGGTGTTTTTCAACAAAGATACACGCGTCATGGGACCTACACCTCCGGGAACGGGTGTGATGTAACTGCAACGCGGAGCCACTTCGTCAAAATCAACGTCTCCTACCAATTTATAACCTGTTTTTGTTCTGTTGTCTTCTACTCGGTTTATACCTACGTCAACGACAACGGCTCCTTCTTTTACCCAATCTGCTTTTATCAAAAGAGGCTGCCCTATGGCAGCTATCAGGATGTCCGCTCTGCGCGTAACTTCCGGTAAATCAACCGTTCTTGAGTGGCAAAGCGTTACGGTACAGTCTCCTCTGTATCCTTTCCTGGAGAGGAGGTTGGCCAACGGCTTGCCTACAATGTTGCTTCTGCCTATAATCACGCACTCCTTGCCTTGAAGAGGGATGTGGTAATAATCCAACAAATCTACAATACCGGCCGGAGTAGCCGCCACAAACGACGGAAGCCCAATCATCATACGTCCCATGTTGATGGGATGAAAACCATCTACGTCTTTGTTGGGGTCAATGGCTTCAATGACTTCTTGTTCATTCAAATGCTCAGGTAAAGGCAGCTGTACAATCAAGCCGTCCACTCCCGCGTCTTCGTTTATAGATTTTACGCACTCAATGAGCCCTTCCTGGCTAATGGTAGAAGACAGTTTGTACAGTATGGATTCCATACCTACTTGCCTGCAATCTTTTTCTTTACTTTTAACGTACGAGTGGCTGGCCGGGTCGTCTCCTACGACGATAGCGGCCATACGTGGTTTTCTTCCAAATTCTCTACTCCAACGATCCACATCACGTACAATATCTTTTTTTAGGGCTTCAGCCACCCATGTTCCATCCAAAATTTTCATACTTGTTCCTCCCTTAATTTATATAGACATTCCGCCTCTTCTGAGCGACTGCATCATAGAGGCGCCGCCGCCCTTTCTCAGGTTTCTCATCATTTTTCTTGTTTCACTAAATTGTTTGATCAAACGATTGACCTCTGTCAAAGAAGTACCGCTGCCGTATGCTATTCTTTTGCGTCTGCTTCCGTTGAGTATGGAGGGGTTTTCCCTCTCTTGTGGAGTCATGGAACCAATGATGGCTTCTATTTCTTTGAACGCATCATCATCTATGTCCATATCTTTTACGGCTTTGGATGCTCCGGGAATCATGGCAGCCAAATCTTTGATGTTTCCCATCTTTTTCACTTGTGTGATTTGCTTTAAGAAGTCGTCAAAATTGAAGCTGTCCTGCGCCAATTTCTTCCTAAGCTTCTTGCTTTCCTCTTCATCAAACTGCTCTTGAGCTCTCTCCACAAGCGTGACGATGTCTCCCATGCCCAAGATACGGTCTGCAATACGTGTGGGATGAAAGACGTCCAATGCATCCATTTTTTCGCCGGTACCTACAAATTTTATAGGCTTATTGACTACGGCTCGTATAGATAAGGCTGCTCCTCCCCTTGTGTCGCCATCCAGTTTTGTAAGAACGACTCCGTCAAATTGCAACTGTTCATGAAAAACACGGGCCGTTTCCACAGCATCTTGACCGGTCATGGAGTCCACTACAAAGAGCGTTTCTGTAGGATTTACAGCTTTTTTTATGGCAGTGATTTCTGCCATCATTTTCTGGTCTACCGCCAAACGGCCGGCCGTATCCAAAAGGACTACGTTGTGTCCGTTCTGACGGGCATGTTTTATGGAATGTTCTGCAATCTGTACAGGATCCTTGTTTCCTTCCTCTGTATATACATCAACACCAATCTGTTGACCAAGCACTTTCAATTGTTCAATAGCTGCAGGCCTGTATACGTCTCCGGCAACCAACAGCGGTTTCATACCTCTTTTTTGCTTGAGCAGCAACGCCAGTTTGCCTGAAAACGTCGTTTTTCCCGACCCTTGCAAGCCGGCTACGAGTACGATGCCGGGACTCCCTTTGGTGTTTATACCTACTGCCTCTCCTCCCATCAATTCCACCAACTTGTCGTGCACAATCTTAGTCATCATTTGACCGGGACGTACAGACTTGAGAACTTGTTGACCTAAGGCTTCCTCTTTTACATTGTCACAAAAATCTTTGGCTACTCTATAGCTTACGTCGGCATCTAGCAGAGAACGACGTACTTCTTTTAATGTTTCTGCAACGTTTATTTCAGTAATTCTTCCTTCTCCCTTAAGCAAGGAAAAGGAACGCTCCAATCTTTCTGTAAGATTCTCAAACATAGGTTAATACAAATTTATTATGTCAATAACGGCTTAGGCCCTTCTCTCAAAATTTCCGGTTCAGTTCCCGTACAATCAATAATGGCAGAAGGATCCAATCCTCCGGGTCCTCCATCAATAACCAAGTCTACTTGCTGTCCAAAACGCTCGTATATAAGTCCTGGATCGAAAGAATAACCGGGTTCGTCTTCATCCCACGGCAAGGAAGTGGAAATAATGGGTACGCCCAATTCTTTGAGGATTACCTGCAAAATGGGATGATCGGGAACACGTATGCCCACGGTGCGTTTTTTTCCTTGAAACAGTTTGGGGACCAAATTGTTTGCTTTGAGCAAAAAGGTAAACGGCCCCGGAAGGTTTTTTTTCATCATCCTAAAGACATTGTTATTCAACGGCCTGCAATAATTGGACAATTGCGACAAATCATGGCACAAGAAAGAGAGCCTTGTAGAAGGCGTGTAATAGCCCTTGATTCTTTCCATGATGGGCACCGATGATAGAAATTCAATAGAACACCCCATACCGTACACGCTATCTGTAGGGTATATAATTACACCACCCTTTTCCAGAGCCAATATGACTGTCTGTATCAATCGGTCCTGAGGGGTGTCGGGATGGATTTTAAGCAACATAGTCTATCAAAGCTCAGGCGAATAATAAGCCTGTGCCAATTCTTTTTGGTTGTACCGCATGCTCATGACTTGCCCGTATGCCCCGGCAGAACAAATGGCCAAAAGGTCTCCGCGTTCCGTTATAGGCAGTTTGGCAAATTCGTCAAACCTGTCTGAAGATTCACATACAGGGCCTACCACATCGTATATTTTTTTCCGCTTTGCCTTAGATGTGATATTGTACATCACATGTTTGGCTTGATACAATGCCGGTCTTATAAGATCGTTCATACCGGCGTCTAAGATGACAAATTCTTTCCCTTGGCCTTTCTTAACATACAGAACACTGGAAATAAGAAAACCTGATTGAGCTACCAATGACCTTCCCGGTTCAAAATGTACCTTTTGTCCTTTCCTTACTTCCAAATTGTTATGGATGGTCTCAAAATACGTTTCAAAAGGGCTGATGGGATTCCCAAGGGGGTTTTCATAGTCTATGGCCACTCCACCGCCCATATTGATATGTTCCAGGTTCACATTCCTTTGTTCAAACCATTTTTGAAACGTGTTCATTTTTTCACACAGTTTCACAAACACATCCATATCTGTAATTTGTGAGCCAATATGTATGTGTATTCCCAACAGCTTTACATGTGGGCAATCGTTGACTACATTCAAGGCCTCTGTCAAGTCTTTCCCTGAAATACCAAATTTGTCTTTGGAACGACCTGTAGTTATTTGTTTGATGGTTTGTGCATCCAAATCGGGGTTGAGTCGTAACGAAATACCGGCCGTTTTACCCATTTGAGCAGCCAGGTCGTTGATGACTTGAATTTCCTGAACAGATTCACAGTTGAAAGAAAAGATGCCTCCTTGTAGGGACATTTTTATTTCTTTATCTGTTTTGCCTACTCCGGCAAAAACAATGGTGTCCGGGTCAAAGCCCAGGTCCAATGCCAATTGGACTTCGTTGCCGCTTACGCAATCGGCGCCCAATCCGGCCCTGTGAATAATTTCTAAGATTTGAGGGTTAGCATTGGCTTTCATAGCATAATGCGCATGGTAGCCGTATTTCCTGGTAATCTTTGTGTACAACCTGAGGGTTTGGTCCAGGATGTCTAAGTCGTAAAAATAAAAAGGCGTTTCCAGACGTTTAAACGCATTTACAAAACGTGTCAGTTGCATATTGATTTAAACAAAATACCGGACAAAATTAGCAAAAAAAAACCGGAGGCGCTGCAGCACTTCCGGCTTTTCTTAAAGGTCCTGGTTGTTAAGCATCTCCCTCTGGTGTGAGAAAAGCAACAATACCGGCAATGATAGCTGCTAACAAGGCTCCTAATCCCATAAAAGTGAAAACATAGTCCATTCCACTCATATTTTTAAAGCCTGCAACAATGCTATTCCAGATAACTGTAAAGACGTCCATATTTAATTCGAATTAATTGTTAATATTTAAACCTATTTTGCCTATAAGGCTGGTAATTAGCTCACAGTAGGCTTCTTAAACAGTTGGTCTGAAAAGAAAAACATACCTACACCAAATAGAGCAACAAGAAGAGCCACCCACCAATTTTCTTGCAAATCTTTGATGAGAGCTAGAATTTGATCAATAAGCGTTTGTAATACCATGGTTTTATTTTAATGTTAAATGGTTAAAATTTCAATCAACAAGGGCAAAGTTAAAAATCTTTTTTTAACTACCAAACACTGTCTGTTTAATTGTTATGTTCCTTACGCAATAAATCGATTGCCGTTTTTACGGGATTAAAGGTGCTAAGAGGCACTTCAACAAACACCGTATTCCAGCGACTCATGGCACCATTCCACAATCCCGGCCATTCTAAAGCTCGCAATTCTCTGCCCTCCATGGTTTTATGCGATATAAAGCCTGTCTTTGGGTCTGCAAACTTTTGCAAGTCATACAAATTGCCCATTGGATTCTTAATGGAACACACAATATCTACCGGATTAAAATGTGTAGACGGATATTTTTTTCCTCCCAATTGTACTTCTTCCAAAATTTGGAGTGAAATGCTGCCGTCTTCTTCTCGTACTTTGAAAGGACCGCCACCGGGCTCTCCGGAGACCGGAACCATGCCGCACACGCGAATGGGCCTATCCAAAACAGCAATCAACGCAGAGGCACACTCCGGAATGTTGTCGTAATTCAAGGGCAACCGGGTAATACAAAACGTTTTTTTCAGAAAATCAACTACTTCATGAACCAGGTCTTTGTCTGCCTTATTTTTTTTCAATATCCTTATATAATCATGTGCTTGGTGCTGACAGTCCAAAAGAAATCCCGCCAATACTTTCCTCCAAAAAAGTACCGGTTCCAACCTTGTTTCAGGTACTACGTTGTCTATGTTTCTGATGACTATCAGATCTTCCTTCAAGGTATGTAAATTCTTTAAAAGCGCTCCGTGTCCGCCCGGACGAAATAGCAGGCTTCCGTCGTCATTCCTGAACGGCGTGTTGTTCATCTGTACGGCCAAGGTGTCTGTAGACGGGCTTTGATTGGAAAAACTGACGGCAAAGGTCAAACCAAAACGGAGGGTGACAGCCTCTTGTATTTGCTCCCACAATGCCTTGAAAAGAGGTTCGTGTTCTTCCGATACTGTAAAATGAACAGCTGCCGTTCCGTCGGGATTGGCCGTTGATAACGCTGCCTCTGTCAGGTGTTCTTCAAAAGGCGTTTTGGGACCTTCCGCGTATTTGTGAAAAGGAATCAATCCTTTGGGCAATTGAGCGTAACCCAACCCTTCATCTGTAAGCAAACTGCGTAAGACTTGTTGTTTGTCGGAAAGATCTATGGGTTGTTTTTCCAAAAGGGGATAAAACGCAAATTCTTTTAGTCTCTCAAAAAACAGAAGGGCGTTGGCGTTCAAGGCTTGCTTGCCGCCTGTTTGCAGTTCTTCTTGCGCTTGAAACAGGTGGCTGAACATCCGGCTGGCCGCTCCCGATGCCGGCACAAATTTTACGCGCGTTCCCTTCCATCCTTCATAACGCGCTGCGTACCGGTTTTGCTCGGCTTGGTCCAGTTGTGTGATGCCGTTACCGGGAACAGCCGGTTCTACGATATCCAAAGGGGGAAACCCTTCTTGAAAATGTGCCAGCTGTTCTTCTATTGCGGAAACACTCAGGCCTCGGCTCTCTATGGTTTCTTTGTCTTGTTTGGTAAACATGTCTTTGTAATTAACAAAATGTCAGTGCATTGTATTGTTCCCGAGTCCACTCTCTTCTATATACGTAGGCATTTCTTTGTTCTTCAAACAGATCCGGTGCAGACCTCAACCGCTTGTCTTCTTCCATAATGGGAAAACATTGCGTAAACAGTGCATGGGAGGGAACTTCTTCCACGGACGGCAAGGTCACTGCGTATTGCAGCAATTCTTCCCATTGAAAATGAGCGGCCAGTGCTCGGACAACCGTTTCTGTGGCATTCCTTTTTCCTTCCATGGAATACCCGGCAATGTGCGGCGTGGCTATGTGTGTCGCATCTAATGTCTTCTTGTCTATATGCGGTTCGTTCTGCCAGACGTCCAAAACAACAGCACCCAAACCGGGTGCAGCTGCTTGCAAAGCCTGCTCGTTTGTAACGTCTCCACGCGATGTATTAATAAAGAAGGCGCCTTCCTTCATTTTGTCAAAAAAGGATCTATCAGCCATTCCTCTTGTAGTAGCGTCCAAGGGTACGTGCAGCGTAACTACATCTGCTTTTGAAAGCAAAAAATCAAGCGAACAAAAAGAATCGACTCCTTCTTGTGCTGCTCTGGGAGGGTCGTTCAGCAACGTTTTCATACCTAAGTGTCCGGCCAACCGTTCTACCCTGCTCCCTACATTTCCAACTCCTACAATACCGATTGTTTTGTCTGAAAGACACATGTTTTTCTGCGTAGCCGCAACGGCCAGAGCTGTAAAAACATATTGCATCACGGCCCCTGCATTGCATCCCGGAGCGTGTGCCACCGCAATGTTTGCCGTAGCACAGTAATCCAAATCAATATGGTCTGTGCCAATAGTAGGTGAACCGACAAAAGTCACGGAACTGCCTTGAAGCAATTCCTTGGAACAAAGGGTACGCGTACGTACCAACAAAGCATCTGCACAGCGCAAAGCCGATGCATCTATCCGGTGATAGGGCATGCGAACTATACGTGCGTAACGCTCGGGAATTCCTTCCAGGTAAGGTATTTGGTTGTCTGCTATGATGAGCGGCTTTTTACGCATATTCAACGAATAATGATTTCTTGAACGGAATCATTCCCTAAGAGTATGTTCAACCTTTCCTTTAAAAAGATCTTTTGCATATCCAACTGGCAGCGGAGTACAGAAGACGCTACATGTACTGTGTACCTGCCGCTGCGGAACGTACGTTTTGTACATTCTTGAGCAGCCGACTTTCCTATGACCTCATCCCAAGCTTTATGGATTTTCAATGTTTCCAAACCTTCTGCCAATCCCGACTCTTGCAATGTTTGGTCAATGATGTCTTTCAATACTCTTGCCTGCTTCCTCTTCATTTGTAAACCCTCCGTCTTTAACTCTGAATATTTTACGTGAACCGCCTAAATTCTGAATGATTTCTTCTATGCGTACTTTGTTGCTGTCTGTTAGAAAAATCTGTCCAAAACCGTCTTCCACCACCAAATGCAACAAACGCGAAACCCTTTGTGCATCTAGTTTGTCAAACACATCATCCAACAACAAAATGGGAGCCACCTCTTTCATTTGCTTTATCAAAGCAAATTGCGCCAGTTTGAGGGCCAGCAGATACGTTTTCTGCTGCCCTTGCGATCCGCACGACTTCAAAGCATGACCGCCTAATGAAAAATAAATATCATCACGTTGAATGCCCACACTAGTATACATAAGGACTCTGTCTTTTTCAAAAGATCGGGCCAACAATTCTTTCATGGGAGCGCGATTCAAATCGGAATCGTACCTTAAATCTACTTGTTCTTTACCGGAAGACAGCAAATTGTAGTACTTCGTTACCTGAGGACCCAATAAGCGACACAAACGGCTGCGGTGTTCATGAATGGCATCTGCTCTGACAGAAAGACCTGCATCTATAGCTTCCAATACGTTTTGAGACCCTCCGTCCGATTTCAACCACCTGTTTCTTTGGTGAAGCAGTTTGTTGTATTCCATAACCGTCAACAAGTAGTCCGGTATGGTCTGCGAAAGAAGAAAATTCATGTACTTACGACGCTCTTCCCCGGGACCGTACACAAGCGTTGTGTCTTGTGGAGAAACCATGACAACGGGCAGCAATCCTACATGCAAAGACAATTTCTCATATTTTTTCCCGTTCCTTTGAAATGTTTTTTCCGTACCGGGTGTCACGGAACAGGAAATTTTTTCTGTCAATCCGGAAGTCACATCGTATTCACCAAACAAAGAAAAAGTTTGAGCGTTGTGACGGACAACCTCTCTGTCCCGGATAGATAAGGCACTTTTACACAGGCTCAAATAATAGATGGCGTCCAACAAGTTGGTTTTTCCCTCTCCGTTATCTCCGTACAAAACGTTAATTCCCGGAGAAAATTCCAATTGAGCTTGAGCAATGTTTTTAAAATCAGAGATCAACAATCGAACTAAATGCATGCAGATTCCTTGTGTAAGTGTGCAAAAATAGCAAAAAATACGTATATTTGCCGCCTTAAAACAAAGACCTATGTCAAAAAAGAAAAGCAGATCTAAGCATACTCAGAAAAAAGAAGAAATGGCCGTAGTAGCCGAAGCCATTAGCAAATCAGAAGAGTTTCTGAACAAATACAAAAACCATATTTTGTATACCGTTTTAGGTGTTGTAATCCTGCTGGGATTGGTGTTTGCCTATATGAGGCTCATTCGAGACCCCAAACGGGAAGAAGCCTTGGCGCAACTGTTTCCCGCAGAACAATACTTCCGTATAGATTCCTTTGACCTAGCACTAAACGGAGACGGCAACATCTTAGGTTTTAAAGACATCATAAAAGATTATAAAAAGAAAGCCGGTCCTCTGGTATATTTTTACGCAGGTGTTTGTGAGCTCCAACTGGAAAACTACACAGAAGCTATTGACTTCCTGAGAAAGTACAAAACAGGAGATGAAATCATACAAGCAAGGGCGTATGCCAACATAGCAGATGCCTACGTGGGGCTTGATCAATTGGACAAAGGGTTGTCCTGGTATATGAAAGCCGCCACCTATAAAGACAATGCGTACGCTGCAGGATATTATAAAAAGGCAGCCATCCTCATGGAAGAAACAGGCGACTACGAAGGCGCCTTGTCTATCTACAATATGATCAAACTCAAATACCCTCAAACGATAGAGGGCATGGATATTGACAAATACATTTCACGCATTGAAGTGTTGATGCAATAAAACAATTCTATTATGGGCAGGGCTTTTGAATACAGAAAGGCCAGAAAATTAAAGCGCTGGGGCAGTATGTCCCGCACCTTTACCCGTTTGGGTAAAGAGCTGACTATTGCAGCCAAAGAAGGCGGAACAGATCCCGAAAACAATCCGCGTTTGCGGGCCGTTATCCAAACAGCCCGGTCTGAAAACATGCCTAAGGATAATATAGAAAGAGCCATCCGAAGGGCAGAGGAAAAAGACAAAGGCGATTACAAAGAAGTGGTGTACGAAGGATACGGGCCGCACGGTATTGCCATTTTGGTAGAAACGGCTACAGACAATACTACGCGAACGGTAGCCAATGTCCGCTCCTATTTCAACAAACACGGAGGCAGTTTGGGTACTTCCGGCAGTGTAGATTTCTTATTTGATCATACTTGTGTTTTTCGTATAAAAGAGACACCGGGATTGGACTTGGAAGAGTTGGAACTGGAATTGATTGATTACGGAGGAGAAGAAGTCTTCAAAGACGAGGACGAAGACGATGTCATAGTCATTTACGGTGCCTTTGAAGCCTACGGCAGTCTGCAAAAATTTATTGAAGAAAAGCAATTGGAATTGGTCAGCGGCGGATTTGATCGTATCGTCAACGGTCCCTTAAAAGAATTGACGCCTGCTGAAAAAGAAGAAATAGAAAAGTTGGTAGAACGTATAGAGGAAGACGACGACGTACAAAACGTGTTCACCAACATGGCTTAACGGCGTATTCAGTCTTCTGCTGTTAAGCGATCGTCCAAAAGTCTGTTGTTGTACTGCTGTCTGAAAGCTTTTAGAAAGAGCTCGTTGGATGACGGATTGTTTGCCACAAAGGGAATGGTAGAGGTATCGCGTATGTTTCTTCCAAAGGCAAAATAGCTGTGCGGGTAATCCAACCACTCCAAAACGGTAGGCATAATATCAATTTGCTGTGTTGTGTGTTCAAACCTTTCTCCTTTAGGTATAAGCGTTCCTGAAGGATCGTAGTACAACAAAGGAATGGCCATACTTTCTGTAGCTGACTGGTATTGGGGGTTGGTGCGGGAAAAAATTCCGTGATCAGCTACCAAAACAAACAACGTATGTTCATACCAACTGCTTTTGGCAACGCGTTCAAAAAACCGTTGGATTGCATAGTCTGCATATCCAATGCATGGGTGAACGGGATCTGTCCCTTCAGGAAATTTGCCTTTGTACTCTTTAGGTATCACAAAAGGGTGATGAGAAGAAAGGGTAAACAGGGCAGCAGCAAAAGGCTCGGGAAAAGAATCTAAAGTAGCCGCAAAAAATTGCAAAAAGGGCTCGTCCCATATACCCCAGTACCCATCGTAAAAAGCTTTGTCACCAAATTCGTTCATACCGTAATACGCATCAAAACCAAAATGACGCGCCATTCCGTCCAATCCCATAGAACCGTTTGGAGCCCCATGAAAAAATGCCGTAGCATATCCCCTCTTTTTTAATGCATTACCCAATCCTTCTACCTTATTAAGTGCGTACGGCGTAAGAGCAAACGATTGTTCCAAAGAAGGGATGCTACCCAGAATAGAAGGAATGGCATCTACCGATTTCCGACCGTTTGCATAAGCCTTTGTACAAGAAAACGAATGCATCATCAAAGAATCCAGAAAAGGCGTATAGGACGGACCTGTTCCTTCGTTCAGGCTCCCTATGTATTCTTTGGAAAAACTTTCCAGAATAAGAATGACCACATTTTTTTCCACATCCTCTGCAGAATCTGGCCCCATTCGATCTTCACCCTCTTTTTTTCTATGAATAGGTGTGTAAATACGTTCCAATTCCTCCTCTGAGGGGAAATAATTCAGCCTTTCCAAAGAAGGTTTTCCCACCGTTCGTATGATGCAAAACGGAGTATTCAAAACCAACCCGGTCTGTATGGGGTCTCTTACATAAGCCGTAGCATTGCTCAAGGTGATGGGGCGTGTGGTTCTGTCCATACCACCCCGGATGGCTATTACGGCAAGTCCTGCCGTCAAGCACCAAACCAGCAATCGGGTTGCAAAAAAACGAACCGTTAACGCAGGACGAGACGGCTCTTTGGACGGCTTGTAACTTATACGTCCGTATCCAAACCAAAGCAATCCCATAAGAATGAGCCACAAAAGTACCACAAAGGGATGTTCCGTTACGGCACGGAGCACAATGGGTCCCAGGTTTGTTTCATTAGAAAATTCACGAAAGAAAGTAAAATCCGTTCTCCTAAGAGTGGTCCGAAAAAATACAAAATCAAACAATTGAGCCAAAAAACCGGCTCCGTTCGTTACCATAAAAAGGACCTTTAAAAAAAGCTGCCATCCCTTTGAGAAAACAAACGGCAACGGCAAAAGAGCCAGCAGCAGATAAGGCCCGTTCAGATAAAACAAGGCAGCCAAATCAAAACGCAGGCCTCCACGCAAAATCTCTAACCACGAAGCCGTAGAAATTTCCGGAAACAAATATTGGTTGTATGCATAAAAACCCATTCTTGTCAAAAAAAACAAGAGCAGAATCAAAGCCATCAGTTTTATCAAGCCAAGAAAATAACGAATTTCGGTATGGTTTTTGATTGTTTTCATCATTTCCATAAGTAATACCTACAAAAGTAAAGAATCTATGATTATATTAGACTTTTCAGATAAATTTCATACTTTTGTGGGATTAAAAATTATAATTTGACTCAATAAACTATGATCAAACATATTGAGCATATAGGCATAGCCGTAAAGTCACTGGAAACAGCTATTCCCTTTTATGAAAATGTTCTTGGTCTTACTTGTTATGCTATAGAAGAGGTAAAGGACCAAAAAGTAAAAACAGCTTTTTTCCAAGTAGGAGAAACAAAAATTGAACTACTGGAAAGCACAGATCCGGAAGGCCCCATTGGAAAATTCATTGAGAAAAGAGGAGAAGGGGTACACCATATTGCTTTTGCCACAGAAGGCCTGCCGGAAAAACTGGAAATATTGGAAAAGAAAGGCATACGTCTGATTGATAAAACACCGCGTAAAGGAGCAGAAGGACTACAAATTGCTTTTCTACACCCAAAAGATACCCTTGGGGTATTGACAGAGCTGTGTGAAAACCCTGGTAAATAATTTTTTATTCTATAATTTTAAATACACTGTATAAAAATGAGCAAGCAGTTGGAACAGGTCAGGGAGTTGATACAGCTCCGTGAAAAAGCCCGCCTGGGTGGTGGACAAAGACGTATTGACGCACAACATGCTAAAGGAAAATTGACGGCTCGCGAACGCATAACCATGCTTCTTGATGAAGGCAGCTTTGAAGAGTTTGATATGTTCGTGACGCACAGAAGTACCAACTTTGGCATGCAGGATAACGTCATCATGGGTGACGGCGTTGTTACGGGATATGGGACCATAGAAGGAAGGCTCGTGTATGTATTTGCACAGGATTTCACCGTTTTTGGCGGTTCCCTCTCTGAAACCATGGCCCTGAAAATTACTAAAATCATGGAACAGGCCATGAAAGTAGGTGCTCCTCTCATCGGAATCAACGACTCCGGAGGCGCACGAATTCAAGAAGGTGTGAATGCCTTGGCAGGATATGGCGATATTTTCCAGAAAAACATCTTGGCATCCGGTGTGATTCCACAAATTTCAGCCCTGTTTGGCCCTTGTGCCGGCGGTGCTGTGTATTCCCCTGCACTTACAGACTTTACAGTCATGATGAAGGGATCCAGCTACATGTTCTTGACAGGCCCAAAAGTAGTCAAGACCGTAACGGGAGAAGACGTTACTCAGGAAGACCTGGGTGGAGCACAAGTACACGCCAGCAAGAGCGGTGTGGCACACTTTGCCGTTGAATCGGAAGAAGATGGCATTGAGTTGCTTCGCGACCTGCTCAGCTACCTGCCTCAGAACAATATGGAGGAACCTCCGCATATAGAATGCTCCGACCCCATTGACAGGCTGGAAGACTCTTTGAACGAAATCATTCCGGACAGCCCCAACAAACCGTACAACATGTACGATATCATCCACAACATTGTGGACTACGGCAAGTTCCTGGAAGTACATAAAGACTACGCTACCAATATCATTACGGGGTTTGCTCGTTTTAACGGAACATCTGTAGGTATTGTAGCCAACCAGCCTCGCGTATTGGCCGGTGTGTTGGATATCAACTCTTCCAGAAAGGCGGCTCGTTTTGTACGTTTTTGCGATGCTTTCAACATTCCCATCATTACCTTGGTAGACGTTCCCGGATTCTTACCCGGAACACAACAAGAATACGGCGGAGTGATTTTACACGGAGCCAAATTGCTGTACGCGTACGGAGAAGCCACAGTACCTAAAATCACCGTAATCCTTAGGAAAGCTTATGGAGGCGCCTACATTGTAATGGGATCCAAGCATCTGGGTGGAGACCTCAACTATGCATGGCCTTCTGCAGAGATTGCCGTTATGGGACCGTCCGGTGCTATTGAGGTATTGTACGGAAAAGAACTGGCTAATGTAGAAGATCCGGCCCTTTTTGTGGCAGAAAAAGAAAAAGAATACCGCGACAATTTTGCTAACCCCTATAATGCGGCACGGTACGGGTACATTGATGACGTAATAGAACCTAGGAATACGCGTTTCAGGATTATACGGGCCTTGCAGTTGCTCTCCAACAAAAAACAAAGTCTGCCTCCCAAGAAGCACGATAACCTTCCTTTATAACCCTACATTACAATGAAACATTTCTATAAATGCTTACTTACCGTATGGGTGTTGCTCTTAGCCGTCGGGCTCTATGGCCAAAATCCAAACGAGTTAAGACTGAATGAGCTTTTGATTATCAATACGGAAGATTTTCAGGATGATTTTGGTGTACACAGTGCTTGGTTTGAAATTTTCAATACCGGTTATGGAACGGTGGATATTGGAGGTTGCTACTTGAGTAACGATCCCGACAACTTGAAGAAATACACCATTCCGCGTGGCGACGTGTTGACAAAAATCAGGCCCAGACAACACATCTTGTTCTGGGCAGACAGCAAGCCCCACAGGGGATCTTTTCATGTCAACTTCACGCTGGAGGAATCGGAGGTGCTTATTTTAACAAGCGGTGACGGAACTACCATCATCGACCAGGTCACCTTGCCTAAAGATTTGGAACCCAATCAATCCTATGGTAGAGCAGTGGATGGAGAAGGTACGTATGGAGTAGATGCCGATAATACAGGATGGGAAATCTTACCCAGAACATCGCCCAGTACCAACAACTTTTCATTAGACGGGAAATCACGTAGCGACCTGATGAAAGAAACAGATCCATACGGGTGGATTATGGCCCTTTTAGCTATGTCCGTAGTGTTTTTGGCACTCGTCCTTTTAACATTTGTATTTAAAGGAACAGGGAAAATAGCCTTAAACTTGACACAGAGGAAAGCAGATGCCTATGGCAAAACTAGAAAAGTATCGATGGCAGAAACTTCAGGAGAAGTGTTTGCAGCCATTGCCACGGCACTGCATATGTATGCACGTGAAAATGAAGTGCACGATATTGAAACAACCATCTTGACCATTGAGCAAGTCAGGAGAAATTATTCTCCATGGAGTTCCAAGGGTCAATCCATGAGGAAAACTCCCTCTGCAAGAAAATAATAAAACCGATAACACATCTACAATCATGAAAGAATATAAATTGATCATTAACGGGAACAATTACAACGTTGTCATTAATGAACTGGAAGATACCTTAGCAGAAGTGGAGGTTAACGGAACTCCCTACCAGGTGACCATCGACAAACCTATTAAAAAAACTTCTGTACCCACCGTTTCCCGCTCACCGCGTGTATCTGCCCCCACCCCCAAGTCTCAAGCAGCCAAAGCTCCTTCAGCAGGCGGTGCCACACATACCATCAATTCACCGCTACCGGGAGTAATCTTGGAAGTAACGGTAAAAGAAGGTGATACCGTTAAATCGGGACAAAAACTGGTTGTACTGGAAGCCATGAAAATGGAAAACAATATTGAAGCCGACAGAGACGGAGTTGTAACTTCTATCAAAGTAAGTAAAGGAGACTCTGTACTGGAAGGTGCACCCTTGATAATTTTGAATTAACATGGATCAAATCATCAATAACCTACAACAATTCTGGGAATACACAGGATTTGCCAATACCACTTTTCAACACATCTTAATGATATGTATAGGTATTGGATTTATTGCCATGGGAATTATCAAGGAGTGGGAACCGCTCCTGCTCATTCCCATTGGATTTGGAATGATTATAGGGAATATCCCCCTATACCCAGGTCTGAGTGTTGGTATTTACGAAGAAGGTTCTGTACTTAACATCTTACACCACGGTGTACAGAACGGTTGGTATCCCCCGCTTATCTTTATGGGTATTGGAGCCATGACAGACTTTTCTTCTCTCATATCCAACCCCAAATTGCTTTTAATAGGCGCTGCCGCTCAGTTTGGTATTTTTGCGGCTTATGGAGCATCCCTCTTCTTAGGGTTTGAACCACAAGCTGCCGGTGCCATCGGCATTATTGGAGGCGCTGACGGTCCTACGGCCATTTTCTTATCATCAAGATTGGCTCCGGACTTATTGGGCGCCATTGCCGTATCTGCCTATTCTTATATGGCGTTGGTACCGCTTATTCAACCCCCTATTATGAAGTTGTTTACAACAAAACAGGAGCGGTTGATTAAGATGAAACCGGCACGTGCCGTTTCCAAAACAGAAAAAATCATTTTCCCCATTGTGGGATTGTTGTTGACGGCTTTCATAGTACCGTCGGGATTGCCCTTGCTGGGTTTGCTCTTCTTTGGCAACTTGCTGAAAGAAAGTGGAGTGACAAGACGCCTTGCAGAAACGGCCCGCGGACCGCTCATTGACGTAGTCACCATCCTGATTGGATTGACCGTAGGAGTTTCTACACAAGCAGATAAATTCCTTCAAGTGGAATCCGTCCTCATTTTTGGACTGGGAGCCATGTCCTTTATTGTTGCAACAGCAGCCGGTGTACTTTTTGTCAAGGTCATGAACCTGTTCTTAAAACCGGGGAACAAAATCAATCCGCTCATTGGAAACTCGGGTGTATCTGCAGTCCCCGACTCGGCCCGTGTATCTGAAATCGTTGGCTTGCAATACGACCGGACCAACCACTTGCTTATGCACGCCATGGGCCCGAACGTAGCCGGAGTCATTGGTTCTGCTGTAGCCGCAGGAATTTTACTTGGATTCTTATCATAAAACAACCATACAATCACAATACAAACCTATGGAAAACAAACTGCAAGAACTTACAAATAAGCTGTACCAAGAAGGTTTGGCTAAAGGCAAGGAAGAAGCGGATATTCTTCTAGAAAAAGCCAAAGAAGAAGCCCTGACAATTGTTCAAGAAGCCAGAAAGGAGGCTACCTGGATTGTTGATCGGGCTGAACAAGAAGCTGCCGAACACAAAGAGCAGGTAGAGAATGAAATCAAGATGGCCTCACGCCATACCATCTCGGTATTAAAAAAGAAAATCAAGGACATGGTAGTGTTTAAAGCACTGGAAGGCCCTACTAAGAAAGCAATGGAAGACGATGTCTTTGTTCAGGATATCATAAGCACCTTGGTACAGTCTTTTAAACCGGAAGATGCCGGGTCTATGGCCTTGGAGCTGGTATTACCACAGTCCAGGAAAGAATCATTTGCAGGGTTCCTCAAATCCAGAACATCAGAAATATTTGACAAAGGTCTGAAAGTTACCTTCACTGAAGATATGGAAAACGGATTTGTTATAGAGCCTGCCGGCGGAGGATACCAAATCCGGTTCACAGACAAGGATTTCATGGCTCTATTCAATAAATACGTAAGTCCGGGAACACAATCGCTTCTCTATGATGAATAATTACGAGTTCATTATTGCAGGATTGCCACAACTAGCTCTGGATTTTCAATCGGGTAGCTTTGATTTTCAAGAACTGACCGGATCCCTGAGAAACATGTTGAGCAAAAAGGACAACCGCTTGCTCGACTGGATAGAAAAGGGCCTGGAAGCCAGGTTCATGAATATTCATTTTTACCGGGCAGCTCAATGTCACAGCAATTTTTTCATTCGGGATTATTTTTCCTTTGACCAGGAAATCCGCAATATCATAGCAGCATATACTGCCAGGAATTACGGAACAAGCCCCGATGACCACCTGATTGGCGACAGCATCCTTACCCAACAGTTGAAGCAATCTAAGGCAGAAGATTTTAAACTTGAATTCATTTCGGAATATGCAACAGTCCTGCACAGGATCATGCAATTAAAAGATCCCTTGGAAAGGGAACAGAAAATTGATAGTCTCCGGTGGCAGAAAGTCTCAGAGCTGAGCATATTTCATTATTTTGATATACATGTTATACTCGCTTTTTTTCTTAAGGCTTCCCTCGTTGCCCGCTGGGCACGTCTGGACAAAGAAACAGGGACAAGAATGTTCAGGGAACTGGTAGATGAAGTAAAAGGCACATACAAAGCAGATAAAGAAGAATAATAATTATGCAAACACAAACTACCGGTAAAGTAAGGGGCATCATTGCCAACCTGGTTACCATTGAAGTTGACGGACCGGTTGCTCAAAACGAAATTTGTTTCATCCATCTGGCAGATACACGCCTGATGGCAGAAGTCATCAGAGTGTCGGGTAAAAGCGTCTCGGCACAAGTCTTTGAAAGCACAAGAGGATTGCGCGTTGGTGACCATGTGACCTTTGCAGGTCATATGTTGGAAGTTCAATTGGGTCCCGGCTTGCTATCTAGCAATTACGATGGACTTCAAAACAACCTGACTACCATGGACGGTGTCTTCCTGAAAAGAGGAGAATATACCGACCCGTTGGACAGAGAAAAAACCTGGGATTTCAAACCTTTGGTTCGTACCGGCGACACAGTTACAGCCGGAGATTGGCTGGGAGAAGTCATGGAAGGCTGGCTAGTACACCGTATTATGGTTCCTTTTGTCATGACAGGTACGTATTCCGTAGAAAAAATCACTGTAGAAGGATCGTACACGGTAGATGAAACGGTAGCCGTACTCAAAGACGAAAAAGGTACCAGCATCCCCGTTACTATGGTACAAAGATGGCCTGTCAAACGGGCCATCACCGCTTACAAACAAAAGCCCAGACCTTACAAAGTAATGGAAACAGGTGTGCGTACCATAGATACGTTCAATCCCATTGCAGAAGGAGGTACGGGATTTATTCCCGGGCCTTTTGGATCTGGGAAAACCGTTTTACAGCACGCCATTGCCAAGCAAGCAGAAGCCGATATTATTATGGTAGCAGCCTGCGGCGAACGTGCCAACGAAGTAGTGGAAATATTTACAGAGTTCCCCAAACTGATAGACGCCCGTACAGGACGCCACCTGATGGAACGTACCACTATTATCTGTAATACATCCAACATGCCGGTAGCCGCCCGTGAAGCCTCTGTATATACGGCTATGACCCTCTGCGAATATTACAGAGCTATGGGACACAGAGCCTTGTTGTTGGCAGACTCTACTTCTCGTTGGGCACAAGCCCTCAGGGAAATGAGTAACCGTATGGAAGAGTTGCCCGGACAAGACGCGTTCCCCATGGACCTTCCGGCTATTATTTCCAGTTTCTACGCTCGAGCAGGAATTGTAGAACTGAACAACGGAGAATTGGGATCGGTCACTTTTATTGGAACGGTATCTCCTGCCGGAGGAAACCTAAAAGAACCCGTTACGGAATCTACACAAAAAGCCACTCGTTGCTTCTATGCATTGTCGCAAAACAGGGCCGACAGAAAACGTTACCCTGCTATAGATCCTATGGACAGCTATTCCAAATACCTGGAATATCCGGAAATCATAAAGTACTATGAAGAAAAATTGGGACCGGAATGGATAGACTCCATTTGGGAGGGCAAGAACTACGTCAGACGTGGTAAAGAAGCATACGAACAAATCAACATCCTGGGAGACGACGGAGTACCCTTAGAGTACCATATCAACTATTGGAAATCTGAATTGATTGACTTCATCATCTTACAACAAGATGCTTTCGATTCCATTGACGCGTCTACCCCCATGGAACGACAACAATACATGTATACAAAAATCATAGAAGTTTGCAGACAAGCTTTTGAATTTGAAGACTTTGAGGAGTGCTCTGCCTTTTTCAAGAGATTGATCAACATCTTCCGTCAAATGAACTATTCCGAATACATGTCCGAAGAATTTAAACGCTACGAAACCGATATTGAAGAACTCCTGAGCCAAAAGGTTCAGGCTTAACACATAGATTATGGCACAAGCTTTTCAACGCATATACACACGTTTAGAAGGAATTACTAAAGCAACGGTCGCTTTAAACGCACAGCGCGTCATGAACGACGAACTGGCTACCGTTGATGGCCGCCTGGCTCAAGTGGTAAAAATCAGCGGAGACCTTGTTACCCTACAAGTTTTTGGAGGAACAGAGGGGATTGCCACCAATTCCGAAGTTGTTTTCTTTGGAGAAGCCCCTTCGCTTCATGTCAGTGATGATTTGTCAGGTCGTTTTTTCGACGCATACGGACGTCCCATTGACGGAGGCCCCGAGGTAGAAGGAGAACACCGTGAAATTGGAGGAC
This sequence comes from Bacteroidales bacterium, assembly GCA_012839605.1. Classification (GTDB taxonomy): domain Bacteria; phylum Bacteroidota; class Bacteroidia; order Bacteroidales; family UBA932; genus DMER64. The sequence goes on from DUNA01000031.1 coordinate 32,288, forward strand.
CTTCCGTAAACCCATACCGCAGAATACAACCTTCACAAATTATTCCCACAGGAATTGCGGGGATTGACTTGAACAACACATTGGTGTCCGGTCAAAAGATTCCTTTCTTTGCCGACCCCGACCAACCGTACAACCAAGTGATGGCTACCGTTGCGCTACGAGCAGACGTAGACAAAATCATCTTGGGAGGTATGGGACTGACGAACGACGACTATTTGTTTTTCCGCCAAACTTTTGAAAACGCAGGAAAATTATCACGTATTATCAGTTTTGTAAATACTACGGACGACCCGCCGGTAGAGCGTTTGCTCATTCCCGATATGGCCCTTACGGCTGCCGAATATTTTGCTGTAGATAAAAACGAAAAAGTACTGGTACTGCTTACCGACATGACGCTTTATGCAGACGCATTGAGTATTGTAAGCAACCGAATGGACCAAATACCGTCTAAAGATTCTATGCCCGGATCACTGTATTCTGACCTGGCTAAAATCTATGAAAAGGCTGTACAATTGCCTTCAGGAGGCTCTATCACCATTATTGCCGTTACAACTCTTAGCGGCGGTGATATTACCCACGCCATTCCCGACAACACCGGATATATTACAGAAGGTCAGCTTTTCCTACGCCACGACACAGATACCGGTAAAGTAATTGTGGACCCCTTCCGTTCCTTGTCACGACTCAAACAATTGGTCATAGGAAAACAAACAAGAGAAGACCACAACCACGTGATGAATACAGCTATCCGTTTGTACGCAGACGCAGCCGATGCCAAGACAAAACTGGAAAACGGTTTTGATTTGAGCGACTACGACTTACGTGCACTGGATTTTGCAAAAGAATATTCATTCCAGCTCCTTTCTATTGACGTAAATATAAACGTAACGGAAATGCTGGAACGTACCTGGAAATTGTTTGCTAAGTACTTCACAAAAGAAGAATTGAGTATTCGTGAAGATTTAGTTGAGAAATATTATGGCAATTAAATATCAGTTTAACAAAACGTCCCTCCATAATCTGGGGAAACAGCTCAAAATTAGGGAGAGAGCCCTCCCTACGCTGAAAAACAAAGAAAGTGCCCTGCGTATGGAAGTAAAACGTGCCAAAGAGCGGTCCGACGAGTTACTGGAGAAACTGGACAAATCCTTGTCTTCTTACAGGAATATGGCTGCCTTATGGAATGAGTTTACCCCGGGGCTGATTGCCGTTAAAGATGTGAGGCTTGAAACGGTTAAAATTGCCGGTATAAAAACCCCTGTCCTCAAGGAAGTTCTATTTGAAGTAAAACCTTTCTCACTTTTCGCTGAGCCCCAGTGGTATGCCCAGGGGGTTCAGATTCTGCAAGATCTTGCACAGATTGGGATAGAAAGTGAAATTTACCTGCAGAAGAAAAACATGCTGGATTTTGCACGTAAGAAAACTACACAAAAGGTAAATCTTTACGAAAAGGTTCAAATTCCCGGGTACGAAGAAGCCATTCTTAAGATCAAACGGTTTTTAGAGGACCAGGAAACGCTGTCCAAAGCCAGTCAGAAAATTGTTAAAACACGTAAAAAGAACGAGGAGGAGCTGCTATGATTACCAAAATGACAAAGTATTCCTTTGTTTTGCTTAATGAGCAGACACCAGACTTTTTAAACAAATTGCAGGATTTGGGAATGGTTGACATCAACCGTCAGGAAAAAGCGGTGGACCAACATTCCAAGGATCTTTCAGACAAACTTTTTCAGATCAATCAGGTCGTAAACAAACTCAGCATAGTTGCCAAAGAAAAAAAGGATGAGAAGGCGGAGCCTTATCAGGACCATGGTGCTTTACTGCTAAAAGAAGCGGAGGAGTTGTTCTCCACACGGGAATCCCTGAAAACAACCATTCATTCTTTATCAGAGCAACTGAAAGCAGCAGAACCGTGGGGACCTTTTACCCTGCAGGATGTGGAAAAAATCCAGGATATGGGTTATGTTATCCATGCTTATATACAGCCTGCACGCCGTTTCAATCCTGAATGGGAAAAACAATATCCTTTGTTTGTTGTGGAAAAGACAGAGAAGCAAATTAGTTTCATAGTTCTGGAAGTTCCGGGAGAATCCTATGATTTTCCGGGAAACGAGGCTGTGTTTCCGACTATTCCATGCAATGTGCTTCAGGAAGAACTTCGTGAAAAAGAAGCTGAGCTGCAGCTATGTACTGACCGGTTGGAAATACTTTCGGACCACATCGGGGTACTTACATCATATGCCAATGAATTGTCATCAAAATTGGATCTTTACCTGGCAGGAGCTTCGGCAGATAAACAGGTGGAAGGTCGTATTGATTTATTGACAGGATTCGCTCCCACAGACAGAGCTACAGAGCTGGAATCTTTCTTGGAAAAAGAAGGTCTGTATTATTTATCTGCACCTGCAGAAGGCAGCGACGACCCGCCAATAAAGTTGAAGAACTCCTGGTTTTCAAGTCTTTTCGAACCCATAGGAAAGATGTATATGCTACCTGTCTACGATGAATTGGATCTTACCCCGTACTTTGCTCCATTCTATATGCTTTTCTTTGGTTTTTGCCTAGGAGATATGGGATACGGGCTACTGCTGGTACTTATTGGATTATTGGGGCGGTTTTTCCTTCCAAAAATGAAGGGATACCTTAACCTTGTCTTTTTCCTGGGACTTGGATCTATTATCATAGCTACCCTGCCCGGTGGTTTCTTTGGCATGAAAATCTCAGAAATTGCACCATCACTTGTAAAAAACCAGAATTTTTTCTTCCAGTTCAACGATATGAATATGTTCTGGTTTGCCATACTTTTTGGCTTGTTCCAAATAGTTTTTGCCCGCATACTTACGGCCGTCAATTCCATCATAAGAAAAGGCTGGCAGCATGGGATGGCTCCCATTGGCTGGGCAATTCTTATTGTATGGGCGACCATTGCCTACGCTTCCACAATGGTGGAGGATCTGAATATGTCAAAACCCGTTTCAACAACCATGCTTGTTGTAAGCATTTCTCTGATCGTATTGTTTTCCAAGCCGGAAGGGCCTGTACACAAGCGTTTGGGGAAAGGCCTCTGGTCAATGTATGACATAACCGGTGTCTTTGGCGATATGCTTTCATACATACGGCTCTTTGGACTGGGTACCTCGGGAGGTATCCTGGGGCTGGTGGTTAACACCCTCGCATTGAGCCTTGCAGGAGTACCCTACGTGGGATGGCTGCTGGCTTTGGTGCTCTTACTTTTCGGGCATGCCCTGGTTTTGGGACTGAGTGCACTCGGCGCTTTTGTGCACCCCATGCGTCTGACTTTTGTGGAATTTTTCAAAAATGCAGATTTTACCGGTGGCGGACGCGAATACAAACCGTTAAAAATAAAAGAATAATCAATACTATATCTTAACATTAGTCAACTTATTATGAACACATTACCATTAATTTTAGCCTACATAGGTATTGCACTTATGTTGATCCCCGCAGGAGTTGGAAGTGCTATAGGAACTGTATTGGCAGGAAATGCCACCGTATCAGCGATGAAAAAAAATCCAAATATCTTTGGATCTGCAATGATATTGAGCGCTTTGTCTTCGACCCAGGGGCTGTACGGTTTCGCTGCTTTCTTCTTGAACCTGGGAGCCATTAACAATTTGGGAGGAGTACTCACCATGAGTCAGTCATTGGCTGTATTGGCAGCAGGTCTGGCGATGGGAGTTGTGGGTCTTATTTCAGCCATTAAACAAGCCCAGATAGCTGCGAACGGGGTTGTAGAAATGAGCAACGGACATAACGTATTTGGTAACACTCTGGTATTGGCTGTATTCCCGGAATTGTACGCCATCCTGGCCTTTGCCTCGTGCTTCCTGGCAATGCCCAGTTAAACCATGAGTCTGATTACATCCATTTCAGGAATAAGGGGTACTATCGGCGGAAAGCCGGGCGTATCCCTTTCTCCTTTAGATATAGTACGTTTTACTTCTGCTTATGCACGACTGATAACCGAACAAAGCAAAAAGTCAATACGTACCGTTGTGGTGGGACGCGACGCACGCCTGTCCGGTGAAATGGTCAGGCAGATGGTATGCGGCACCTTACAGGCCTGTGGCATGGATGTAATAGATATTGGATTGGCCGCTACACCCACTACACAAATGGCTGTACTTTCCTTACAAGCCTGCGGTGGAATTGTCATAACGGCCAGCCACAACCCAAAAGAGTGGAACGCACTGAAGTTGCTCAACAACAAAGGAGAGTTTCTCAACGCCCGACAAGGGGAGGAAATTCTTGAAATTATTGAAAAAGAGGCTTTTGAATACGTTCCTGTAGAAAAACTGGGTACGTACGACGTCCTCGACTTTACAGATCAACACATAGAAGCTGTCGTAAACCATCCACTGGTCAATAAAAAGGCTATTGCACAAGCCGGTTACAGCGTTGTGGTGGACGGCATCAATTCAGTTGGCGGCGTAGTCATACCCAAGTTGCTGGAGGCTTTAGGTGTTGCCTGTCACAAAATCCATTGCGATCCCACCGGACGCTTTGCCCACAACCCGGAACCGTTACCGGAACATCTCACGGATTTATCAAAAACCGTTGTAGAGAAAAAAGCCGCTTTGGGCATTTCAGTAGATCCCGATGTGGACCGCTTGGCGCTCATATGCGAAGACGGCAGCCCTTTTGGAGAAGAATATACGTTGGTGGCCTGTGCTGATTACGTGTTGAATTTCTACGCAAAGAAACATCCTGAAATCTCTTTGCATACCGTATCCAACTTGGCTTCTACACGTGCTCTTAAAGACATTACGCTTGTACACAAAGGAACGTACACATCATCGCCCGTTGGAGAAGCCCACGTAGTGGCGGAAATGAAACGCACAGGAAGTATTATAGGCGGAGAAGGTAACGGCGGTATAATTTTGCCTTCCTTACATTACGGCAGAGACGCCCTTATTGGAACGGCTCTCTTCCTCTCTGCGTTGGCAGAAAAACAAGTATCGGCCGGCAAACTCAGAAGTACGTACCCCACGTACCACATAAGCAAAAACAGAGCAGACCTTCCTGAAAATTCTTCTGTGCAAATCTTATTTGACACAATAAGAGCGGCCTTCCCCCATGCAATCGTCGATGAAAGAGACGGTTTACGTCTGGATTTTGAAGAAGAAAAACAATGGGTAAGCTTGCGTACATCAAATACAGAACCCATCATGCGCGTCTATAGTGAAGCGCCCACAGCTGCAGTTGCAGATGCATTGGCTCAAAAAGTTTTGACGTACCTAAAAAAATGTATACCTTTGCAGCCCGATAAAACGAAAGATTAAAAAACACAATACAATGAAACAAGGAATACACCCGGAGAACTACAGACTGGTCGCATTCAAAGATATGTCCAATGATCATACGTTCATTACCCGCTCCTGTGTGAATACGAAAGAAAACATCACTATTGACGGAGTAGAATATCCTTTATACAAGCTGGAAATTTCCAATACTTCGCATCCCTTCTATACAGGTAAGATGAAGCTTGTAGACACGGCCGGACGTGTAGATAAATTTAGGAGCCGTTACGGTGAAAGAAAAAAATAACGGAACTAAAAATGCATCTAAAAGCTGTCCCCAAAAGGACAGCTTTTTTGCTGTAGAGACTACGGCAGACGGTTCCCCAACAGTAAGGGGACCTTTGGGTGAAACATACCATTCTTTACACGGTGCCCTTCTGGAATCTGCATACGTATATAGAGATTCCGGGCTGCGCTATTTCATTGATCAACATGCACCTTCCGGTACGCTCCCTTCTTCCATACATATATTGGAGGCAGGATTGGGAACGGGGCTGAATGCATTGCTTGCATATCAAACAGTTAGGGATGCCACCCCTCCTATTCATTTGTTTTATAGTGCCATTGAAAAATATCCGTTGCCAAAAGCTGTGACGGACCCATTGGAATACACTCCCCATGCACGGGAGAAAGAAGTATTGGAAACCATCCATTCTTGTCCATGGGATATTCCGTTTGCTGTAGACGATCGTTTTACGATCCTAAAACACCGGACGGATATACTGGATTACGCCCTGCACTCCGGCAATCCGCGCGCCGGTGTACCTGAAAAAATTCATGTGGTATATTACGATTTGTTTTCTCCGGCTGTACAGCGGGAATTGTGGACAGAAGAAGTATTGCTTGGGATTGTTCCCCACCTGGAAACAGGGGCCGTACTTACGACGTACAGTTGTACCGGGTTTTTCAGACGTTTGTTGGAGAAGTTGGGTTTTATAACAGAACGGCTCCCGGGACCGGGCACCAAACGCCAAATCCTGAGAGCCGTTTACCAAGAACCGTATGGTAGCGGTTCCGTTACCTAGTAGTTTTCTTTCTTTTCTTCAAAGTATGCTTTGGAATGCAAACAGGCAGGACACAATTCCGGAGCCGTTTTTCCTTGTGTAATGTAGCCGCAATTCCTGCATTGCCAGAAAATTTCGTCTTCTCTATTAAAGAATTTTCCGGCCTCTACGCGAGCCAGCAATTGGCGGTAGCGTCTTTCGTGCTCTACCTCTACAGATGCAATGGCCAAGAACGCAGCGGCTATTTTTGGGAAACCCTCTTCCGCAGCTGTTTTGGCAAATGCCGGATACAATTCTGAATGCTCTTCCAATTCTCCTTCGGCAGCAGCCAATAAGTTCTCTGCCGTTGTTCCAATAACACCGGCCGGATAAGCAGCTGTAATCTCTACCATGCCTCCTTCCAAAAATTTAAAGAACCGTTTGGCGTGTTCTTTCTCTTGGTGCGCTGTTTCTTCAAAAACAGCGGCTATCTGCTGATATCCTTCTTTCTTAGCAGTAGAAGCAAAGTACATGTAGCGACTGCATGCTTGTGATTCTCCGGCAAAAGCTGCCAGCAAATTTTGTTCTGTTTTTGTTCCTTTCAAAGATTTCATAATGTATTTTGTATATGTGTTGTTGGAGTAGCCCCACCAGGACTCGAACCTGGATCTGAAGTTTAGGAAACTTCCGTTCTATCCCTTGAACTATAGGGCTTTGCCTTTATCTAACGTCAGACAATGGTTTTTTCAATAATTTGTCTGCCGCGGTAGAATCCGCACTCGGGACACACCCTGTGGTACATAACCGTTGCACCGCAATTGGAACAAGTAGCCAAGGTGGGTGTTTTTAATTTATAATGCGTTCTGCGTTTGTTTCTTCTTTGTTTAGAAATCTTGTTTTTTGGATGTGCCATATCTTTATCTCCTGATTATATTATTTTTTTATCAAATCTTTCAGCCCGCTAAAAGCAGTATTTGTTGTTCTTTCACTTTCTTCCTGCTCCTTCCATAGGGCAGGTACTTCTTGACTGCATATTTCTTCTGAAGGGTGTACACGTCTGATGGGCAACGCCAAACACACATGGTCGTATACGTATTGCGTCAAGTCAATCCTTCCGGTAGGTTCGTGCGTACATTCTTCTATTTCTTCAAGGTCTAAAGCGCCTTTATAAAAAACAGGAACTGTCAGATTGCCTAGACAACGATCACACAAAAGTACAACTTCTCCTGTGATTTGTACGGAAACGAAGGGTGTATCTTCTACCGTTTTGTTTACTTCTACATCTGTAGTTAGATTTGCCTGCAGTATTTCCGCGTTTTCAAACGTTTGGAAAAAACCATCGGTCACCTGAAACGTAAAGTTATGTATTCCTTTGGGTAAGGACTTTGTTTCTATGACCGGTCTGCTATGTGCTTTCTGTTTCATCTACCCACAAAATGAGCCGACAAAGTTAAACAAATATTTTAAATAATCGTTGTTTTATTATACTTTTGCACATCCTTCCAACCTGTCTACCTATGCACGAAACAATCCTCATCATTGACTTTGGCTCACCATATTCTCAGCTAATTGGCAGAAGATTGCGTGAGATAAACGTGTATTGTGAAGTACATCCGTATACGCACATCCCCACCCTGCACGACCGGGTGAAAGGTATGGTGTTGTCCGGTGATTCCAAGCCTTTCAACCTGAAAGAACTTGAACAGCGTGTTCCCGTATTTCACGTTGCTCCGGAAGAGGGAACTCCCGATGCGTCGCAGCTTGCCCATTTTGCCAAGGAAGTATGCGGTTGCAGCGGAGACTGGACTCCGGGTAATTACATAGCGTCTACCGTTTCTCAGTTGAGAGGACAAATTGGAGAAGAGCACGTCATCATGGCCATTTCAGGTGGCGTAGACAGCACGGTGGCTGCCGTTCTCCTGCACAAAGCCATTGGGAAACAACTCCACTGTATTTTTGTAGACAACGGACTGTTGCGGGAAGAGGAATTCGCCTCTGTTTTGGAAAAGTATCGGGACATGGGCTTGGAAGTGGAAGGCATTGACGCCTCGGCCCGTTTTTTTAAAGCACTCCAAGGAATTACAGATCCGGAAGCCAAACGGAAGGCTATAGGAGGTACGTTTATTGATGTGTTTGCGGAAGGAGCCAAAAGCATTCAAAACGCTACGTGGCTGGCACAAGGCACCATCTATCCGGATGTTATAGAATCTGTGGTTGTTCCGGGAGGAAAAACGGCCGTAAAATCCCACCACAACGTGGGAGGATTGCCGGATTACGTACCGCTCAAAATAGTAGAACCGCTACGCATGCTCTTTAAAGATGAAGTGCGGCGTATAGGACTGGCCTTGGGCATTGAAGAATCTATGATTTCCAGGCACCCTTTCCCGGGACCCGGCTTGGGGATACGAATCTTGGGAGAAGTCACCCCGGAAAAAGCAGCCATCTTAAGGCAGGCAGATGGCCTTTTTATACGGTTGCTCCGCCAACACGGGCTTTACCACAAAGTCTGGCAAGCCGGAGCCGTGCTGCTGCCGGTAAAAAGTGTAGGAGTCACGGACAACAAACGTACGTATGCATATACGCTGGCACTACGTGCCGTAACGTCTGTAGACGGCATGACGGCAGATTGGGTACATCTTCCGTACGATTTTTTAATGGATGTGTCCCATCAAATTATGGAACACGTACCGGCTATCAACCGCGTTGTATACGATATTTCCTCCAAGCCTCCCGCAACTATTGAGTGGGAATAACACGCGCCAACGTTTCTTGAAGCACCCGCTCGTCTTTTTCACTAAAGGCCATCAACACGACCTTTTGGATGGAATCGTCGGATTTCAAAAACTCGGCAATCGTTTGAACGGCGATGGCAGATGCTTCCTCAATGGGATAGCCGTACACTCCGGTACTAATGGAAGGGAAAGCCAGCGTTTTGACACCGTGCTCTACGGCCAGCTTCAAGCTGTTCAAATAGCAGGAAGCCAAAAGCCGAGGTTCCCCTGCCCTTCCTCCTCGCCAAACAGGCCCTACCGTATGAATAACATGCCGAGCCGGCAGGTTGTAGCCTTTCGTGATTTTTGCTTCTCCCACAGGACATCCGCCCAAGGTGCGGCACTCTTCCAACAAAGCGGGACCGGCCGCTCTGTGAATGGCTCCGTCTACGCCTCCGCCTCCCAACAGCGTTGTGTTGGCTGCATTGACAACGGCATCTACCGATAAGGTGGTGATATCACCTTGAACAACAGCTATTCTTTTCATAATACTTCTTCAAACAATTGTTTATAAAAAAGGGCCTTCTTCTCCAGGCTCATAGGATAAGCTCTTGAAGTGGAAGGCATCCTGTGGAGCTTCATTTTTCTTGTTCCGTAATCAAAAGGTACAAAGCCGCCTACTTTGGGAAGATCCGGCGTTTGTCCAAAGACGGGAGAAGCCAATACGTCCAAAAGAATTTCAGCCGCCTTTTGTCCCGTTACGGCCACGTGGGCACACGTTGAAATGCGGGAAAGGATCCCTGCCAAATCCACCGGCTCCAATACACGCAAATATTTATCAGATGCGTTTCCTTTTTCTCTGATAACCCGGTGCGCCGTATCATACAGTGCTATGCCTTTTTCCTTGCAAAACGCTTTGATGCCTTCCTTGTCAAACGATTTTTCTCTTACAAAATGGGCTTTGTCGTTAAAAAACACATGCCCGATAATACGCCACATATCGTTCTGAAAGTTGGGGTAATAAAATTCCATAGACCAGCGGGCGGCAGGCGGAGGAAAACTACCCATCATGAGAAGACGAGCTCCATCGGGTAGAAAGGGTTCCATAGGATGTGTTTCCATACAGTACGATTTTTCTTAACTTTGCTTTTTAAAAATAAAGGAACTTTATGAATAAAGCAATAGTTAAAAACATAGCTGTCTTGGTAGGAAGTCTTAGAAAAGAATCCTTCAGCCGGAAAATGGCAGAAGCCATGAAAGCATTTGCCCCGGAGACATGGAATATCCAAATTGTTGAAATAGGAAATTTGCCATTATATAATGAAGACCTGGAAGGAAATGATGTGCAGGCTCCTTCTTCCTGGGTCGCTTTCAGAGAGCAAATAGAAAAAGCACATGCAGTACTTATTGTCACACCCGAATACAACCGTTCCACTTCTGCAGCCCTTAAAAACGCCATTGACGTAGGATCACGTCCCTACACCAAAAACGTATGGAGCAACAAACCGGCTGCCGTTGTATCTGTTTCTCCGGGAGCCATAGGAGGCTTTGGGGCCCACCACCACTTGAGGCAGTCCTTGGTGTGTCTGAACACACCTGTACTTCCGGCACCGGAAATGTACATTGGAAACGTACACAAATTGTTTGACAAAAACGGAAAACTTCTTGAGGATTCAGGAATAGATACCCTTCTAAGCCGCTTTTTCCGTTCCTTTGAACGTTGGATAGGAAGATTTTAAAATACAGTATTGTACCCCAGCTCGTACATTTCGTCTTTATACTTTAAGTCAAAGGTGTTAAACTTGGCCATCTTCTTATCTTCTATCACCAGATCTGCCTGTTGCAGGTCTGCTCTTGCTCCTGCACGAAACAGCATAGAAATACTGCGATCCGCTATGTAACGGATAGATTTGTTATAGGCAAGATCTGTTTCCGGTGCCGGAAACAGATTGATGGCGTATACGTTTTTACAGTAATCGCGGATGGGGATTACCGGTACGTTACGCACAACACCGCCGTCTACGTAATGCTTTCCCTCTATTTCAACAGGAGGGAAAAGTACGGGAATACTGCACGAAGCCAATACGGCATCGGCAAGCGGTCCGCTATCAAACACTACTTCTTTGGCTGTTTCCAGGCAAGTAGTTACAATTTTCACAGGCACCTGCAACTCTTCAAAAGTATGCACCCGGAACGTTTCTTCAAAGATTTTATGTATCGGTTGAGAATCTATCAAGTATTCTTTGGAAAGTCGGTGTCCAAAAAAATCTTTCACTGTCAGGTGTTCAAATGCCTGTAGCATTTCTTCAATGGTAAATCCTTGACCATAATACGCTGCTACAATGGAACCTACACTCGTTCCCGAAACCATTTCAGGAATATGCCCCATTTCCATCAAACGCTTTAATACGCCAAGGTGGTAATAGCCTTTGGCACCGCCGCCACCAAAAGCTATTCCTAATTGATGTGTTCGTTTTCTTTTCATAATACTCCTTCTCTTGTACCGGTAGAAAGTGCTTCAGAGGGATTGATACGCGACGCTTCTTCCAGATCCCCTACTCTTCTGGATCGAGCCGCTTTCCCTTGTCCAAAACGAATGCTGAAACTCAACCTGACTTTTTGCATGTGCATCCCTTCGTTTAACGTATAACGGATGGCATCATCTGACTGCAAAGCCAGTTTGCTTTCAAAAGTCCTGAATATGTCGTTCACGTTCAAGCTTATGGTGGCCTTGTTGTTCAGGAAATTTTTCTTGATGCCCCCGTTGGCAAAAAACATAGGGTCTACTATGAAGTACCCAAACGGAATCTTTCCCTGGTACATAGTCATCAACTCAATTTTCCAGTCTTTAGGCAACACAAATGTGATTTGTCCGTACACGTTGGTAAACAAACCGTTGTTGCTGTATGCGTCTGTCTGTCCCACCTCTTTTTTGGCCACGTTGGACAAATAGAGGCACGTACCGTTCAATGTCAGATACAACCACTTGGTAAGGGGCAATTCACTGATGGCCAGTACGCCACCGGCCATGCTTTGTGTTCCGAAGTTTTCATAAATCAACAACTTGTTGCCCTCCAAATCGTAATGCGGGTTCTGGATGATTGTCTTTCTTGTGTGTGAATACAAAAGGATCAGGTTGTAGTGGGTCTTAAAGTTCACACCCAAAGCAATCTGATCTGCCAATTGCGGGTCCAAATTGGGATTTCCTTCAATACTGGAGTGTGCGTCTATATAGGATCTGAAAGGATTCAATTGGGTAAAAGAAGGCCTGCCTATGCGGCTGGAATACGACAAAGTCAGCCTCCACAAAGAAGAGGGGTTGTACCCTAAAAAAACAGTTGGAAACACATTGAAATAGTCTTTGCTCGATACTTCGTTTGCAGAAATCCATTCTCCTCTGGCTCCCGTATATTCCGACCTGACTCCTACTTTAAACATCCACTTGACACCCAGCATTTTACCAACAGACGCGTACGCAGCCCCAATATGCTCTGTGTAATTGAAAACATTGGACAGGTCGCGATTGGGCACCCATTGCGCGTCTGCAAAATCTTCCCTCAACAAATTGTTATCCGTTTGCGTGGTAGCCCATTTGATACCTGTTTCCAACATGCCTGTTTTCCAAAACGTTTGTTGGTAATCCACTCTTCCTGAAAACAAATTGATGTACTGATGGCTTTTTTGGCGAAAAATCTGATCCAACCCAAAACCACTCACAAGGATGTTTTCTTGATGGTTTTGTGAGAGAATATCGTAATACGCATAGTCTGCATTAAACGTCAATTCTTGTGCTTTATCCTCCTGAAACATCCCCGTGTAGTTGATATTGGAAATGACATTTTTAAAAGCACTTCCGTTCTTGATGGTACTTTTTGTTTTGCTCAGCATCTGTCCGCCCAGGTACACATCTGTAAAGTTTTCGTTACCAAAACTATCTAGGTCTTGGTCTTGAAACACCGTTGTCACAATGAAACCTACCGTATGTTTTTTTGTCAAAGATATGTCTTGAGCCAACTTGGCCGTATGGCTGACTACGTGAGCCATCAAGTCTGTATGAGCTCTGTGTTCTGTCTGTATTTCTTCTCCCATAACGGTGACGCTGTTCATATCCAGTCCCGTATTCTCCACTCTGCCGCTGTACGTAAAAAGTGTATTGCTCTTGTCTGTTCTCAAGTTCAACATAGTGCCTCCGCCGCCTTCTTGCTCAAATACGTTGTGTTTCATACCGCCGTAAAAAGCATTGGCAGAGCCGCTCAATCCTTTCAGCAAGTTTTTCTTCATTTTGATGTTGATGATACCACCGGACCCTGCCGCATCATAACGGGCCGAGGGATGAGCCATCAATTCAATTTTGTCAATGGTCGTTCCGTCTGTGGCACGTAAAAGAGCTTCCAATTCCAAACCGCTCAGGTATGAAGGGCGTCCATCTATCCATACGCTTACCGGCTGTCCGTTCAACTTTACGTTCCCGTCCATATCTATGGTCACCCCCGGCGCTTTGCGCAATACTTCCAAAGCGTTGCTGCCCTCCGTTGAAACGGCCTCGGCCACATTCATAACAATCTTGTCTATTTTGTGTTCAATGAGCGGCACTTTGGCTGTTATGACAGCCGTCGTGAGTGTCTGAACGTCTTCTTCCATTTCCAAAACCCCCACATGGCATTGGGCTTGGTCAAGCAAAAGAGCGGTTGTGTGATTTTTATAACCTATAAAAGTAGCTAACAATGTGTACGTTCCGTAAGGAATGTTTTCCAACAGAAAGGTTCCTTCCTCCGAGGACGTGGTGACCGCCACGGCATACTCCATACTATCTAAAACAGAAAGTGTTGCATATGCAAGCGGCGTTCCGGTTTCCTTATCTACCACAATCCCCTTGACGGCAGCCGCATCTGTAGACAGGGCTGCCGAAAAAGAGATGGACCCAAAAACAAATAAAAATAAAAACCCTATTCTTTGTATCATTGTGTGTGCTTGTTATAAAAATCTTCAATTTCTTTTATCGTAATCCCCAACAAATCCAATTTCTTAAAAAACCCGGGCAATTCTTCCTGTAAAAATTGTTTCCTCTGGGAGGTCAAAATTTCCCTGCGGGCGCCCGGCGTCACAAAAAAGCCAATGCCTCTTTTGTTATAAATGATTTCCCTTTGCTGCAAATGTTCGTACGTTCTGGCTACTGTGTTGGGATTGACACCCAGCGTTGTACCCAGTTCTCTTACAGAAGGGATTCTGTCTTCTTCCTTCCATATCCCATTCAGGATTTTTTCGCATACAGATTCTGCTATTTGAAGGTAAATGGCCTGATGGTCTTTAAATTCCATAAAACTCAATATTTAGTTGTTTTAATCAACCGGTACGTACCAAGCCAGCAAGAAGCCACAACTAGTCCTCTTACTATATCTGTTATAATAACAATGTTTCGAATCAATGGGCTTTCTGCTGTCCACAATCGAAGACCTCTCATTCCCACAATCCGGCCGGGCTCTATTTCCTGCGGAAAATCCTTTAGCACTGTTTCTATCCAGCGTTCAACCACCTCTATTCCTATTGCTTTTACTATAAGACCCATGACAAAACTCAGCAAAAAAACAAACCCTATGAGAACCGCAAATGTTTTGACTACTTTCTGCCGCTTGAACACCATATTACCCAAAACAAACAGCGACTGGATCACAAACAAATCAAAAAATGTTTTTACAGAAAACATACTGTAGCTGCCGGTCAACAGAAAACCGGAGGAATGCGAAGGGAACAACAGATAAAACAACGTGTCCACCGCAAACAAGGATACAAGCATAGAGAGAGTCACAAAAAGGTAACTGACCACAAACATGCTGAGCGTTTTTTCCAGAGCAGAAGACGGAAGCTGTACATAAGACAGACCCATCTTTTTGTGGTTTGCCGTTCCGTACACTTTGGAAGGAGCAAAAACAAGGGCAAAACCCGTCCAGACAATTATAAGGGACAACCTGGATAAAATACCGGGAGGAGAGGAGGACAACAAAGATGCAAGCAAATAGATTACATAAGTTCCCGTCAAGCTCAAAACAGTCAAACCAAAATTTCCAAAGAACTCGCGGCACTCTTTCCTGACAAGTGCACCAAAACGTTTAATAGCAAATACGTTGTTCATTGTTTTCCGTTTTTAAAATGTTCTTTAAACCACTCCTTATACTGCATAGCAGCGTTAAATAGAAGTTCCAGATCCACCTTGGTATCGGCTCCGTTCGTGTTGGCTTTCACCATGGAGTAACCCAACGGCGTTTGTTCTGAATACAATACTCCTTCCTGTTCCTTGGAAGCCGTTATGAAGGAAAGCTTTTTAGTGATTTCCTCAATAGAAGCATGCAGCAGTACTTGTTTTTGATCCAATATAATGACCGGATCAATGAGGTTCTCTAAATCTCTTACCTGATGTGTAGAAATGATGATCACCTGTTCGTCGCTTATATGTCCTGCCACTATGCTGCGAAACACAGATTTGGAAGTAATATCCATACCGTTGCTGGGTTCATCCAAAAGCAACACTTTTGTATTGAGCGCAAGAGCATAGGAAATACATGCCTTCTTTTGCTGTCCTGCAGAGAGGTTTTTGAATCTTTCTTCCGGATTTACCTCAAAGCGGTCCATCATGATAAGGAATTGTGTGTAATCAAAATCCGGGTAAAAGGGACCGTTGGCTAGTACAAACCGGTTGACCGTTCCCGTTGGGCTTTCCGGATCTTCAGGCAGATAGAACACATCCTGCAAAAATTCCGGCTGTCTGTCGTACGGATGAAATCCGTTCACCACGCAAGCCTCTTTCGTGCTTTTCTGCAACCCTGCCAGAAGTTTAAGCAACGTGGTCTTCCCCACGCCGTTCTGTCCTAACAGCCCGTACACATTCCCCTTGGTCAAAGAAAGAGTCAAATCTTCAAAGACGTTATTCTTTGAGTAACTGAATGTTAGGTTGTTTATATCGATCATTGTTTAATGTATTAGTATATTAGCACACCGCAAAGGTAGTAATCCTTTCTTACTTTCCAAAAGTTTTTCACTTTTTTTAATTTTTCGTTTTCGTATCTTTGTTTAAAACTTGTACAATGGCTCTCATTCAACTCTCCGGGATAGATGTCATAAAAGACAACAACCTGATTTTGACGGACGTTCATCTTACTCTTGAAAAAGGAGATTTTATATATCTGGTAGGACGTGTAGGCTCCGGCAAGACGTCTCTGATCAAAACGCTGATTGGAGAATTTCCTTTACAAAAAGGAGAGGCTGTTGTTGCCGGATTTGACCTGGTTGCTTTAAAAAGAAGGCAAATCCCTTTTTTAAGAAGAAAAATAGGAGTTGTCTTTCAAGATTTTCAGTTGCTTCAAGACCGATCAGCCTACGACAACTTAGATTTTGTGTTGCGATCTACCGGCTGGAAAAACAAAAAAGAAATACACCAACGCATAGAAGAGGCCCTCGACAGCGTAGGCATGCTTCACAAAAGTTATAAACTTCCGCATCAATTGTCGGGTGGAGAACAGCAACGCGTTGCCATTGCCAGAGCCGTTCTGAACAACCCGGAAATCATCTTGGCAGATGAACCTACCGGCAATTTGGACAGCGACACGCAACAAGAAATCATGGAGCTTTTTATGAAAATCCATCGGGAGCAACAACCGGCCATGCTGGTAGTCACACACAATTTGAATCTGCTAAACCGCTACCCCGGACGGATCTTTAAATGCGAAACGGGATATTGTACAGAAATGGCCAATCGCCGCGAAATTGACTTATCTGTTTTTATGGAATCATGAAAAACAAAAAAGACATAGCCCCCATCATTGACTGGTTTCAGAAAAACATGCCCAACCCGGAATCGGAACTTCATTACAAAGACACCTTCAGTTTGCTGGTAGCTGTCGTATTGTCTGCCCAGTGTACGGACAAAAGAGTCAATATGGTCACCCCTGCCCTTATGGAACGCTTTCCCACAGCTGCAGCTATGGCAGAAGCCACGGCGGAAGAGATTTTTCCCTATATCCAATCGGTGACATACCCCAACAACAAATCAAAACATCTGGTAGGGATGGCCAAGATGGTCCAAGAAATGTACAGCGGAAACGTGCCCACAACAGCAGAAGAACTGCAAAAACTACCGGGCGTAGGCCGCAAAACAGCGCACGTAATCGCTTCGGTCGCCTTCGATGCACCTCTGATAGCCGTTGATACACATGTGTTCCGCATCTCACGCAGATTGGGCCTCTCCGACGGAACAACGCCTTTGGCCGTTGAGAAAGATTTAAACGACCATTTTCCGCCGGAACTACGAGCCAAAGCGCACCATTGGCTCATCTTACATGGCAGGTATGTATGTACGGCCAGGAAACCAAAATGCGACACATGCGGTCTTGCTCCGTATTGCGATACGTACAATAAAGAAAACAAACTATGAAATGGCCGGAAGGTACCGCCGCCGCCTGGCAAGACGCCACAAATCAGTTTCTCATGTATTTGCGTCTGGAGCGCGGACTGTCCGTGCATACACAAAAGGCGTACCTTCAAGACATCAAATTGTTTCTGAACCACCTCTACGCCGAACAAAAGGAGCATCCTCCGCAAAGTCCGGAAGAGGTCCTTCCTGAACACATAGAATCGTTTCTTTCCTTTGTGGCCCATTCGGGGCTTTCTGCAAAAACACAAGCCCGTGCGCTATCGGGATTGAATGCTTTTTACCGTTTTCTGCTCATGGAAAAACGCATCACCACCAACCCTTGTACACGCGTACATACACCAAAAACAGGCAAATCTTTGCCCGTAGTACTCTCTGTTGAAGAAGTGGAATCCCTCTTGCAATCTGTTGATTTGAGCAAACCGGAAGGCCACAGGAACAAAGCCATCTTGGAAGTGTTATACGGTTGCGGTTTGCGTGTGAGCGAACTTACGGCATTAAAATATTCACAAATATTCTCAAAACAAGGATTCCTGCGTATTACGGGAAAGGGGAACAAACAAAGATTGGTTCCCATAGGATCTTATGCCCTGAAAGCGTTGGACCAATATGCCCACTGGCGAAATACCCTTGCTATACGACCGGCACATGAAGATTTCGTGTTTCTAAACAGATACGGAAGGCCCATCACTAGAAACATGATTTTTCTGATTGTCAAAGAATTGGCTCAAAAAGCCGGTATCAAAAAAAATGTTTCTCCCCACACGTTCCGACATTCTTTTGCCACCCATTTGATAGAAAACGGAGCCGATTTACGTGTTGTACAAGAGATGTTGGGTCATAGCAGCATCTTGACTACAGAGATTTATACACACGTAGATACTTCCTTCTGGCAGCATTCTGTGCTAAAACACCATCCACGCCTGTAAAAAAACAGTATATTTGCTACATGATACGGTTCTTACGTGTTTTCTATCTTTTTTGCCTGTTTTCAGGTGTTTCTTTGCTGTATGCCCAAGAAAAAACGCTTGATGCTCACGAGCAATATCAAACGGCTGTCAATTTGTACCAACGCGGACAATATTGGAGTGCCTATCAAATATTCAACCGGTTTGACAAAGAGCCAATAGGTGGATATACCCATTGGGTAGCTTCCTACAAATTGCTTTGTGAAATAGGTCTGGACGATGCCGCCGTAGATGACAAAGCCCTTCGCTGGGAGCAAGAATACCCGGCTGCTCCGTTAAAGCACCTGGTATACTTTACATTGGGTACCTACTACTCCAACAAAGGCAGATTTAAAGAATCCCTGGCTGCATTAGAAAAAGTACACATCAAGAGGCTTCCGATTTTGGAAAGAACGGCCTTTCTTTTTCGTAAAGGATACGCAGCCATGCAGACAGCAGATGTGGAAAAGGCCATGCGTTGTTTTGTGGAGACGGAACAATCCGAGGGAAAAGAATCGTACAAATGGAGCGCCCTTTATTACAGAGGCTATTTACACTATGCCGGCGGCCGCTTTCAAGAAGCCATTCCGCTGCTGGAACGGTTGACTACCGTTCCTCAATATGCGGAACTATCTACCACGTATTTGCTGCAATCCCTCTTCTATTTAAAAGAATACGAACGGGTAATCAAAACGGGAGTTCCTCTATACGAACATGCAGACCGGGCGTTACGTACCACATTGGCCAAAACGCTGTCGGAAGCGTTTTTTGCCCTTGACCAAACCAAAGAAGCCCGCGCTTTTTTTGATGATTATTTGACAGAAGCCCAATCGTTGACCCTTACCGACAGGTATTATTCAGGCATCCTGTATTTTAAATTGGAAGAGTACCAGCAAGCAGCGGAACAACTGGCTGTTGTAGGTGAAAGAGAAGACAGTTTGGGACAAAACGCCCTCTACCATTTGGGAGAGTCTTACATCAGATTGAAAAACAAAGTAAACGCCAAAGAAGCTTTCAGAAGAGCCAGCGCGTTGCCCTTTGACCCGGTCCTTAAAGAAGACGCTTTCTTCAATTACGCCAAACTTTCCTTTGATTTGAACAGAGACATTCAGGTGCTGTCTGCCTACCGCAAAGAATATCCTCAGTCACCCAAGTTGGATGAAATCCAGAATTACATGGCTGCAAACCACTTCTTGAATCAAGATTACGCCATGGCCGTTGAAGCACTCTTGGATTTGAGAAATCCCACAAAAGAAAACACGGCCGATCTTCAAAAAGCCGCCTATCTGAGAGGCATTCAATTGTACAAAACAGGCTCTTTCAGAGAGGCTGAAAGATATTTCACTTTAGCCAAAGAGCCGTATTGGGTAGCCGAATGTCTGTACAGAAGCAACCTCTACAAAAACGCCATCAATACGTGGAATACCTTTATCAGAGAAAGCGGTGCTTACGCCCATCCTGAAAAATACAGAACAAGCCATTACAACATAGCTTATGCCTATTTTAAACAAAGGGATTACAAGAGAGCAGAAGAATGGTTTCACAAGTATTTGAAATTGGGCCGAGGCGATAAGCGGCTGATTGCAGACACATACTTAAGACTGGGCGATTGTTCTTTTGCACAATATGCACACGGGCAGGCTTTGATAGAATACCAACACGCGTTGGACAACCGTACGGTAGCTCCGGATTACGCCCTCTATCAAATGGCGATGGCACAGGGCGTCTTAAACAAAGACCCTGAAAAGATCCATACGCTGGACAAGCTGATGGCAGATTATCCGGGATCGGGATTTTTCTCATCGGCACTTTTTGAACAAGGACGTACGTTTGTACAAACAAACCAATACGAAAATGCCGAAGACCGCTTTTCAACCATTCTCTCTTTTGCGCAACACAGCGCCTTCCATGCCAAAGCTCTGGTAGAACTGGGACTTATACGCATCAACACGCAAAAACCCGATCAAGCCTTGGAGTATTACAAAGAAGTGCTGCAACGGTACCCCGGTTCTCCCGATGCAGAAAACGCATTGGCCGGTATTGAAAACGTTTATATGGCACGCAACGACTCAAAGGGTTTCTTTGAGTACTTGGAAAGCTTAGGCATTGATTCCGGCAAAAGTCCGGGAGAAAAAGAAATGCTTTTTTTCTCATCTGCAGAACAATTGTATTTAAACAGCTCCTATGCCGCTGCCGTGACGGCCCTCAATCAATTTATCAGAGAGTTTCCGGAAAGCACAAAACAACCGGCGGCGCATTTTTACTTGGGAGAATGTTATTCGCAGTTGGATAGAATGCAACTTGCGGCAGATGCGTATCTGGTAGTTATGAAGAGCCCGTCCGGTTCCTACACAGAGTTGGCTACCAAACATTACGCTGCCATACAATACCAACTGGAACAATACGGCAATGCAGTAGATGCCTACATGAGTCTGAGCGATATTGCCCGCATTGAAAACAACAAACTGGATGCTCAAAAAGGACTCATGTGGTCTTTTTACAAAAACAAACAGTACAGAAACGCACTCGTTCAATCAGAGAAAATAATAGACAATCCTTCTTTTGAAAAGGACGTACAAAAAGACGCCGTTTACGTAAAAGCCAAAAGCCATCTGGTGTTGGGAGAAAGGGAGCAAGCCAATATCTTGTTGGAACAGTTGAAGCATGACAGCCATACGGCTGCCGGAGCCGAGGCGTTCTTTCTGCTATGCAAAGATGCTTTTGACATAGGAGATTTTGATAAAGCAGAAACCATGATTTATGATTTTGCAGACACGGATACTCCACAACAGTATTGGATAGCCCGATCTTTCGTGCTGTTGGGAGATATTTTTGCAGAACGCGAAGAATGGGTACAAGCCAAGGCTACGTACGAAAGCATACAAAAAGGATACAAATCGGAAAAGTCGGATGATATAGAACAAATGGTTACGCTACGATTAAAAAAATGTGAGGAGGAATTGCCATGAGAAAAACACTTACAATCCTCTTGTGTTTCACCGCCGGCCTGTTGGCCGCTCAAGAGCAAATTCATCCTGTAATACAAGTTGAGAGGCTTTACGACGCAGACCTTATAGAAGTAAGCAAACCGACTTTAGACACGTCTATTCCCGATTCACTACGTACATTCCACACACTTTTTGAATACAAGATTTTTGACAAACCTTTGGTAGATCTGTACGATTTCGCCCCCTTGCCTCCTGCGTTGGCGCGAGCCGCTCGAGGACCTGAAAAACAGTACGGATATATAAATCTGGGGACGGGTTACCCGTGGACTCCCAAAGCAGATGTATTTTTGCAAGCTCCCCTTCCCTCCGGTTGGTACGCAGGATTGCAAGCAAACCACAGGTCCCTGCTAAGTACCGACACGCGGTTGACCACTACGGGACTGCTTGCCTTGGAACACAGAGGGAAGAACAACACGTTCAGATTGTATGCGCCGGCAGAAGTACTCTCCCATTCTTTCACAGGACCGGGAAATGCGTTTTACTACAAGACAGGTGGCGGATTGGAAACGTTTTCGCACAAAAGCGCTCCGGGAGATTGGCATTACTATTGGAAATCTGAGTACCTCCACGCGATAAACAACGTCACAGAAACAGTAGACAACATCCCAAAAATACGTGAAAACGTACTCAATCTAAAAGCGCTTGCCGGCTACAACATGTCTGAAAAATTCCGTATCAATTTAGGGATGTCGGCGCAGTTTGCCAGCGACAGGTGGTCACCGGACAGCGTTTCTGTTTCGGGTGCTACGGCTCATCTTTTTCCACACGTTGTTTTAAACGGTGCGCGTTATAAAGTTGCGGCAGGTATCAAAATAGGATACCTCTTAAGACCCGACAACAACAAGTTGGGCTTCTTTCCTTGGTTTGACACCCATTTGGTCCTAGCCAAAGACGTACTTACCCTCTTTGCAAGAGTAGACGGATACCAAAAACTGAACACGTTCCAAGATCGGATATCTGAAAATCCCTGGGTAACAGCTAACGAACTGTATGATGCCTATGTGCCATGGGACGTACAAGCCGGAATTACAGGCACCGTAGCCGATCGTTTCCAATACAAGATATACGGGGCGTACCGTTATATGAAGAACAGAGTTTATTACGGAGCACAACCCTCTGTCGTTGACTTTACGGGTATGTACCGCACCACGGGTATGTACCGCATTTCGTACGCAGATGAAACCAGGTATTCTGCCGTAGCCTTGTTGTCTTTTCAAACAAAACCCATTATGGCAGGTATATCCGGAAGCTGGCACAAATATGCACTCAACACAGGCAACCCGCCGTGGCACGAACCGGAGTGGGAAGTACAAGCCTATGTCAGGTATAACATAAGGGAACGTATTGTATTTTCTGTAGATGCGCACTGGCAAGCTGCCTGTTTTGCTCCCGACTGGATAGCAGACAATCCCCCTGTAGAAATCCCCTCTTTCATCAATTTGAGGGCACAAGCAGAATACGTATTGCACAAAGGTTTTTCCGTATACGTATTTGGTGATAATCTTTTAAATAAAAAGATCTCTTTATTTTACTTGTATCCTAATCCAGGCTTGACTTTAGGAGGTGGAATAACCCTTCGTTTCTGATTAGGTTTTCTCATGGTTTTTCTGTATCTTTGTTTGTTATTCAAAGATTGAAAAAGTGAGTATAGAGAAACAATATTCTGCCGAAAGCATCCAGGTTCTGGAAGGCCTGGAAGCTGTCAGGAAGCGTCCTTCCATGTATATTGGAGACATTGGCTCCAGAGGGTTACACCATCTTGTCTACGAAGTGGTAGACAACTCCATAGACGAGGCATTAGCCGGCTATTGCGATACCATCAAAGTGGTCATCAATGCAGACAGCAGCATCAACATCACTGACAACGGTCGTGGCATTCCCACCGGTATGCACGATAAAGAACAGAGGTCTGCTTTGGAAGTGGTACTTACTGTTTTGCATGCCGGAGGTAAATTTTCCAAAGATTCTTATAAAGTATCAGGAGGTCTGCACGGGGTGGGTTTGTCTTGTGTAAATGCGCTGGCCAGCAAATTGGTAGCTACTATTTATCGGGAAGGCAAAATTTTCAAACAAGAGTATATCAGAGGTGTTCCGCAAGCACCCGTTGCCGTAGTTGGTGAAACGGACAAAACGGGAACCGATATCTATTTTGTTCCCGACAGGCAGATTTTCACTCTGGGTACTGTCTTCAGTTATGAGATTTTGTCTGCCCGTTTAAGAGAATTGGCTTTCCTGAACAAAGGAGTCACTCTAACCATAGAAGATCACAGAGAGGCCTTGTCCATAGACGACAGCCTATTGGAAGAACAGGATGAAGAAGTTCACGATACCGGATCTTTCCGTACAGATACTTTTTATTCAGAAAACGGATTGCTTGATTTTGTGAAGTACTTGGATAAAACAAGAGTAGCTCTTACAGACACCCCCATTTATCTGGAAACACAAAGAACTAATATCCCCATAGAAATTGCCATGCAATACAATACGGGGTACTCAGAGAACATTCACTCGTACGTCAACAACATCAACACCATAGAAGGCGGTACACACCTGACAGGGTTCCGTAGGGGGCTTACTACTACGTTGAAGAATTATGCAGAGAAGAGCGGGATGTTGAGCAAACTGAAATTTGACATAGATCCGGCCGACTTCAGAGAAGGCTTGACTACCATTCTTTCTGTGAAAGTCAACGAACCGCAGTTTGAAGGCCAAACAAAGACAAAACTGGGTAACAGTGAAGTCATGGGAGCTGTATCGCAAGCCGTCAGCCAAGCTTTGGAAAACTATCTGGAAGAAAACCCCAGAGACGCAAAAAACATCATCGACAAAGTCATCATGGCGGCTACGGCGCGTCATGCAGCACGCAAAGCCCGTGAATTGGTACAGCGCAAAACCGTCATGTCCGGTGCCGGTCTGCCCGGCAAATTGGCCGACTGTTCCAACAGAGATCCGGAGCAATGCGAAATCTTTCTGGTGGAAGGGGATTCTGCAGGGGGTACGGCTAAAAACGGAAGGGACAGGTCTTTTCAAGCCATCCTGCCTCTGAGGGGTAAAATCCTGAATGTAGAAAAAGCGCAAGAACACCGCGTGTTTGAAAACGAGGAAATCCGCAACATCTATACGGCTTTTGGAGTAACCCGAGGCACGGAAGAGGACAGCAAAGCGTTAAACATGGACAAGTTGAGATACCATAGAGTCATCCTCATGACAGACGCGGACGTAGACGGCAGCCACATTGACACGTTGTTGCTCACGTTTTTCTTCCGTCATATGCCGGATTTGATCAAAGGCGGACACGTGTATATAGCTTCTCCTCCACTCTACCTGGTAAGAAGAGGTAGAGAAGAAGAATATTGCTGGACGGAAGAGCAACGGATTGCAGCCATAGAAAGGCTTGGAAAAGGTCGTGAAAGCGCCGTTACCGTGCAGCGATACAAAGGGTTGGGAGAGATGGATGCGGAGCAACTCTGGGATACCACCATGAATCCGGAAAGGCGCATCTTAAGGCAAATCACCATAGACAATGCGGCAGAAGCAGACAGGATCTTCTCTATGCTGATGGGCGACGAAGTACCTCCGCGCCGCGAATTTATTGAGCAACACGCCAAGTACGCAAATATTGACGCTTAATCCGGCGTTATATAATATACGGGATTCTCGCTTTTGAATCTTTTCTCACCGCCACCGGTAATGTTGAGCATAATGACGGCTTTGGAATCCACCCTGCCTTGTTCTACGTTTTTGATAAGGGTATGCGTGGCTACGGCTGCTGCAGGATGGATGTCAATACCCTCCAATTGCTCAAACAAAGCCCCCGCCCGTTCCAATTCTCGGTTGGTGGCGTAATCCATAAAACCACCCGATTGCACAAGCGCATCGTACAGGCCTCCGGCTACGGCGTAAGGAGGTTTTCTGTTGGCCAGGACTTTGGCCTTGACGGCTGCCGTTTTCTCTCTGGCCTCGGCAGCCTCCATCGGTTCAAGGTGCCTGGTTCCCTGCTCCCATGCTTCCACCAACGGTATAAAAGGTACGTTTTGAGAAGGAATCAACTGCATGGTATGGTTTCCGTATCGGCCGTCTTCCAGCAAACGTTCGTTGGCCTCGTGTGCAGCAATGGCTCCCGTACCACTGCCTACAGCCTGAAAGTATACATCGGGGATACGGCCTATACAGTCGGCAGCAGAAAGGACCGTCGTTCCCATGCCGTCGCGGCGGGCGATGTTGCGGGCTCCCCCCTCGGCAAAATACTGCGACGTGTCTTCACAATACGTGTTGCTGAGCGCTATGGCATCAAAATAATCGGAGCCCTTGGGCGTACTGATCAACCGTACGCAATCGGCCGGTTTTCTGTCTATCCACAACGCATCCAGGTTGTCGTACGGGACAAAGAGTAGCAACGGAATGTTGTTCTCTGAACAGACTTTGGCAAAAGCACGGGCCGTATTGCCGGCAGAAGCTACCACCAATGTTCTTTTTTCATGGGCAGGTATGTGGGCACAGATGGAAAAAGCTTCCGTTTCTTTGAAAGAGCAGGTGTTCATAAACGCTCCGCGCTCCGGCCAATAGCCGCTGAAGGTAATGTACAAATGGTCCAAGCCCAAGTGGTCCGCCAATTGTTGGCTCTTATACGTTATCGGCGCCGCAGATCCTTCCAACATCCTGTGAATAGGAAGCCAATCGGCAAAGCGGTACAGTCCGTTTTTGTGGTTGCTGAAATCGGGTTGTTTGTTCTTATACACGGCTTGTATAAGAGCATCTGAGCCATATAGCGGATCTTCCAACAACCAGCCTGTATCTTCAAACAGACGCCCGGTAGCTTTGTTTCGTAATACGTATTCGGTTCTCCTAATCATACTTTATTCCTATTAGAGCAGCGGGCTAAGTAACCGGACCAATTGTTCGCTCCATTTTTGGCGTCGTGGTCTCTTGTTCCACGTTTTGGCTACAATCAATTTGGAATGCTTCAAGTCTGCATCAAATGTTGCTTCCAATTGAGCACTTACCTGAGGATTGTACACCAAAGCCCCTACTTCAAAATGGTGCTCCATACTTCTGATATCTAAATTGGCCGATCCTATCAGACAACATTTGCCGTCAATACTGATGGTTTTGGAATGTACAAACCCTTTTGTGTACAAATAGATATGAACTCCGGCATCCAATAAATCGTTGACGTAAGAGAGGCTGGCAAAATGTACAAACCGGCTGTCGGCTTCCTCCGGCAGCATGATACGTACTTCTATCCCTCCCAGAGCGGCCGTTCTCAAGGCATTCAAGATGGATTCGTTGGGAATGAAATACGGTGTGGTGATGCTGATTCGTTCCCGGGCCTCTGTGATAAGGGTCAGATACAACTGCATGATATCTGCCCAATCGCTATCGGGACCGGAACTGACAATTTGCATGTAACACGTTTCCGGAACAGAATCTTCCGGCAGCTGAGGCAGACTGTATTTGTAATGCTTCCGACGGCGCAAGTTCTTGTTGGTGATGAAGTACCAGTCCATCAAAAAGCTCGATTCCAGTTGCTTTACCGCCTCTCCTCGGATGCGCATTTGCGTATCGCGCCACTCAATGCTTTTTCCTCCGTCGTAATACCTATCGGCAATGTTTATTCCGCCCAGAAAACCTTCTTCTCCGTCCACAATCAGCAATTTCCTGTGGTTTCTGTAATTGATCATAGCCCGAATACCGGCAAAACGCACCTTTCCAAAGGGTTCTATACGCACACCTGCCTTTTTCATTTCTTTGATAAAAGCGCGCGGCAAATTCCAGCTGCCAAAATCGTCGTAAATGACGCAGACGTCAACTCCCTGTTTGGATTTTTCTATGAGCAGATTTTTCCAACGCGTACCTACGGCATCGTTTTCTATGATAAAGCTCTGCAGATGGATATGGTGTTTGGCGGTTTGGGCAGAGGCGTACATAGCCATCAACGCATCCTTCCCCGTGTAATAGATTTCTGTGCTGTTGTGTTCCGTCAAGATGCTGTGGCTGTTGTTCAGAGCCAAGAGCACCAGTTTTTTGTAAGGAGCCAAATCCGCGGGCAATTGGCTGCCGGCCCGGTTCATTCGTTCTGCCTGAAGCGTACTCTTCTCCTTTTTCAATTTTTCATCGTGCAATCCTTTGCGGCTGTACATTTTGATTTTCCTAAAATCCCTTCCAAAATACACGTACAAAATCAACCCCACATAAGGCAACAACAACATGAGCACTATCCATGTCAACGATTTGGTAGGATTGTGTTTTTTGAAAATCAGATCGTATATAAAATACAGGGCCAGCCCCAAATAGAAAAAGTAGAGCGTAAGACTGAACCACGAACTAAAGTTAAAAACTGACATTCTCTCTATTTTACTCCCGTATATAAAACAGCTACGCCCGGAAAAAACCGTGTATACGTAACGTCGTTAAATCCTGCCTCTTTCATTTCATCCCTGATTTGCCGAGGATGTGGAAACGTTTCCACAGAGTCCCGCAAGTAATCGTAAGCCGCCCTCTCTCCCGTTCCCAACCACCCCACCAAAGGCAACACATACCGAATATATCCTTTTACCCCTAACCAAAACAGCCTGCCTCTTTTTTTCTGTGCATCTTCCGGCTGCATGGAAAATTCCAGAACGTACAACCGTCCCTCCCGTTTCAACACCCGGTACATCTGTTGCAAAGCCCGGCTCCGGTCCGCCATATTCCTCAATCCGTACGCGACGGTCACTACTTGGAAACTTTCTTCCTCCAAAGGCAGATCTTCTGCATAGCCCTTCTTGTACAAAGGCGCTTGGCACTCCGGCCGCTGTCCTTGCCGAGACTTTGTTTTGAGATGTCTCTTTTTGGCTACAGCCAGCATAGCGTCGTTGGGGTCTATACCGGTCACATGCACTCCCTCCAAACAAGCCAGTTGCTCTGTCAAAGCTCCCGTCCCGCAAGCCACATCCAGTATGTATTCATGAGGTATGTTCCGAATTTTTCTTACCAGCTTTCGCTGCCATTTTTTATGCATGCCCAGCGACACCAAACAGTTTGTCCTGTCGTATTTGCCGGCTATGGCTTGAAACACCCGGTACGTCGGGTCAGATGTCACGGATGTTCCCGTAAGAGTAGTCATCTATCCGAATGTCTCCTTTTGTCACGTGCCCCAAAGTCATGACCGTTATGTTGTTATCAAACAAGAAACGCACCAGGTCTTCATCCTCGTCTATGGATACGGTCACCACTGCGGCTACTCCATGGTTCTCAAATAAAAATTCTTCTTCAGGAATCTCTGAATCGGTAGTGATATCGAATCCCAGTCCGGAAGGCAAGGCTACTCTCAACAACGCTTCCAACAACCCTTCTTGCGTAATTTCTTGTACACAGGAAAGCAGGTTTTTGCGCATGGCAGAAAGTATCACTTTATTCATACGATACGCATTGTCCAGGTTCACATCTGTAGCATGCACTTCTCCTATCAGGTAAATCATATCTCCTTTGTAGTCCAACATACTAAAGGCTTCTTCCGGATTGGGCTTGTCGGCTCCCTGGCTTTTAAGGGATGCTACTATTTCATAGACCCTCTTCTTGATCAAACTGTTAGTATCCATACATCGGTTTTTAATGAAACAAATATAGGAAGAATACCGAAATTTGTCTTATATTTGCCCCGCAAATTGCCCAGGTGGTGGAATTGGTAGACACGCCACTTTGAGGGGGTGGTGCCGGTTACGGTGTGCAAGTTCGATCCTTGTCCTGGGCACAAAAAAAAAGTCAAGTTGCTGCATATTAGCAACTTGACTTTTTTATAGCTAGTGAAAGTAGCAGTCCCAAAATAAATAAATTACAATACCGACAATGCCTGTTACGAAAGCAATCATCAATACTTTTTGCCAATCTATTGCCATGTTACTAAAGCATAGAAAACTACAATAAGCCATATTGCAGCAAAACCCGCCAATCCCAGGAGGATACCTGTCAGCCATTCAGAACCAGTTACGTTTTTCATACAGTTTTGATAAAATTAAAATAAGAAAACAGGGCTATGAGTACCATAATAACCTGCAGTACGCCCAAAACAATACCTGAGCCGGCCAGTCCTGAAAAAACACCTATTATCCATTCCATAATACTATCAGTCTTTAACACAACGGACAGAAAATCCACAAATCTTATTTCCGGTGCTTTGCACTACCTGCTCCATGTTATAAAGTATGCGCCGGATATAAATAAATTCAGTGCTACTCTCTGTAGCGCTCCACCAATGGCCACAAATACCCAGGTTTTTAAAAGGGGTATTTGGAGAACAATACCCACCCGGCAAAGCAGAAAAACGGGATTTGTTCCTATACGGCGGATAATCGTCATTTCCCACAGCACCTTCTTCTGACGATTCATTCCACCCGTACATACTTGCCAGAGATTTGGCAACCTTGGCACGTCCACCACCTGTTGACCCGTCGTAGTTGAAACCGTTGTCTGCCAGATAGTTTGTCAGTTGGTCCCATTCGTCGTCACTAGGAAGATGCCAGCCTTTGGGACAAATACCTTCCTCTTTCATGAGGGCTGACCAATTGTACAGCACACCATACTTTTTGTAGTTCTCTGTGTTTTTTGCTTCTTTAACGTCAGTGCCTTCGTAACCGTACACGTAATAATAAGGTTCGGTCCAGGAACCATCTGTTGACAAACTTACAGAAGGCAGATAGGCCAGGTTTTCTGCCATCCATGTCTGCTCACCAATAGTGATTGTTTTGTAGATTTTGTAATCGCGACTATCTATACATATACAAGGAATTATATGTGGTGTACAGGAATACAACAAGATACCCGCTAGCAAGATAAGGATCGTGTTTTTCATCTCTGTAAATTTTAAGTTAGTATTTAGTAGTAAATGTATGTATAATAATCCGAATACCTACCTTTGTACATGCGCCATTTTATTACACTAATCTTATTTACCGTATTGCTCCTGCCGGGATGTACTTCCAAAAAGGACCTCCTGCAGCCGGGCGTGAGCCTGCAGCTGGCCTGTGAGCGGAAAGAGCATATTGCCGAGGTACATTACACCCTCTTTTTCAACCTGCCTGCAGAGTTCCGGGAGCCTGTGGAAGCCCGGCAGACCGTTACCTTCCGCCTGGAAAAGCCGAGGCGAATAATACTCGATTTCTCAGGAAAGGAATCCGATATCCATGCGGTAAACATTAACGGGCAACCCATCTATCCGGAAGGAAAATTGTCTCTGCTAAACGAACATCTGGTATTTGAGCGCAAATATTTTCAGCGGGGAGAGAACTACATAGAGATTGCGTTTTGTGCCGGAGACCAATCGCTCAACAGAAACGAAGATTTCCTGTACACATTGCTTGTTCCGGACCGGGCACGTACCTTGTTTCCCTGTTTTGACCAACCCAACCTCAAGGCCGTTTATTCGCTCTCGCTGGAAATGCCGGCCCACTGGCAGGCCGTATCCAATACCCCTGTGGAACACGAAACCGTATGGAACGAGGTTAAAACAATTGCATTTGGGACTACCGAACCGCTGAGCACGTACCTGTTCTCTTTTGTTGCCGGCGATTTTCAAAAAGAAACGGAATGCCGCAACGGAAGGTGCATTGCTATGTACCACCGGGAAACGGACCCGGACAAAATTGCCCAGGCACCTATTCTGTTTGACCAAGTTTTTGCGTCGCTGCAATGGATGGAAGAGTACACCGGCATTCCCTACCCGTTTGCCAAGTACGATTTCATCATCTTGCCGGGGTTCCAGTACGGAGGCATGGAGCATACGGGAGCCACGCTCTACAACGACAAACGCCTGTTCCTGGGAGCGCATCCCACGACAGCCGAAGAACTGGGCCGCATGTCACTCATTGCACATGAAACAGCCCACATGTGGTTTGGCGACTACGTGACCATGGAATGGTTTGACGAAGTCTGGCTCAAGGAAGTCTTTGCCAACTACTTTGCAGCTCTTATGACGCAACCGCAATTCCCGCAGGTGAACCACCGGCTCAACAACCTTCACACGTTTTTTGCCTCGGCTTACAGCATAGACAGAACACAAGGTACGCACCCCATTGCGCAGCCGCTGGACAACCTGGCCCTTGCAGGACTTATTTACGGGAACATTATCTACAACAAAGCCCCCGTGGTAATGGATATGCTGGCCGAACAAATGGGAGCCCAAGCGTTCCAAGAAGGGTTGCGCCGCTACTTGCGTACGTATGCCTACGGGAACGCCACCTGGGACCAGCTGATTGCCATTCTGGATGACCTGACACCCCGCAACTTAACGGACTGGAGCCGCGTTTGGGTGTATGAAGCCGGTATGCCGCACATCCGTGCCACACTTGAAAACCAAACCCTTACCGTAACCCAGACCGATCCTTTGGGCCGAGGCCTGCTGTGGCCGCAACCGGTAACGGTTACCCTTACCAACGGCCAACAACGGCAAACGGTCACCTTGCACATGGAACAGCCTGTGGAACAAATACCTGTAGAGGTATCGGATACAGAAGTGTACATCCTGCCCAACACAGACGGCAAAGCCTACGGTGTATTCCTGCCGGACAGCTTGAGCCTGGAATACATCCTACACCATCTGGCAGACATACAGGATGAAGTGGAACGCATGTCGCTGCTGATGACACTGTATGAAAACACGTATATGGGTCGGGTATCTCCGGAGCGATTCATAGAAACACTTTTGGATTTTCTCCCGCAAGAAACAAACGCGTTGATCCAAAACCGGGCTCTCTCCTATTTGAACAGGATGTACGTACTCCACGGACACCGCACAGACGGGCAAACAGAGCGGTTTTTGTACCAAGCGGCCACAGACCCGCAACTGGATAAAGAATACCGCCTGCTGGCCTTTCGTACGCTCCTGCGCGTATTCACTCAAGAACCCATTACCTCGACTCTGTACGCGTTGTGGGACGCCCACCCCACCACCTTTGCTTACCTGCCGGTGGGCGAGACGGAGTTTACCCGGCTGGCCTGCGAACTGATGGTGCGGCTGCCGGAAAAGGCGGAGGAAATCCGCGCGCGGCAACGCGCTCGCCTTACCAACCCCGACCGACGTAAAGCATTTGAGTTCATTTCCCAAGGATGCAATCCCAACCCCGATTCCAGAGATGCTTTTTTCCAATCTTTGTTGCTGGCTGAAAACCGCCACACAGAACCGTGGGTTGTTACGGCTATGGAATACCTGAACCATTTTCTGTATCGGGAACACGCCCTCCAATACATACTTCCTGCATTGGAGCACCTGGAAGAAATTCGGCAAACGGGAGACATCTTCTTCCCCACACAATGGCTGAACGTCTGCCTGGCAGCCCACAACAGCCGACAAGCTGCCACTACGGTACAGTCATTTCTAAATGCGCATCCACAATACAATCCGCTGCTACGCAACAAAATCTTGCAAGCAGCCGACCACCTGCCTTAGGAGGCTATTTTCGCATTTTGGCAAACGAAAGAATGAGTCCCAGTACAATAGAAAGCGACGCGGCAAACAAGACGCGGTACGTACCGGGCAAAAGAAACGTAACGGTGTGTGCCGGAATCCAGAACACGGGAATGGTGACTCCTACAATTTCTTTGATGAATTTGCTCCAGTCAATGGAATCGACAACACTTCCCACAGAGGGTTTCTCTCCTTGGTACCGTTTGTCTATATAGACATCCGTTACGCGGTGCGCCGCCATAAAGACAGCCCCAAACGTCAAGTTCATGAAGGCCGATATGAGCAAAGCCCTTCTGAATTTGAAAAAGTATTGTACGGCCACGGGACAGGAATCACTGCATCCTCCAATGAGACCTTGTGCCACAGCGTTGTCCACACCGCCTGAGAATACACTAAACATCAGCACAATCATCATCCCCAAAATGCCCCATACCAACATTTTTGGCAATACGCCTTTGACCATCACCCATTCCTTATGCACAATGCGAGCTGCCAAAAATTCTCCCATCATGGAAAGGATGGCAAATTTCACAAAACCCATCAAGTACGGAAAACGATCCGTAGCGTAAACAAAAGCCAGATGTGTGGGCTTAATAACCAGAAAGGCCGCAATTGCCGCCAACAGGCCCACCCAAAGAATAGTACCGTATTTTTTCATAATCGCAAAGATAGCAATCTTAAGGATTCCTTATCTTTGTAATATGAAACTCGTATTTTTAGATGCCGCCATGATGGGTGGCGATATAGATTTGACTCCGCTCAAGGCTTTTGGAGAGCTTACCATATACAACAAAACGCAAGCCTCAGAGGTGATCGAGCGCATAGCACACGCAGACGTCGTAATTGTTAACAAAGTAAAGCTGGGGAAAGTAGAAATGGATGCGGCCAAGAACCTGAAATTGATTTGTGTGGCCGCTACGGGAATGGACCCCATTGACCTGGCCTATGCCGCCGAACTCGGCATTCCTGTAAAGAACGTAGCCGGGTATTCTACAGACAGCGTGGCACAAACGGCTTTTCTTCACTTTCTTTCCGTTACGCAACAAGGACCGTATTTTAATGCGTACACCCATTCGCAAGCCTACCCCTCAAGTGGCGTACCTACCCATTTTGGCGGGATGTACTTTCATGAACTTCATGGAAAGCGTCTGGGAATTATAGGATTAGGTGCCATTGGGCGCAAAGTGGCTTCTATTGCACAAGCCTTTGGAATGGACGTGGTGCACTACTCTACAAGCGGTACAGACCGTTCGGGCGGCCTGTACAAACACCTGGAACTGGAAGAGCTGCTAAAGACCAGCGACCTGGTGAGCATCCACGCCCCGCTCAACGACAAAACACGTGGCCTGATTGGAAAAGCCGAGCTGGATAAGATGAAAGCCTCGGCCTATCTATTCAACCTGGGCCGAGGCGCCATTGTGGACGAATGTGCTCTGGCAGACGCCCTCAACCAAGGCAAGCTGGCCGGTGCAGGTATAGATGTGTTCAGCAAAGAACCGCTCCCGGCAGACCATTGTTACTACAAGGTACAAGACAAAACCAAGCTGTTTTTGACTCCGCATATTGGCTGGGCCTCTGTGGAAGCCCGCACACGGCTGGTAGCCATGATTGCAGAAAACATCAATCAATATATAGCTTCCCGTTCAGGTGATCAACCTCGTGCTGGAAGATGACGGCCGTATAGCCTTCTACCGTATCGCGTAACAATTCCCAGGTGTCACTCTCCCGGTAAGACACCACTATTTGCGTAGAGCGTAGGACGGTATCTCTTTCACCCGGAACGGACAAACATCCTTCCCAGCCCCATTTTTGTTCCGGACTGTAGTATTCAATGGTGGGATTTACATAAAATTCAAAGGGACGCCCTTCTTTGTCAAAGCGCTGTACGGCAATCAGCTGTTTGCCAATGCCCACTTGCGGGGCAGCAATCCCCACCCCGGCCGTTGCCGAGTCCCGGACCGTAGCCAACATACGCTCTTTCAGCACGGCATAGGCACTGCTTCTGACCGCCTGCCTGGAAAGCGGTGCGGACAGTTGATGCAAAAAATCCAATTCGTAAGGATCCAGATTTGTAAAAATATGCATCACCTCTGTCTCTTTGCCTTTTTCCAAGATGCGACTTTGCTCTTCGCTGGTAAATCCGCCTTGGGTACAAGCCGTCATAAAAAGGATAACGGCTGCTGCCGTTAATACCGTAACCGATTGCCTTGTTCTCATCATTCTGTGTTTTTTGTTATTTACAATGTACTATGGGAATGTCTTCCCATTTGGTGGTGTATTGCGGGGAAAGGTGCTGTCTGCTCATGCGTATGCCTTTCGTGGATGCAGTAGCTACGGACAACGTGCCCGGCCCCATATCTGTATTGATTTCGTCCATTACCTGCATCAAACGATCCTGTTTCTCTCTGTCACGCGTATCATACAAATGGAGCTGTACGGCTTGACGAGGCAAAATACCGCTCAAAATCACCCCTGCTTTCTTGTATCCGTATCCTTTCCGGAACAAATACGACAATTCCCTCAATACGGATTGGTTGATTTCCGGAGTGCCTGACGTGGCCACCGGAAAAGTAACCATACGGCTTTCAACCTGTTGCGGCACGTTTTCTTTAAACCTGTTTGTCAATACAAAAACAACGGCTTGGCTGCACACACTCTCCTGCTTCCGCAATTTTTCACAAACCATAAAGGTAAACAAGGATACTTGTTCCACCAATTTTTCGTAATCAAAAATTTCTTTGGAAAAACTACGCGATACACATATTTGCTTTTTGGCAGGTGTGTGATCGGCAAACGCTATACAAGCTTCTCCTTGCAATTCTTTCCACGTACGCCATCCCGTGATGCTCATTTTCTTTTGCACCCATTCTCCGGGTATTTGTGTAAAATCCCATGCAGTAGTCACGTTGTTCTCGTACAATTTCTTGGCAAATCGGCGCCCTATGCCCCAAATATCTTCCACGGGCGTCACCCGTAAAATACGCTCCCTTTCTTCTTGGCTATTCAAAAAATACCCTCCTTTCATAGGGGGGCGGTTTTTACACCATTTGGAAGCCACCTTAGCCAACGTCTTGGTAGGCGCCACGCCAATCGATACAGGGATACCCGTATTTTTCAAGCATAAAGCCGAGGCCCTTCGGGCAAACGCACCCAGGTCTTCGTGTTCCAGGCCCCGGAGGTCTAGAAACGCTTCGTCAATAGAATATATTTCAATAGCCGGGGCCAATTGGCGCAACGTGGCGTGTACGCGCTTGGACATGTCGCCGTACAATGCGTAATTGGAAGAGAGAACGGCTATTTTGTATTTGCGGACTATATCTTTGACTTGAAACAACGGAACCCCCATACCAATCCCCAAGGCTTTGGCTTCGTTACTGCGCGACACGGCGCAACCGTCGTTGTTGGACAGCACAATTACGGGACGGCCGTTCAGTGCCGGATTGAATACCCGTTCGCAACTGACAAAAAAGTTGTTGCAATCTGCCAGTGCATACATGGTTACAACTTTCTGATTACGTAGCGAACAACACCCCAAACGGTAAAGTTATTTTCCGGGTGTACCTCTATAGATTTATACTTTTCATTGCCGGGAACCAACAATACGCGGTCGCCATGCACTTTCACGTGTTTAAGAGTGAATTCGCCGTCAATGAAACAAATGGCTATGCACCCGTCGTATGGTTCCACAGATTTATCAACTACCAAGATGTCCCCGTCACCAATCCCGTCGTCTACCATGCTGTTACCGCTTACGCGGGCATAAAACGTAGAAGCCGGATTCTTAACAATCTCTTCTGTGATATTCAGACGCATATCTGAAAAATCTTCTGCTGGGGAAGGAAATCCACACTTTACTCCTTCTACCAAAGGCAGCGCTATTTCATCTTCTGAAGGCAAATACAATTTCATACAAACAAAGGTAGCCAATCTTCAATAAAAAAGCGCAGCCTCATTTGAAGCTGCGCCGTTTGCGTGACCCCGACAGGATTCAAACCTGTAACCTTTTGATCCGTAGTCAAATGCTCTATTCAGTTAAGCTACGGGGCCGTTCCTGCTACGCTTTTGCCGTAGCCGATTTATCCAGTACTACCCGTCTTTCTTTTATACGGGCTTTTTTACCGGTAAGTTTGCGCAAGTAGAAAATACGTGCACGACGTACTTTGCCGTATTTGTTTATTTCAATGGAGTCAATAAATGGAGAGTTTACAGGGAAAATACGCTCCACACCCACTCCGCTAGACATTTTGCGAACAGTAAACGTTTCCGTTGCACCGGAGCCTCTGCGTTGGATGCAAACGCCACGGAATCTCTGCAAACGTTCTTTGCTTTCGTCTCTAATAATATAAGTTACCGTAATGGTATCACCTGCTTTGAAATCCGGGAGGTTTTTGTCTTCTCCCACAAATGCTTGCTCTGCTATTTTTATTAAGTCCATCTTCGTACGTATCTATTTAATTTTGGGCTTGCAAAGGTAGCCTTTTTTTCTCGTTACCCAAATTTTTTTCTCAAATTTTATATAAAGCCCCGCCAATGTTGTCGTGCAAACTACCCGTTACGGAAGAAAGGCAGTTAGGAATATTGCTAACATACAAAACACCCAAAAAAGCAAAGATCAAGGCTTCTTTAAAATCGATGGTCAATGCATCCGGTATGTGGTATGTTACTTGCGGAGCCACAGCCGCCATACGCTCCATCAGGTACACATTGTAAGCACCGCCACCTGTCACCAAGACACGCGCTCCGGCATGTACGTGCTGCGCCGTCTGCAAGGCCACGTGTTCACAATGAGTAGCTAAAGCATCTTCCAACGAAAGTCCAAAAGAATTTATCAGCGGCAGCACCTCTTCTTCTACCCATTCTCTTCCCAAAGATTTGGGACCCGATTTTTTGTAAAAAGGCAAGTTGTTCAATGCATACAAGGTTGTTTCGTGTACTTTTCCACTCCTTGCCCGCAGTCCGTCTTTATCATAATCCCGGCCGATGGTACGCATGAAGTGATTAAACACGTAGTTGACGGCCGTAATATCATACGCCTTGCGCGTCCCATCCGGCTGTTCGGAAGAAATATTGGAAAATCCTCCCAGGTTTAAACAATAATCGTATTCAGAAAACAAATACCTATCTCCTATGGGAACGAGCGGTGCACCTTGTCCGTGAAGCGCCACATCTGTAGTTCTGAAATCACACACTACAGGAATGCCTCCTTCCGCAGCAATACCGGCACCGCTGCCAATTTGTGAAGTCAATCGGACAGCCGGTTGGTGAAAGATGCTGTGCCCGTGCGAAGCAACCAATTGCGGTTTTACTCCGTATTTTTCTACAAACCAACGCACTTGCTGTCCCAAATACAAACCATAATCGGAATGCAAACGCGCATATTCAGCCGCTGTTCCCGTTTGTATAGTCCCCAGTGCTTTCTTCAAATCTTCCGGATACGTTGCCGTATCTGCCTGTAATATTTCATATTTCCATTTTCCATCTTGCAGTGTGAATTTTGCCAGACACAAATCCAAACCATCCAAAGAAGTTCCCGACATCAATCCCAAGGCCGTAATGCCTTTCTCTACGTTATAAGCACTCATTTGTAAATCATTTTTAAATAAACTTGATAAAATTACAACTATTTATGACTTAAACGTAACTTTGTGGGATGAAGATCGTTTTACAAAGTGATGAACGCCATTTTGATAAAATGGCACTCATAATGAGTTCCACAGACCCTTGGATCACTCTTAAAAGAGACAGGGCCGCTTGCCTGGCCTCTTTACGGGGAGAGGGTAAGGAAGTCTATGCCATTGAAAAAGAAGATGAGGTAATTGGAGTTATTGTACTGCAAATGACAGGCACTTTTAGAGGATACCTCCAAGTCTTATGCATTGATGACAAGTACAGAGGGAAAGGATATGGAAAAGCAGCCGTTGCCTTTTGTGAAGAGCGGATTTTTTCCACTTCACCCAATTTTTTCCTCTGTGTTTCTTCCTTCAATACGGCAGCTCAACAGTTTTATTACGACCTTGGGTTTTCATTGATTGGAGAAGTCAAAGATTTTGTATTGGAAGGATACTCAGAACTGTTCCTTAGAAAAACCATAGGTTCTTTCAGCTCTTTCAAACCGGTTTAATATGCACAACTCCCTTATACTGACAGCACTGGTGGTATATACAGCCTTGCTCTTTGTCATTTCTCATTTCAGTTCCAGAAAAGCAGACAACCGTTCTTTTTACAGAGGAGACAAAAAAACACCTTGGCCGATAATCGCTTACGGTATGCTGGGCACATCGGTTTCCGGTGTTACATTCATTTCTGTTCCGGGCAATGTGCTCCATACGAATTTTTATTACATGCCCTTGGTGTTAGGTTTTTTTGCAGGGTACCTTGTCATAAGCACGGTTCTTTTGCCTTTGTACTACAAAATGAATTTGATATCTATATACGGGTATCTTGAAAAGAGATTGGGCAAAAAATCGTATAGCACAGGTGCTGTTTTCTTTATGATATCCAGGATATTGGGCGCTACCGTCCGCGTGTTCCTGATTGTATTGGTGTTGCATACGTTGATTCCGGGTCGTCTGCAAGTGCCTTTTTTGGCAACGGCCGTGCTCTTTATGCTTGTTATCTTTTTGTATACCTACAAAGGAGGCGTAAAGACTATTGTGTGGACAGATACTATGCAAACTACGTTTACTATTCTGGCGGTGGTTTTGACAGTAGTGGCTATTTGCAGTCAAATGGGATGGTCCTTTGGAGGGATGACTTCTGCAGTACTCAAAAGCGACTATTCCCAATGGTTAAACAAAGATATTGGCAGCAGCAGCCATTATGTAAAACAATTTCTGAGCGGCATGTTTTTGACCATAGCCACAGTAGGTCTTGACCAAGGTATGATGCAAAAAAACTTAAGTTTGAACACAATCAGAAACGCTCAAAAAAACATGTTTTCCACAAGTATTATTTTGGTTGTTGCCAATTTCATGTTTGTATGGTTGGGGGCTGTCCTTGTGCTTTTTGTACAATCAAAAGGGATTTCTATTGCAGACAGCGACGGCATGTTTGGCATAGTTGCCAACGAATATCTAGGTACTGCCGTAGCCGTGTTTTTTGTAATAGGATTGATTTCTTCTTCTTTTCCCAGTGCAGCGGGAGCCATTACGGCGCTTACGACTTCATTCTGTATAGACTTCCTGAAATTAGACAAAAAAGATTACACAGATCAAAAGAAGAAACGCATCAGATACATGATCCACCTGGCGTACACTGTACTTTTTGTCATCATGATTATGATTTTTCATGTGTCCAAGAGTCAGGCCGTTATTGACCTGGTCTATAAAATGGCCGGCTATACGTACGGACCGTTGCTGGGGCTTTTCTTTTTTGGAATCCTTACCAAGAGAAAGGTAAGAGACAAAGCCGTTCCCTATATAGCCGTGGCAGCACCTGTGCTCTGTTGGGCCTTGGAAAAATTCAGCATGGCTGTCTTTGATTTTGGATTTGGATTTACTTTGCTGATTGTGAACGGCATTTTTACTTTTATAGGATTGTGCCTGTTCAGTAAAAAACAACAACACATATGAAACAAATCTGTATACCCGAACATTTAGCCTGTTTCTGTACACACCGTCTTTGACCTCCCTTCAACGAACCCACGCGAAAAACACCTAGTAGCGTTACCATAAGAAACCGGTATTCAGTTCTGTAACGTTTCCTTTGTTGTCAGTTACCGTTATTGCTAATTGGTGACGTGCTCCTTTTTTGATGACATCCGGATCCAACAAACAAGTCACACGCGAGCGTTTGGCGTCGTATTGACCCAAGAACCATTTGCCGTCTACCGTTATGCGGTAATCTGCTATTCCCGATTCGTTGTCTTTTATAATAAAATGGATGTTTCTGCGTCCACGGATATCGGCTCCCTCCGGAAAAGAGGCCGTTACAGTCGGTGGTAATGTATCCAGGGCTATTTTAAATCTGCCAAAGGCGTTCGTTCTGAAAAAAACTGCTCCTTCCAGGCTGTGTCCGCCTGCAGAGCGCCACAGACGCGGGTCGGCTTCCTGCTTGTGCGGATCGCGGCCTTTGTCAGATTGTCTGAGTACGTATACTTTCTCATGCAAAGAAACCGGGATGTCCTCAGGGATTTGCATCTGTACTTCCATCATCTTGTGGAGCGGCTCTTCCGCCGTATGGATGATCCATTCGTACGCATCTTTCCAAACGGCCCTAAAACGTATGTTTTTATATAAGGCATGCTCCGGAAGATCTACAACAAGCCCCTCTGTTTCAAAGCAGTTGGCTTGATTCCAATAAAACACCCGATTGAATTCCCAAGCCGGCAAACTCTCCCTTTCCGGTGCTTGTTCGTCTTCGTAGGGCGTCCGTTCCGAGATGGCGGTACCTCGGCCCGTTTTTTCTACCAACACCTCTAAGGCTCCTCTGCGACGCAAGGTGAAGTGTCTTGTGCTGCGGTTCCCGGCTGCATCGCTCACAACTATACGCAAAGAGTGATCTTCGGCATCGGGCAAAGTAAACAGTCCACCTGTAGGCGCGTACAACCTAAGAGAATCCCGCAGCATGTTTCCCGGTTCCAACCATGTTTTGAGCAAACTCCGCCCTTTGGCGGCTCTTTCTGGATAATATGTATGGGACAGTATGTAACGCGATTTTTCTAGCGGAAGGTCTGTATTTCTGTACCTGTATACCAATTGATTGTCCAAAAAGACCTCCCACGTTTCTATGGCCATTCTAGACCACGTGTGGTTCATTCTGTCAATGGCATCTGCCGCTACAAAGAAAGTATCCGGCACGTGTACGGCAACTCGATTCGCACGGCCGTCAAACCCGGCTACCAACGGCGTATGTACTATGCCGTGCTGCTCTGTACGGTATCCATAAAATTGGACGGCACGAAATTCCGGCGGCAACGTGTCTTCCAACTCATACACTTGGTGTTGTAACAAATTGGCCGAAAAAAGCGCAGGTTTTTCTTCATCGTTCTCAATCCCAACGGGGGCATTGTACCGTATTTCAAAGTGCAAATGCGGTCCTCCGGAATCGCCGGTATTGCCGGCTTTTGCTATTTGTTGCCCTTTGCGTACAGGAAACAAGTCCGGTTCACAAGGAAGTACAATCCTAAAACTTTCTTCTTCGTATTGTTTTATCTTGACGTAGGCCGCTATCTGTGGTGAAAACTCATGCAAATGACCGTACAAAGAAACAGTACCGTTGGGGTGTGTGACGTACAATGCATGTCCATAACCGGAAGGCGATACGGAAATAGTAGAGATGTAGCCGTCTGCTACGGCATAAACGGGAGCTCCCGATACCCCTCCTACCCTGAAATCGTATCCTGTATGAAAATGAGTTGCTCTGAATTCCCCCATGCTGCCGCTCAAGGCCAGCGGTTCTACTTGCAGGGGTTTTCCATAATACCCTTTCCATTGCACTCCTGCATCTTGTCCACAAAGCGGATATTGGAAAAAGAAAAAAGACAGTACTCCTAAGAATACCGTCCGTCTTTTGTAGGTTTTTTTCATTATTGTGAAAACATTCTTTTCATTCTGTCAAAGAAGTTGCGTTCTTCTTTGGCAGGGTTCGGGGCGAAGTTAGAAGAATCCTTCAATTTGGCCAACAATGCTTTTTCGTCTTTGTTCAATTTTTTAGGCGTCCACACCTGAATGAAGACAAGCAAGTCTCCTGTGCTGTACCCGTTGATATCAGGCAATCCCTTGCCTCTCAAGCGCAACATACGCCCGCTTTGGGTACCGGGGTCAATTTTTACTTTCACGCGGCCGTCTATGGTAGGAATCTCTACATCATCCCCCAACGCAGCCTGAGCAAACGACAAAAAGAGTGTGTAGATGAGATCTTGCCCGTCGCGTTGCAATTCCGGATGCGGTTCTTCTTCAATCACCACCAATAAATTTCCGTTTACACCGCCACGTTTTGGAGCGTTCCCTTTGCCTTGAATAGTCAACTGCATGCCCTCTTCCACCCCTTTTGGTATGGAGAAGGAAATTTCTTCTGCTTGTTTTACTACGCCGTCACCTTTGCAAGCATCACAAGGTTTTGTGATGATCTTCCCTTCTCCATTACAAGCCGGACAAGGACTGCTGCTTTGCATCTGTCCCAAAAACGTATGCGTTACTCGGGTAAACATGCCCGTTCCATTACACGTGGGACACGTTTTCATATCGGCTTCGCTAACAGCCCCTTTTCCGCTACACTGACCGCAAGCCACCAATTTGTTGATCTTGATGGTTTTGTCTACTCCTTGGGCTATTTCCTTTAAAGACAGTTTTACACGAATGCGAATATCCGATCCGCGACGTACTCCTCTGCGTGTACCGGCACGGCTTCCTAAAGGACTACCAAAGGCCCCCCCTCCAAAGGCTTCTCCAAAAATATCTCCAAACCGAGAGAAAATATCGTCCATGGTAAACCCGCCGGCAAAGCCGCCCGGTCCTCCGGCTCCCATACCGTCTACACCGGCATGGCCAAACTGGTCGTATCTGGATTTTTTGTTGGCATCACTCAGTATATCGTACGCTTCTGCCGCTTCTTTAAATTTGTCTTCCGCTGCTTTGTCTCCCGGGTTTTTGTCGGGATGGAACTGCAACGCTTTTTTCCGATACGCTTTTTTGATATCGTCTGCTGAAGCACTCCTGTCTACGCCTAAGACTTCGTAATAATCTCTTTTTGCCATATGGTTTCTTATTCGCCCACTACTACGTTAGCGAACCTGATTACTTTTCCGTTTAATGTATATCCTTCCAACACCACATCTACAATCTTCCCTTTCATTTTCCTCTCTTTTACGGCTGTCTTAGCCACAGCGCAATGGAAGTCCGTATCCAATTCCTTTCCTTTGGCGTCTATGACTTTCAATCCTCTACCTTGCAGGTAAGAGAACAATTTATTGTAAATCAGTTGTACGCCTTCTACCGAGTGCGGGTCTGCATCTTCCAATTGCTCCAACGTTTTCAGTGCACGTTGGCAATCATCCAATACCGGCAGCATGCCGCTGATTACCTCTTCCGATGCCGTCAAAACCAGGTCCAAACGCTCTTTGGCCGTACGTTTGCGGTAATTGTCAAATTCGGCCTGCAGTCTGAGCAATCTGTCGGATGTAGCATCTAGTTTCTCTTGCAATCTTTCTTCAGCTGTCTTGTCACACTCTTCTGACACCTGCTCTTGTTCTTTTACTTCTTCTTTTATTTGCTCTGTAGTGTCTGTATGATGGACATCAGGCCCTTTGTGGGCCTGATGCGTCTTCTTCTCTGTTGCCTGCATACTACTTTACTTCTTCAAATTCCGTGTCTTTAATTTCTCCTTCGTCAGAAGCGTCACCGGCGCCTGCTGCTCCCGGATCAAATCCCGGTTGCTGAGCTCCGTCGGCACCTTGAGTAGCTTTGTACATTTCTTCAGAAGCGGCATGCCACGCTTTGTTCAGTGCTTCCAGCGCCGTGTCAATGGCCGGCAAATCTTGTGCTTTGTGTGCATTTTTCAGATTTTCCAACGCTTCCGTTATAGGTGCTTTTTTATCTTCCGGCAATTTGTCTCCATACTCTTTCAATTGTTTTTCCGTCTGGAAAATCA
Source organism: Bacteroidales bacterium (assembly GCA_012839605.1). Classification (GTDB taxonomy): domain Bacteria; phylum Bacteroidota; class Bacteroidia; order Bacteroidales; family UBA932; genus DMER64. Next base: position 76,709 of record DUNA01000031.1, read on the forward strand.
TGCCATCGGCTTCGTTGATTTTGTCGGCGCGATCCCTTTCTTTTTGGTCTGCTTCTTCGTTGGCTTTTGCCTCGTCCCTCATCCGTTTGATTTCCTCTTCCGTCAATCCGGAGGAAGCTTCAATGCGAATGTTTTGCTCTTTGCCCGTACCTTGGTCTTTTGCCGAGACGTTCAAAATTCCGTTGGCGTCTATGTCAAAAGACACTTCAATCTGAGGAACTCCGCGCGGTGCCGGTGCAATACCGTCCAAATGGAAACGACCGATCGTCTTGTTGTCTTTGGCCATGGGTCTTTCTCCCTGCAGCACGTGAATTTCTACTGACGGCTGGTTGTCACTTGCCGTAGAGAACACTTGCGACTTCTTAGTGGGAATGGTCGTGTTGGCTTCTATCAATTTTGTCATCACACCGCCCAATGTCTCTATACCCAAGCTCAACGGAGTAACGTCCAGCAACAGTACGTCTTTTACGTCGCCCGACAGTACGCCTCCCTGGATGGCGGCTCCTGTAGCCACTACCTCGTCCGGGTTCACGCTTCTGTTGGCAGTTTTGCCAAAGAATTTTTCCACTACTTCTTGAATGGCCGGAATCCGTGTGGAACCTCCCACAAGAATGACATCGTCAATATCTGAAGCGTTCATTCCGGCATCTGACAAGGCTTTTTTCAACGGATCAGAAATGCGCTGTACCAAGTGATCAATCAAGCTCTCAAATTTGGCTCTTGTCAAGCTCTTTACCAAGTGCCTGGGCATTCCGTCAACCGGCATGATATAAGGCAAGTTGATTTCCGTTGCGTTTTGGCTGGACAATTCAATTTTGGCTTTTTCTGCGGCCTCTTTCAAACGTTGCAAAGCCATAGGATCTTTGCGAAGGTCCAGTCCGCTGTTCTCCTGAGCAAATTCTTCTGCCAACCAATCAATAACGGTTTGGTCAAAATCATCTCCTCCCAAGTGCGTATCTCCGTTGGTGGATTTTACTTCAAACACTCCGTCTCCCAATTCCAAAATGGAAATATCAAACGTACCTCCACCCAAGTCAAAGACAGCAATTTTCATGTCTTTGTGCATCTTGTCCAAACCATAAGCCAACGATGCGGCCGTAGGTTCGTTGATGATGCGACGTACTTTCAGCCCTGCAATTTCTCCGGCTTCTTTCGTAGCCTGACGTTGCGAATCGCTAAAATACGCAGGAACCGTGATGACGGCTTCTGTTACTTCTTGACCCAGGAAATCTTCTGCCGTCTTTTTCATTTTCTGCAAAACCATGGCAGACAGTTCCTGAGGTGTATACAATCTTTCGTCAATTTTCACACGCGGGGTGTTGTTTTCTCCTTTTTCTACGACGTAAGAAACCCTGTCGCGCTCCAGAGCCACTTTGTCAAACGTTTCTCCCATGAAACGTTTAATAGAATATACTGTTTTTTCAGGGTTTGTAATAGCCTGACGTTTAGCGGGATCTCCAATTTTACGCTCTCCGTTGTCTGCAAAAGCAACGATAGACGGAGTAGTCCGTTTTCCTTCAGCGTTGATGATGACAACGGGTTCGTTCCCTTCCATTACGGCCACGCATGAATTGGTGGTTCCCAAGTCTATACCAATAATTTTTCCCATAATTGAATATTTATATTTTTAAATAATTACGTTTTACTGCCCTCACTAACTCAAGAGTTATGCCAAAAGGCATTTCCTGACATGTTGGCAGACGAAGGGATTGATTATCTTTGTCACTATGTCATATATACCTCTTTCCGATCTTTCAAAACGCGTTGTTTACGAAGACAACCACCTGATTGCAATCAACAAGCGGGCAGGAGAAATCATCCAAGGCGACAAAACGGGAGATCAACCTTTGAGTGAAGCCGTCAAGGCTTTTTTGAAAGAGCGAGACAACAAACCGGGAAAGGTGTTTTTAGGTGTTGCACACCGGCTGGATCGCCCAGTGAGCGGCGTCTGTCTTTTTGCCAAAACATCAAAAGCGTTGGCGCGTATAAACAAACTATTCAGCACAGACGCCATTGAGAAAAAATATGTGGCATTGGTAGAAAACAAACCAAAAGAGCCGCACGCAGAACTGCGGCATTATTTGATAAGAAACGTAAAGCAGAACAAATCGTACGCCCATTCCAAACCTGTTCCAGGGGCCAAAGAAGCCTTGTTGCAATATACGTACTTGGGAGGAAAAGGAAAATACCATTTGGTGGAAGTAACGCTCGTCACCGGGCGTCACCACCAAATTCGTTGCCAGTTGGCGGCTGTAGGTATGCCCATAAAAGGAGACGTAAAGTACGGAGCTCGGCAACCCAATCAAGACGGCAGCATTTCCTTGCACGCGTTTTCCTTGGCTTTTATACACCCCGTACGCAAGACTCCGGTTGTCTTGGAGGTGCCGCCCCCGTTTTTATAAACCCTTCCGACTAAAGAAAATCAATGAGATCCGTGGCCGTATAAGCTGTCATGGCCCTATCTCCTGCGTGTCCGTGTAGGTACACAGCCGCCACGGCTGCTTTGAAGGGGTCCATCCCTTGTGCCAGCAGACCCAATATCATGCCGGTAAGTACATCTCCGCTACCGGCCGTAGCCATGCCGGGATTTCCCGTAGTGTTGAATACGTGCGGTTCTGTCCCGTTAGTAATGAGTGTGTACCTGCCTTTAAGAACTACTAGGACGTTCTTTTTTTCTGCCAACCTCACGGCTTGATATATCCTGTCACGTGTAGAAGAAGCCTTCTCAAACCCAAGAGATGCAGCCAATCTGTTAAATTCGACAGTATGAGGAGTCAATACGGTTCCTGCCGGAAGCACATCCCACAGCCCTGGTTGTGTTGCCAAGAAGTACAGAGCATCGGCATCTAAAACCAAAGGCATCTGCGGTGCATGTTCTTTTAGATAAACAAGCAAACGTTCCATCAAATCTGCAGTCAAAGGATTCCTTCCCCAACCGGGACCCATGCCTACAGCTGCATGACGCGGTCCGTACCCCTTCCATCTTTCCGGATTGTCTGCAGCAAAATCTGTACGGTTGTCAATGGAAAGCATGACTTCCGGAAGCGTTGCGTAGAAAGACGATTCCCCGCAACGCGGTATGTGGACGGTCAACGCTCCGGCTCCCATACGCATACAGGCTTTGGCCGCCATAAGTGCCGCACCCATTTTGCCTCGGCTTCCCGCCAAAAGCAACGCGTGTCCGTGATCGTATTTGTTGGAAAAGGGATGACGCGGACCGGGCAATCCTGTTTGTATCATTTCCTTCTCTGCTATGACAAACGGAAAACGGACGGTCGGGTACGGTACGGTATCCATGCCGATATCCAGCACTTGCCAATCCCCAACATACGGATAGCATTCCTGTAGAAAGAAAACCAATTTTGGAAATTGAAAAGACAACGTAACGGCAGCCCGGACAACGGGATATTTCTCGCTCACCCACTGCTGCCCCTCCACTCCGTCTCCCGGCAGGCCGGAGGGGATGTCCACGGCATAGACTTTTGCCTGCAAGGCATTGATGCTTTCCACCACGGCGGCCCAGTCGCCCTGCAAGGGCCTCGACAAACCCGAACCAAACAACCCGTCTACCACCGGAGCATTTTTGGGCCAATGCACCAAAAAATCCTTCCAGATTTCTTGCCACCCGGAACGTTCAAATGTCTTTGGAAATTCCCACAGATCCACCTGCCAGCTTGCTTCTTGCAACCGCCGCGCAACGGCACGCGCATCGGCTCCGTTGTTACCGGGACCGGCCAGTACCAGTACTCTGTCCGGAGTCGGTTCCGCTTCCAGAAAGGCTTTCACAAAAGCTTCCGCCGCACGTTCAATCAAAGCCTGTTCCGGTACTCCGGTAGCCTGCATATACAGACTGTCAATAGTTCTGATGTCTTTGGCGCTATATATATTCATGGTAAAAGAAGTTTTTTACACAAGAAACCCATTCATGTTTTTTCCGGCGGCCAGACCTTCCCTGATATACGTAGACGAAACCGTTACCAAAGGGGCGTCCAACAAAACGATTTCTTTAGCCGTAGAAATGTATTTTTCACGCACCGCTGCGCTATCTACTCCGTAACGGGGGTATACATACAGCGTATATTCTTTCAAGAGATCCTCCCATTGGTGCCATTGTTCGATATCGCGCAATTGATCGGCCCCCATGACCAGGACAAATTGTACGTTCCGTTCAATATCCGAGAGATGACGCAATGTGTGTATGGTATACAACGGCTTTGGCAAAGAGAATTCAATGTTCGAAACAGTTACGGGCAGTTTTCTGTTTTGAAGGACTTTTCTGATGTGCTTCAAACGTTCGGCCGGACGGTCGCCTGCCGGTATCTTCCCTTCTTTCAACGGATTCAACGGAGAAAACACAATGCGTACCTCATCCAATTCTGTAAACGATACCAAGTAATTCACAATGGCCAGATGTCCTATGTGAAAAGGGTTAAAGGATCCAAAATACAAGCCGCACGTACGCATGTTCTGTATATATATTTTTATCGGTTACCCTAAAAAAGCCGCCACTATTTCCGTAGCCCGAGTGAGCGTATCTTCCAAACGGTCGTTGACCAACACCACATCAAATGACGGTGCGTCCTGCATTTCCAAGGATGCCTTGGCCAATCGTTCTTCTATGGCCTGCGGCGTGTCTGTTCCCCTGGTCGTCAACCGTTCTTTCAACACCTCCAAGGAAGGCGGGGCTATGAATAAGGAAAGAGCCTGTTTGCCAAAATAATGTTTCAAATTGATCCCGCCTTTGACGTCTACATCAAAAACGGCCACTTTGTTTCCGTTCCAAATACGTTCCAACTCCAGTTTGAGCGTTCCGTACATACTGCCTTTGTACACTTCTTCCCATTCTACAAAGGCGTCTTCCTCTATCAGCTTCAAGAATTCTTCTTTGCTTATGAAATAATACTCTTTTCCGTTTTTCTCCACACCTCTGCTAGGCCGAGTAGTTGCCGTAATGGAAAAATCCAGGTTCGGAAACGTTTCCATCAAATGGTTTACTACCGTGGTTTTACCCGATCCGGAAGGTGCCGAAAATATAAGTGCTTTTTTATTTTTCATACAAATCTTCTACTTTTTCAATACCATCCAGATCTTTCAGAAATGTGGCTATTTCCTGTACGCTGTCTTCCACAAAACGTTTTCCTTTGGCGGCTGTTGCCCATTTGGGATTTCCCACACCCGTATCGTCCGTGGCGTATACCCACCTTCTGGGTATCCAGGCCCATCGTTCCCTAAGTCCTTTGATGGCAAAACGGTGTTCTTTGCCTTCTCCGGCTGTTTCCAATGGCAATACGTGCTCCGGATACAAAAACAGCATGGACGATGTTTCCATTTCATCTGCATGGTCTCCGGGATCGTCAAAATACTCCTTGACGGGACGGATCCGCCACCAATTTACCATGAAAATGAGTATGTCGGGGTGTGAAATTTCCAATTCCCGTATGGCATTCTGAAACGCGTTGCCGCCGTGTCCATTCAAAATCACCAGCTTGTTGATGCCGTGGCGTACCAACACTTCCACGATGTCTTCCAATATGCGTTGTTGCGTGGACGGGTTCATGTGCATGCAGAAGGGAATATCCAATTGACCTGAATTCACTCCATAGGCTATTTCAGGCAATACAAGCACTTTCACACCGCGTTCCCAAGCCAATGCTGCACTGCGTTGCGCAATCTCTGTTGCCATATATGTGTCTGAACCATAAGGCAGATGGTAATTGTGTGCCTCTGTTGCTCCCCAAGGCAGTACGGCTATTCGGTAGGTTGTGTCTTTTACCGTATGCCAGTTGGTCTCTTTCAAGATATAGGGTTTCATGGTTTTCAGTTGTTTTTGCAACCTCAAATATACGCCAAAAGTCTTATCTTTGCTGAATCTAATACTAGAATTATGATATCGTATAAAGAATTAGGCCTGGTAAATTCAAGGGAATTGTTTGACCGGGCCATGAAAGAAGGGTACGCCATACCCGCATACAATTTCAACAACATGGAACAATTGCAGGCCATCATTGGAGCCTGTGTGGAAACAAAGTCGCCTGTTATTTTACAAGTGTCCAGCGGTGCCCGCAAATACGCCAACCAAACGTTACTACGGTATATGGCGCAAGGAGCCGTGGAGTATGCCAAGGAATTGGGATGCGCCATTCCCATCGTACTGCATCTGGACCACGGAGACTCTTTTGAACTGTGCAAAAATTGTATTGAATACGGATTTTCTTCTGTTATGATTGACGGGTCACATCTGCCGTACGAAGAAAACATTGCTCTTACGCGCCAAGTTGTAGAATACGCCCACCAATACGACGTTACGGTAGAAGGTGAATTGGGCGTGTTGGCCGGCATAGAAGACGATGTACAGGCAGACGAGCATGTGTATACTCAGCCGGACCAAGTGGAAGATTTTGTGAAACGCACCGGTGTGGACTCCTTGGCTATTTCCATAGGAACTTCTCACGGGGCCTACAAGTTCAAACCGGGTCAAAAACCGGAAATCCGTCTGGATATCCTCAAAGAAATTGAAAAACGCATTCCCGGATTTCCTATTGTATTGCATGGTTCTTCCAGTGTACCTCAGGACATTGTGGCGCAAATCAACCAATACGGAGGCAAATTGAAAGATTCCATAGGCATTCCGGAAGACCAGCTGCGACAAGCCGCCCGTTCAGCCGTTTGCAAAATCAACATAGACTCTGACGGTCGATTGGCCATGACGGCGGCCGTACGGAAAGTGTTTGCTGAAAAGCCTGAAGAATTTGACCCTCGTAAATACTTGGGCCCTGCACGCGAGATGCTCAAAGAGCTCTACAAACACAAAATCATAAACGTACTGGGATCGGACAACAAAGTGCCGTGCTAACGCTACTTATCAAAAACGTCTGTTACAGGTAAGGCCTTTCCTGTTTGGTTGTCGAATACGCCGCGGTGCAAAGTCAAAACAGGGCGTTGCGGCACGTACGTTTCTTCCGGGTACCAATACATGTAGCCGTTGACTTGCGGGAACTCTTTAATAGCGGCAATGAAGTCTTCCAAAAAATGTTTCTGTCCTTCCGGCGTGATGGGGTGTTCCGTCTGGTAACCGGCATCGTGGGGGATGCCCCAAGGATGGTGTGCAAACGCCACTTCCACCACATTGATGGGTTTGTTCGGAAAAGTCGTTTGCAAGGCACTCAGGCAAGACTTTAACTGCTCCAAGGGTCCGTGCCAAAAAGGGTAATAACTCAAGCCGATGATATCGTAATCCACCTTCCCCTGCTCCATCTGGCGGAAGAAGCGCACCGCAGCATCTCTGTCTCCTCCTCGGTCCGAGTGAACCATAACCCAGGCTTGCGGGCATACTTCCCTACAAGCTTGGGAAGCCTTCGAAAGCACCTGGCAGAAGTACAACCACCGTCCGGGGGTGTTCCACTCTCCGTCCCATACATCAACCCTTGCCGAGTCCCACAACATGCCGTTGGACACCTCGTTCCCTATCTGAATCATGTCCGGTGCGGCTCCGTGCTTTACCAATGTGATGAGCACTTCTTTGGTGTAGGTGTACACCTGATTGACCAAATCTGTGGAATTCAGCTTCTCCCAAGCAGCCGGTTTGAATTGTTTTCCCGGATCGGCCCACGTGTCTGAATAATGAAAATCCAACAAAATGTTGTATCCCTTATCTTTAGCCCTGAGGATGGCTTCTTGCACATAGGGCAAGTTTTGGCTGGCGGCCGTTTGCAGGTCGGGATCTACAAAAAGCCTGATCCTTACGTAATTCATACCCTTTTCTTTGAAAAAGGATAAGACCTCTATGTCTTTGCCGTTGCTGTCTTTGTAGACGGCTCCCGCCGCCACATTGCGATCCAACAACGACAGGTCTCCACCCACAATCCACTGCGGCTGTACTACATCCGGCGGAACGGGAACTCGATTGCAGCAAGCTGCTGCTGACAACAGCAAAGCAATTCCGGCGATGAAAAACAATCTCTTGTACATCTTCCAATAACGTTTTTAATGAATAAGACCCGAAATGTTAGACGCAAACAATTTGACGGCCATAGCCAACAAAATGATTCCAAAAAACTTTCGCAAAATGTAAATGCCTCCTTTACCCAGAATCTTTTCTACCCAAGGCATGTATTTCAACACCAAATACACAACACCCATGTTCAATAAAATAGCAACGGACACACTCAGCAAACTGTATTCCGCTCTGAGCGACAATACGGTAGTCAAAGTTCCGGCTCCGGCTATAAGAGGAAATACCAACGGTATGATGGTAGCGGCATCTGCCGGTCCGTCGTCTTTAAACACCTCTATTCCGAAAATCATTTCTACGGCAATCACAAAAATGACCAAAGCGCCGGCTACGGCAAAAGAAGACACGTTTACACCAAACAGACCCAATACGGCTTCTCCAAGAAACAAAAACAAAAATATAAGAGCCGTAGATATGATGGTGGCCAATCCCGGTTTGAACGTTCTGCCTTTCGCCTTTAAGCTTAATACAATGGGTATGGACCCTGTAATATCAATGATGGCAAACAGTACAACAAATGCACTGGCTATTTCTCTTAAATGATTCATGATACAAAGATATAAAACACTATATTTGTATCTATGAAAAACAGAACTATTCTTGCAGGCTTACTGATATCGGTAAGCCTATGTATATTTACAATTCAGGTACACGCTCAGGATGCCGTCACTAAGAAAATCATCCAAGAAGGTACCACCAACAATTTAACACAAAACCATCTGGACGTATTGTCCAATCGCATTGGAGGACGTCCCATTGGCTCAGATGCTTACAACGCCGCAGTCAAATGGTCGGCTGACCTGTTTGAATCTTGGGGTCTGGACGTATCTGTAGAAAAAGCAGGAGAAACAAAGGTCGGCTTCAGCCGAGGCCCCTGGTCCGGAAAAATTTACGGATCCGTACTGCCGGGCGGTGATGGAATCCATCTACACTTTGCCACCCCTTCCTACTCGGCAGGGACAAAAGGCTTGCAGCGCGGCCATGTAGTCATTGAACCCAAAACACAAGCAGATTTTGATCGCGTCAAAGGCAAATTAAAAGGTGCTTGGGTATTGATTTCAGGTACCAACAACGGCTGGCCCGTGGAACGTACGCCGGAAGCAGACCGCCGCAGGGACTCCGTACGTATTTTAAACGAAGAAATTGCTCGCCACAACAACGCCGTAATGTACCGCTACAGAATGCGTACGGGAGCTCGTATGATGAATTTGTCCGGTGCAGAGAATGAACTGAAAGACAGTTTGCGCAAACAGGTAGAAGAGCCGGCTCTGTTTTACAAACAGATGGTAGAAGCCGGAATTTTAGGTGTCATCCAATCTTCACCCGTGCCTATTACGGCTCTTTGGGATAAAGAAACGGTGTTTGGGGAACATTCCTCTTTTGACAACCTACCCACCGTTGCCGATATCAAACTAGATGAACATCAATACAAGTACATTTACCAACTGGTTTATGAGCGTCATCCCATAGAATTGGAATTTGATATTCGGAACCATTTCAGACCGGGCCCGGTACCCTTCCACAACGTGGTAGCCACCATCCGCGGTACTAAATATCCGGAAGAATATATTATGGTCAGCGGACATTTGGATTCATACGACGTAGCTACCGGAGGAATTGACTGCGGTGTGGGTGTTACACCGGCTATGGAGTCAGCCCGCTTGCTATCAGTTGCCGGAGCCAAACCCAAACGCTCTATTGTATTTATTTTGTTTGCCGGTGAAGAATTTGGTCTATTGGGTGCCAAAGCTTTTGTAGAGCAACACAAAGACAAATTAGAGAAAATTTCCAACCTCTTCAACCGCGACGGAGCTCCTTTGGCTGCCAGCGGAGTAGCTGTACCAAAAGCCATGTACGACGATTTTGTCAAGGCTTCCAAATACATTTCGTCCATCAATCCGGACTTTCCTTTCACCGTAGACACCATTCCCGCCAGACCGTGGCCTACCACTACAGGCAGCACAGATGCCTCGGTTTTTGCCATTCATGGTGTTCCCACCATCACCTTTAGAGACCGTGATGTGAAAGGGTATGATTTCAATTACAGGGAGATCTGGCATACGGAGCGCGATTTGTACACCAAAAGCATTGCCGAATACCAAGAGCACACCTCGGTAGTACAAGCTGTGATGATCTACCATCTGGCGAATCTCAACCATTTGCTCTCCCGTGAAGGTATGTATTTTAAACGTTGATAATACAATGAATAAAAAAATCTTTTTATTCTCTCTTCCCTTGCTGTTGTTCGCCATATCATGTGGCACGGCAAGTTGTGGAAAAATTCAACAGCAACTCAACAAACACGAACCTATTGTTCTTACAAAAACAGAACAAGCCATTGCAAACGATGTTGGAGATTTTGCATTCCGGCTGTTTAAGCAAGTAGCCGCAGAAGAAGAAAAGGCTTTTTTCATCTCGCCCTTTAGTGCTTCACTGGCGTTGTCTATGACGGCCAACGGTACGGCCGGAGAAACGGCTGCACAGATGAAAGAAGTTTTGGGCTTTGCCCATTTTTCATACGAAGACATGAACGGCTATTTTGCCAAATTGTCTGAGAAACTTCCCAAAGCAGACAAATTAACGACATTCACCATTGCCAATTCCTTATGGACCCGGAAAGGATTTCCCGTTCATAAAGAGTACAAGCAACTGTTGAAAAAATGGTATAAAGCGCAAGCTGAAGAGCTGGATTTCAATTCTCCCCAAGCCGTAAAAACCATAAACAACTGGTGCTCTTACCACACAAACGGATTGATTGATAAAATCTTGGATGAGGTAGAGCCTTCCATGGTCGCTTACTTGATCAATGCCCTGTATTTTAAAGGTACTTGGGTACATAGTTTTGAGAAAAAAAATTCCTTTGAAGGTACCTTTTATCCCGATTACGGTCCGGAAAAAGACGTTGTGTATATGCAGCAGAAAAAGGGCTTTCCTTACGTAGATACAGAATGGTCTTCTGTAGCCTCTTTCCCCTATGGGAATGAAAGCTTCTCTATGATTGTGCTGCTGCCTAAGGAGGGAGTAAGCGTAAACCAGGTTGTGGAAAAACAACTGAATCCCGACACATGGAGTTCTTTGATGGACAAATTGCAAAACCACGAAAAAGAACTGAACGTGGTGATGCCCAAATTCAAAAGCGAATTTGAGAAAGACCTGATTCCCACTTTAAAAGCCATGGGAATGGTCTTGCCTTTTTTGGAGGGGCTGGCAGATTTCAGCAATTTGTCTCCTGTTTGGGGATTATATATTGGGATGGTCAAACAGAAAACATATATAGAAGTACATGAAAAAGGAGCCGAAGCAGCTGCCGTGACGGCTGTGGGAATAGCTAAGACTTCACTGAACCCGCTTGAACCCGTTCCTTTTATCATGAACAAATCTTTTGTGTATGCCATTGTAGAAAAGAGCACAGGTGCGCTTTTGTTTATGGGCAAGCAATAGCTTTGCTATCAGTTTGTTGTGCCTTGTAAAACTCTGTTTTTAGATTTTTATTACCTTTGTCTGTTGCACTTATGAAGAAACAGACAGATATATTATTCCTTAACAAAAAACAACTTCTCCGTTTATTTACCAGACGATTCCCTAAAATAAAGACTATGGCAAAGGAAAGCGGAAGCGCTTCTGCTTTTGCCGATCGGTTACAGGCATACGTCAACCAACATCCAAAAAAAAACAGCCATCCTGCACAAAGTCTTAAAACGCTCATAAACAATAACAACACTGTAATTCACGAACTTTCTACTGAGAAAGACATCAAAATCCAAACCATTACCTTACTGTGGAATTTTTTAAGGGGAGTAGAAAACACTAACCTTACAGAAGATTTTGTTCTTGAACTGTATCAACAATTGGAGTTGTTGAAGCATCCGAATATTAAAAAACCAAGCCGCGATAAAGTTTACGCATGGATGCGTAAATGGAAATCGGGTCTAAGTCCTACCATCATTCAAGAGCGGGAAAAAAACAAAGAGCGCATCATACGCTTGTTGGTGGCCAAGATAGAGAACCGCAAGTCCGGCAAGTATACATTTCCGGAAGGAGTGTCCGATTTAGCCAAAAACCACATGGTAGAGCAATGGTGGAACGATTACAAATTCCATTTGGCCATGGCCGTTCGCAAACCTTCAGATTTGAATTTGCTGTTGGGCAATACCCTCTCTAAAGAAACCATGAACGTATTGAGGGAAGCTCGTAAAAAAGGGATTCCTACTTTTGCCACTCCGTATTATTTGTCTTTGCTCAATACTCAAGAAAAAGGATATAACGATTTGGCCATCCGCAATTACGTCATTTACTCCAAAGAATTGGTAGAAACATTTGGTGATATTGTGGCATGGGAACGAGAAGACAAAATAGAACCGGGCAAGCCTAACGTAGCCGGCTGGATACTACCCAATGCAAAAAACATACACCGTCGCTATCCTGACGTAGCCATACTTATCCCTGATACCGTAGGCCGAGCTTGCGGTGGACTGTGCGCGTCTTGCCAAAGAATGTACGATTTCCAAAGGCAACACCTAAATTTTGATTTGGACAAATTGAAACCAAAATTAACTTGGAATCAAAAGTTGAAATCCCTCATGAAGTACTATGAAGAAGATTCTCAACTGCGGGATATTCTCATTACGGGTGGAGACGCACTCATGAGCCAGAACAGAACCATCAAGAACCTGCTGAACGAAGTCTACAAAATGGCAGTCAGGAAAAAGAAAGCCAATTTGAAACGTCCGGACGGTAAAAAATACGCAGAAATGCAGCGGATCCGTCTTGGAACCCGGTTGTTGGCTTATCTACCCATGCGCGTAGACGACGAATTGATTGAAATCTTAAAAGACTTCAAAGAAAAAGCCGTTGCTATTGGGTTCAAACAATTTCTCATTCAAACGCATTTCCAAAGCCCCTTGGAAATAACCCCGGAAGCCAAACGAGCCATAAAAAAAATATTATCCACGGGATGGAGCATTACCAACCAGTTGGTCTTTACAGTATCTGCATCTAGAAGAGGTCATACGGCCAAATTGCGCAGGAAACTGAACAAACTGGGTGTCATCTGTTATTATACCTTTTCCGTAAAAGGGTTTTATGAAAACTACGCCGTATTTGCTCCCAATTCCCGAGCCATTCAAAAACGGGAAGAGGAAAAATTTTACGGAAACCTTACACCGGAACAAGAAGATGCTTTGTGCAATCTCTTTGAGAAAGGCGGTGATGTCTACAGAGAAGTGCGAACCTTTATGAAAGAGCACAAATTGCCGTTCCTGGCTACAGATAGAGATGTACTCAATCTACCCGGCATTGGCAAAAGCATGACATACGAAACCATCGGTATTACACCGGATGGAAAACGAATCCTCAGCTTTGACCACGACCACAACCGCCAACACAGCCCTGTCATTGACAATATGGAAAAAGTCTACATTGTCGAGAGCAAATCTATAGGAGCCTACCTACGGCAATTGAAAGAATACGGAGAGAATCCCAACCATTACAGTACCATTTGGTATTACACAATAGGCCAAACGGAACGCCGCTTCAAATTGTATGAATATCCGGAATACGATTTCAACACCACCGACAAACTCACCCACTTTGTAGCACGCTAGCCTAACCCCGCCAGACCCCGCCAGCCTCTTGCACACCCAACCTCTGCACGCCCAGCCTTGCACACCCAGCCTTGCACACCCAGCCTTGCACACCCAGCCTCAAGATGGTGCGCAATGAACTTTTGCTAACTTGCATATTGTGCTCGCAGTCAGCCTATTGCAATTTTGCAACCATCTTTGTTGCGCACCATCTTGAGGCTGGGCGCAGGACAATCGTAGCCTTCCCCATTACATCTTACACTCAAAAAGGCCAAAAAGAAGCTGCTCAAATGCTTGAGGCATCAAAGGCTATTGTGGTCGACACACTCAAAATCCAAAATTGAAATTAAGATGCAGTATTTGCCTGTTCAAGGCATTTTCCTGTAAACCAAATGTAATGAGAAAAGTAAATTTACTTGCTTTGCTTTTGATGGCAGGGCTATCTACAAGTTGCCTAAAAGAGGAAAATCTTGACAAAGTGAAAACCGTAACCATGGTTTTCTATTCTGAAATCGGCTACGGCAGTTCCATAATGAGCCACGTCTTTACTGAACAAATTGTTTTTTCAGATAGTGAAGACAAAGAGAAAAGGCTTTTGTCTGATATCATAACGGAAAATTTTGATTTTAATTACGAAATAGGTTATGAATACAGATTCAAGGCTAAAAAAATCAAAATGCACGAACCGCCCCAAGACGCATCAAGCATAAAATATGCTTTTATTGGCCCTTTAAACAGAAAAAAAATGTTAACCGAGGATTCTGTAACAGAATTAACGCTAGAAGTAAAACCTGTTTTAGTACAATTTTACCCTCGTTTTTCAGAGCCTGATGAAATGAACATTTATGATGCACTGCATTGTATAAATAAGAGCGACAATAAATCGATAATAATTAAAGAAATAGAGGGATTTAATTTTGAAAGCGGTTACGAATATCTGCTACGTGTAAAGAAGTTTACTTTTGCCAATCCTTTTTCTGAAAAATATAAGCTTATTGAGGTAGTTTCTGCGCACCCAAAGGCTGGGGTGCAACCAACGGGATTACCTTCGCGCTAGAAGCGCTCGGTGTTCCCTTGTGGGGGTGGCTTCACAAAAAACCAAAAGCGGCACGTTGTACCGTAAAAGGAAGTACCCCAAAAAAACAAATAAACTTGTTTTTTTGGGGTACTTCCTTTTATACGCCGGTTACCCGGCTCTTTGGGTTTTTTGTGGCGGAGAGAGAGGGATTCGAACCCCCGGGCCCTCGCAGGCCAACGGTTTTCAAGACCGCCGCATTCGACCACTCTGCCATCTCTCCTAATAGGAGCTGCAAAAGTAAGCAAAAAAAAGGTAAGGACGCCTTAGTAAATGTTTTTTTGACTCTTTAGCCAGGATATGGTATCTGATAGAGTATCAGAAAAAGGTCTGGTAGCATAACCCAATTCCAGGCGTGCTTTTTCTGTGGAAAAACTAGAATTGGTATCCAATGTGTATAAGGAATAAGAATTAAAAAGAGGCA
The DNA here is from genome assembly GCA_012839605.1 of Bacteroidales bacterium. Classification (GTDB taxonomy): domain Bacteria; phylum Bacteroidota; class Bacteroidia; order Bacteroidales; family UBA932; genus DMER64. Next base: position 91,801 of record DUNA01000031.1, read on the forward strand.
ATTGTTTTTTGATTTTGTAGTATACAGAATAGAAAGGCAAGACGGCTTTGGCTAGCCAGATGGGAGCCATAAGCTTGGGTTGTTTTTTTCCGGTGACGTTTTGAAAGGTTCGGAAGAATTCTTTGATGGATATGTACCGGTTGGCCAAGATATAGCATTGGCCTTTTCCTCCTTTCCGGCACGAGGCAATGGTTCCGGATGCTACATCGCGTACATCCACAAAGTCGTAACCGCCCTCTACACCCATAGGTAAAGAGCCTTCCCAGCAATCGACGACCAATTGTGTAGCGTAGTTGTAACCATGTGAGTTGGGGCCGCAAATACCCGATGGATGTACTACCGTAGCGTCCAAGCCCCTCTCTGCTGCATCCAACACACATTGCGTGGCCTCGGCTTTTGTTTTGCTGTACATACCGTAAACCAGATTTTTGTCAAAACGGTCGATCTCTTTTATGATTTGCCCTTTAGGCAATTCCGGGATGGCATGGACGGAGCTGACGTATACGAATTTTTCAACCTTATGCTTTAGGGCCGCTTCAATCATATTCCGTGTTCCCTGCACATTTACATCGTATACTAGTGGACTGTGTTTGAGAGATGTAGTTACGATTCCGGCACAATGGATAACAAAGACATCTGTATTTGGTGTGGGGCTGGTAAAAAAAGCATCCAATGAATCGGGATCCAATACATTGCCGTAATGCAACTCTATTCCGCTTGGTAAACGTGATGAAAGTATATCATCCGGCAAAACAAGCGCACGAACGGTCTTACCATCCAAAACCAATTGAGATACAATGGTGTATCCTAAGTGACCGGCCGCTCCTGTTACTAAATATATTTCTGATGTACTCACATGGCAAAATTGTACAATAATTAGGCCATTCCTAGGCCATAAATGGAGGGAAATGTTGTATAAAGGTCGAATATTTAGTAATATTGTACATATTCTTCAAAATCATGAAAAGAACACTAGAGCATTTTTCAGAACAAGAACTGCTTGGCATGAAAGAGCAGTATGAAGGAATATACCTTGACGGCCATTTATTTATCACAGAAGAACTTGAGCTGCAAGACAACATTTTCCCATACCCTTCACGTTTGGATGTGTATTTTTTGATTATTTGCCTAAAAGGTTCCTTCAAGGTGTCGTTGAATTTAAGAGATTTTACCGTACATGAAGGTATGGCCATGCTATATACGCCTGAATGCATAGTTCAATTACACAAAACCGGAGAAGCCATCATCCGCACAGTAGCCATAAGCGATTCTTTCTTACAAGGGATCCATACAAATCCCAAAGAAATTTTTGCTCCGCTTATCTCATCCAAAGAATCACCGTGCTGGATGTTAACGGAAAAAGAGAGAGAGATTATTGATAAATACGTGAGTTTGATCAAGTTGGTTTACAGTTTACCGGAAAAATCCTACAAACTTGAAATCATCCGAGGTTTGATTTCATCTGTAGTATTTCTTTTTATTAATGTTTGGAAACGAGAGTCCGACATAGCCAACGACACAGCTGTACCCAAAAGCAAAACAGCCAGACATTTTGGCCAATTCATGAACTTGTTGCATGAACACCATTGTCGAGAACATTACGTGGGGTTTTACGCAAACGAAATGAATATGACCCCAAAATACCTCTCAACAGTAATAAAAGAACATAGCGGCAAATCGGCAGCAGAGTGGATAGACGAATATTTGATTCTAGAAGCCAAAAGTCTTCTGAAATATTCAGACAAAAGTATCAAGGAAATTGTAAATGTTTTGCACTTTTCCGATGCCTCTTTTTTTAGCAAATATTTTAAAAAGCATACCGGTCTTACTCCGACTGCCTACAAGAAAATCAGATAATTGGTACTATTGCAAGTATTTTTGTACCAAAGGAACGACTACCTCCCACTCTTTTTGTAAGGCTTCCCGCAATTTGTTCATACCGTCCAGTACCCCTTCCATGGCCAATTTTTCAATTTCCGAGGCTATGGAAGCCATGATGCTGTACCGAGCTGTCAACGTTCCTCCTTTAATATAGTGTGCCACAGATTTGATTTCTTTTTGCTCCCTAGATGCGATGACCATTTCCAGCTCTATAAGTTTTTTGGTAATATCTTCTACAGACATGGATAACAGCTTCTGTGCCAACTGTTCATCACCCCCTAACGATTCCAAAAACGCTTTGTAGTTAAAATGAACGTCTTTTTGGTTTCTCTCTTTATCTTCGTACTCTTTACTGGCTCTTCCAATATATTTTTCCAAAAACCCTTCCAGCTTTTCTCTTTCAATAGGTTTTGGAATAAAACCGTCCATGCCACTTTCCATTGCTCTTTGCTCTTCTTCCTTCAATGCTCCGGCCGTAAGTGCCACAATAGGAATATGTTTTCCTTCTTTTGTAGACGCCTCCCATTGTCTGATTTCTCTTGTGGCTTCCAGACCGTCCATAGTAGGCATTTGCACGTCCATTATGATCAAATCTATTTCCTCTTTAAAGACAATATCCAACACTTCTTGTCCATTTACTGCTTCTCTAATGTCCGCCCCCGGTTGCAACGTATTGATATACGTCTTAATAAGAATTTTATTCATTGGAATATCTTCTGCAATCAACACTACAGGCCTTTTAAGTGTTATGTCTGAAGCATCTGCATCTGCATCTGCATCTGCCTTCAAGGTGTCTAAGCCGATGCCTGCGTCCGTAGCTATTGCAGTTGTATCAATAACGTCAGATTCAGTGCATACGGACTCTACATTTTCGCCTTTTTCAAATATAGACCAAATCAAATCATACAATTTGTCTGCATTCACCGGTTTAGTCATAATGTACCTAACTCCCAGCTTCTTACACCTTCTCTTAATGAACAGTTCTTCTGTAGAGCTGTGGAGTAGAATGAGCGGCATTTCTTGTGGTAAAACGTGCAGGCGTTCTCGTATCATTTGAACTACACCCAGACCATCTACGTAAGGCATGTGGTAATCGATAATCATCAAATCAAACTTTTCTTCTTCCAACAATCGTAATGCATTTATACCGTTGTCTGTCTCCACTCCTTCTATTCCCCAGTACTTGAAGTTTTCCAACAAAATCCTTCTGTTGGAATGGTTGTCGTCTACTACCAATACTCGCTTAAGTCCTTCTATTTCTTTCTTTGCTCTGTCTTCGTAATTTCCATAGCGGCATTCCGTTTCTATAGCAAAAGAGAACGTGCTTCCTTTACCCAATTCACTTGTCAATTCAATACCTGAATCCATTTTTTCTGCCAAAAGATTGGAGATGGCCAACCCCAAGCCCGTGCCTCCGTAGCGCCTTGTGGTAGAGGTATCTGCTTGCATAAATGCTTTGAACAAATGTTGTTGCTGTTCTTCAGATATGCCAATCCCGGTATCTTTCACTAAAAATTCATACACTCCCATACCCGGCTGCGTTTCTGAAAACAACACTTGCAATTCTACTTCTCCTTTTTCTGTAAATTTTACGGCATTGCTCAACAAATTGGTCAATATTTGCTTCAGCCGCATGGGGTCTACTACAGCTAATCTAGGCATGTCTAGAGGGAACTCAAACAACACCTCCAACTTTGCCAAAGCTGCATGGTATTTTACCATATCCAACACTTCTGTCAACAAAGCAACCAAATCTGTTTCAACAGGTTCCAGCTCTAATTTGCCGGCCTCTATTTTGGAAAAATCCAAAATGTTGTTGATAATATCTAAAAGGGTCTTCCCTGCCGTATTGGCGTTTTCTAAATACTCTTTCTGAATACCGGACAACTTCGTTTTTAACAACAAGTCTGTAAAACCAATCACTCCGTTGAGAGGCGTACGGATTTCATGACTCATGTTGGCCAAAAAGTCCGATTTTGTTTTGTTGGCTCGCTCGGCTGCTTCCTTTGCTCGTTTCAGTACCAGTTTAGACTCCAACTGGGTTTGCACATTGCCTAACAATTCTGCGAACACTATAAACAATTGCCTTTCTCTTTCCGAGAGTTGGTGATGTTTATGAACATAATCAAAACCTACAAACCCAAACAAACCTTCTGTACTCCATAAAGGCACTGTCAGAACACTTTTTACAAATTGCTTTTTCAAAATGTGTTTCAATCTGCTTTCCGGCAAAATGTCAATATCGTACACAAATACTTCCTCTTGTTGCAAATGCAAATCTGTCCATTCAGAAATTTGCTCCAACGTGAAACCTTGCATTGAGTCTATAATAGAAAGAGAGTTGGAAGAACACCATTCGTGCGTATTGGAAAGAGTACCTTTCTCAAAATTGTACCTAAAAACAGCAGCCCTATCTGCCCCGGCAATATCTCCAATCGTTTCCAAGGCTTTGTTAATAGCTTCGTCAGCATCGTCTGCTTGAATATTCACAAAAGATTTGGCCATATTGACCATCAAACGCAAAGCCCTCTCTTGTATATGACTCTCTGTTACATCAACCAATACGGTAAGAAAATACTCCTTTCCCGGGGTCTCTAAAAATTCAATATTGAGCAATCCTCTCTTTTCAACACCTTTGCTTGTTTTGAAAACAACCTCCATATTTCTTATTTCCCGCTTGGATTCACGGGCTTTTACAATAAATTCAGATATGTTTTCTCTTACAAAAGGATTTGCCTGCTCAGTGGTTTTTCCTATGATGGCGTCGTGTTTGTAATCCAAGGTCTGCAAAAAGGCCGGGTTGACATCTAGAAAGCGAGCATCGGGATACGTATACAAAGCCATGGGAGTTGGATTGTTGCGAAAAAGTGCTTCAAAACGATCTTTGGCTTCTTTTTCTGCCGATATGTCTTTTATGATGGTAAAGACACAAGAAACACCGTCCCAGATTCCATACGATAAATGAATATCCACCGGAAGCAGCACCCCGTCTTTACGACGGATGGGTAATGGACAAAAACTTGTTTTTTCTTCTTGAACAAGATGACTGCGGCCTTCCGCCTTCTTTACGTGTTCCGGGCAGTGTAGTTCATGCATGTTCATGCCTGATAGCTCTTGGGACGTATACCCCAACATGTCTACAGCTGCTTTGTTGGCATAGATGATCTTTCCTTCTTTAGAATTAACCAATACCACATCTTTGAGCGATTCAAAGAAAGCCCTGAAATTGGTTTCACTGGCAGCCAATTCGTTTTCCATCTGCATACGTTCCGTAATATCACGGGCTGCTGCATAGACCAATTCGCCTTTTGGTTTTGAACGCCACTCAATGTACCTGTACGTTCCGTCTTTTCTTCTATACCTGTTGACAAGATCCAACACTTCGTTCTGTTTTCTCAATTGGGAAACGGAATGCTTTGTAGCTTCTACGTCTTCCGGGTGGATCAAATCAAAATAAGAAGTGTGGAGCAATTCCTCTACCGAATATCCCAAAACCTCCTCCCATTGCTTATTTAGTTTTAAGAAGTGACCTCCCAAATCTGTGATACACAATAGATCTAAGTTGATTAAAAAGAAATCCTCCAAAATATCCGTCTGTTTTTTCAGAGTTGTTATATCTGAAAAGAAGACTGTAAAAAATCCTTTTTTATGGGAATAGGCTTGTCCTTTGTACCATTTTTGCAACGGTTCAAAGAATTGTTCAAAAGAATGTGTTTTTCCCGTCAGAGCCACTTCACCATACACTTTAATCCATTCGAATCCTAACTTATCAATGTCTTTAAAAACCTCCCTAGCACTCTTACCAATGATGTCTTTCTCATTCAACCCTGTTAGTTTCTCAAATTCAGGATTGATAGCCAGAAACACATAATCAACCGGTTCGCCTTTGCTGTTCAGAATAATTTCATGGTGTGCCAAAGCAAACGGCGACACTTTCAGCAATGTGTTCAGAAGTTTAGTTTCCATAGTTTATCCAATCATGAATGGTTACAGGTATGGTGTTTCCGAGAAAAAGAGACGATATGCTTTCTACGATATCGTGTCCTGCTCGGCTGTTCGTCAAATACACAAGTATACGCTCACGGTGCATGGTGCTTTCGGGAACCATCAGAAACAACGCTTTGAAATTGCCGTTGTCGCCCCAATGAAAAGCCACTTGCCCCAATTCCGGATGCTTTTCAATTCCCATTCCCAATCCCCAAAAAACGGTTTTGTCGCACTCCCTGGGTTTGTCCGCGTAACGCACGGCTTGCACCTTAGGCTCAAACATGCCCTGAAGCCACTCTTGCTCTGCAAGAGGGCCTCGGCTTACATGTTTCAAAAACTTCATATAGTCTGCCGCCGTTGTTCGTAGCGTATAAGCGGCGTTTGCGCGAGGGAAATTCCCTTTCCCCGTACTCTCCCCTTCTCTGTTAAAACCATCTGCCGCCAAAGAATCGAACGCAGGAAGCCAAACATAGGAAGTGCGATCCATGCCCAACGGATCAAACACCTGCTCCCGGGCTATTTGCTCCAAATCTGCTCCGCAAACAGCCTCTACCGCGCGTTGCAGAAACGAAAAGCCTTCCCCCGAATAGCTGAATGCGCTTCCGGGTTGCCTGTTGAACGAAATGACGGACAGAGGCCATACTTCCGATCCCGGACCTGCAGCCCAATTGGGAAGGCCTGTCACATGATGGAGAACCATGCGAGCCGTGAGCAAACCGGCTGCTTCTTTGTCTTCAAAACGCTCAATATTTGTATACGTAACAAGCGGCGCGTCCAGGTCCATCAACCCTTCATGTGCCATCTTCAACACGATGTAGGCAAAAACGGGTTTGCTGAGCGATGCCGCCTGAAAAACCGTTCCTGCGTCTTCTCTGGCCTGTATTTCCGGATTTGCCGAGGCTTCAAAAACAAGCGTTTTCCGCCCTTCTGCATAAGCTACCTGAATCAGAGGAATGCCTGCTTCCTCTGCCAATTGCCGTACTTGCTGTTCATACATACTCTTTGGTGCGCAAGAAAAAAACATCAAGCTTATAAGCACCCCAAGTGTGCAGTTTATGTATTTTCTCATAGGTGTCAATATATTAACATTCTGTGGTACAATCAGATTGAAGAGATTTGCTTTCAATTTGCACGGTCATGTGACCTATGCCGAATGATGTTTGCAAATCTTTTCTAAGGTTTGTTATAAAGGTATCGTCATAGCCCTGCGGCATAACCAAATGAACCGTCAGTGCCGCCTGCGTAGTACTTATGGCCCAAATATGTAAGTCATGAAGTTCTGTAACGCCCGGTTGCTGCAATAGAAAATCTTTTACTTCATCCAGGCGTATATGGGCCGGCACGGCATCTAAAGCCAAATTGATGGACTCAATGAACAAGCGCCACGTACCCCATAAAATAACAAGTACAATCAGAAAACTGACTATGGGATCAATCCAAAGTTTGCCTGTAAGTAAGATAAGCAATCCGGCTACGACTACTCCTAAAGATACAGCGGCGTCTGCAGCCATATGAAGATAAGCCCCTTTGATATTCAAGTCTGTTTTTTGTCCTTTATAAAACAACAAAGCTGTAAAACCGTTTACAAGAATACCTATTCCGGCTACAATCATCACTTGTGCACCTGCTACAGGTTGTGGGTTCTTTAGCTTCTCTATGGCATCCCATGCAATGGCCACTACTGCGCCAAACAACAACAAAGCATTTAGTATAGAAACCAAAATGGTCGTTTTCCGTAAACCATACGTATACCGTCCTCGTGGTCTTAGTGTGGCCATCCACGCAGCAGACCATGCAAAAACCAACCCCAACACGTCGCTGGCGTTATGTCCGGCATCTGCCAACAAAGAAGAAGAATTGGCAATCAGTCCGTATGCAATTTCAACAACAACAAATACTACGTTCAATCCTATGGCCCATGCAAAGTGTTTAGCATATGCCGTAGCTGTATTATGACTGTGTGCGTGTGTGTGGTTCTTCTTCATGCTTGTATTGGTTGAGCGCTTCTTCCAACACGGTACGCACTTGATGTGCCAGCCATTCCGGTTTGACCACTTTTACAGACGATCCGTGTTTGAGAATTTCTTGAGTCAATTCAAAATTGGGGATAACATGGAGCGATATCCTACACTCCTGTTCATTATCTATCAACACCCGTTGTGACGTATGCCAAGGCAAAGTTTTTACATATTTTCCTTGAATGGGCGTAAAAGAAAGTACTACCTCTTGCAAAGAGTTGGAGGAGAAAACAAGCCCAATGGTTTGTTTAAACAAAGCTGACGGATTTAAGGAAGGATCACGATCGTACGTACTGGGTGTTACTACAAGATTGGTAATACGGTCTATACCAAAAATTCGAAGCTTCTTTATCTTCTCTGCAATTCCCACTACGTACCATCGGTTCTGGTATTCTCTGAGCAAATAAGGCTTGACTACATATTGAGTCGTCTTTTCCGTAGCAAAATTGTAATGTGAAAAATGGATGATTTTGCATTCTCTAATAGCTGCCAAAAGAGGCTTCAAATTCTCAATCCCTTCCAATCCCCCTCCCGTTCCAAAGGAAATATGACGCAATGCATCTTTGCTTTCATGCAAACTTTCAGTAAGCAATTGCGCCGTATTGACGATTTCCATAAAATGGAAAAAAGATTCCAGATTGATGCTTGCTTCAGGGTCTATCCAATATCCGTTTCTGGTACGGTCGTAAGTAATCTCAACTCCAAAGTCATAGCGAATCTGCTCTATATCTCTTTGCAGCGTTCTGTCTGCAATCTGAAATCCCTGTTGGTACAAATACTCTTTTATTTCCCTGAAACTGGGATACCTGCCGTGTCTGATCTTTTCTATTACCAGGAAATAACGCCTGATTTCACTGTGGGTAGACATACGTGTAAAGATAAATAAAACTCTTTGACTTATAGGACTTTCAGAATGAGTTTTGGAATCGTTTTTATTTTATTGTTGTTTTATGCCACCACTCAAAACCTTATAACTCCCTATTTTCCTGATTTTTTTATTTCAAATTGTTTTTTTTTGATTAATATTGCTTACAGTTTGTAAGTCATTGTTTTGAAATATGTTTTTATATTTGTTTCTCTTTAACGAGTAACCTAATTTACTAACCTAATTTACTAATTTTAAAAAAATCAGGATGAGAAAATTTCGGATTTTTGTTTTTTTTCTGATGGCTTGTTCAGTTACACTTACGGCACAAAATATTAATGTGACCGGAACGTTAACAGATGCGGCCACCGGAGATCCGCTCCCGTTTGCCACAGTGCAGATCAAGGGAACGACATTTGGAACATCAACCGACGCGGTGGGGAAGTATTCACTATCCGCACCTGCCAACGGTGTGTTAATCTTTAGTTTCATGGGGTACAAAAGTGTGGAGGTAGCCATTAATGGCAGAGCTACCGTCAATGCCCAACTTACCCCTGAAGTGACTTTTCTGGACGACATTATTGTGGTTGCCTATGGACAAGCAAAGAAAGAATCGGTGACGGGTTCTGTCTCTGCCTTCACCTCTGCCGATATTGAAAAACGATCCTTGCCCAGTGTTGCAGGTATCCTGGACGGTGCTGCAACGGGTGTTATGGTTGTTAACACGGGAGGTCCAAGCTCCACGCCTTCGGTCAGGATTCGGGGATTTACTTCCATTACAGGAAGCAACTCTCCATTATATGTAGTCGACGGTGTGCCATTTTCCGGAAATATTTCCGACATCAACCCCAACGACGTTGAGAACATCTCTGTTTTGAAAGACGCTGCCTCTGCCGCTCTTTACGGAAACCTGGCCGCTAACGGAGTAATACTTATTACGACAAAAAGAGGACGAAGCTCTAAAGTTGGTGTGAGAGCTACTGTGCGAGCAGGTGCCTACAGCTGGGCACAAACAGAATTTGAGAAATTGGGAGCTGACGAATGGATGGAAACCATGTGGCTGGGCTACAGAAACAACCTGATGTCTAACCCTGACCTCAATTATTCGCTGGAGGCAGCTAACAGTTATGCTACAAAACACCTGGTAGAAAATTACCTGGGTTACAACGTGTATGACAGACCCAAAGACCAGTTGTTTGATGCCAATGGTAAAATCGTTGCCGGTATGCGCCCGGGTTTTGCAGAAGATATGGACTGGTGGGATGCTGTTACAAGAGTTGGTTTGTACCAGGACTATACGGTTAGTGCAGACCATGCAACAGACAAAACAAACTTCTTTATATCTCTGGGACACCACAACAACGAAAGTAACGTAATTGGCAGTGGTTACATGCGTTTCACTTCCAACGTTAACGTTACTGTACGTCCTACCAAATGGTTCAGTGCCGGTGTTAAAATGAATGCTTCTTACCAGGAGACAGACAACATCAGCGACGGATCTTCTGCCTATGTGAACCCTATTTATTATGGTCGTTTCATGTCTCCTATTTATCCCATTCACTTACACGATATGAATACGGGTGAGTATATCCTGGATGAAAACGGAAATAAGATCTACGACCGCGGTAACAATTTCCCGGAGTTTACGCGTACTCAAAACCTGGACAGACACGTTATTTGGGAATTGGATTTAAACCAAGACAGAACGTATAGAACAACTACTACAGGAAACGTTTGGTTCAATATCAATTTCCTGAAGGACTTTGATTTCAAAGTGTTGTTTGATTACAGTTTGCGTAATACGGAAAACAGAACATACAACAACGCCATTATTGGTGACGGTGCCGGTAATAACGGAAGAGCCAGCCGCACTATCTACAGATACAAAACGTTCACAGCTCAACAGATTTTGTCTTGGAATAAAACATTGGGAGGTAAACACAACTTGTACGCTATGGCTGCTCACGAAAACTACTCTTACAACTATGTATATACATACTTGTATAAAACGAGTGAAGTTTTCGCCAACAAGCACGAACTCATCAACTTTACAGAACTTGTCAACATCAACGGATACGACAACAACCTGCGTAGAGAAAGCTACTTGGGTACGTTTAAGTACAACTTTGACAACAAGTACTACTTGGACTTGATGGTACGTGGAGACGGTTCCTCCAAATTCCACCCGGACAACAAATGGGGTGTATTCTGGTCAGTAGGAGCCTCTTGGTCTATCCACAGAGAACCCTTCATGGCTTCTGTACCTTATGTAGATGCTCTGAAACTGAGAGCTTCCTATGGTCAGGTAGGTAACGACAACGGTGTAGGTACCTACGCATGGTTTGGGTTGTACTCCAATGCCAAAAACGGCGGATTGGGAGCTTCCTATAAATCACAAAACGAGGCTGCCGATATCAGATGGGAGTCTACCAATTCCGTATCTGTTGGATTGGAAGGAAATCTGTTCAATAGATTGGGATTTGAACTGGACTATTACGAAAAGATATCACAAGACTTGTTGTTCAGCGTAAACAAACCCATGTCTGTTGGTGCAACCAGCAACAGAAGTATGTCTCCCACACAAACCGTGAACTTTGGTAGCATGCACAACCGCGGTGTTGAATTGTCTTTGAACTTTGACATTATCAAAACAAAAGACTTGATTTGGAACGTAAACTTGGTAACTGCCTGGCAAACAACGAAAGTAGGAAAACTACCGGAAAGCTTGTTGGATGAAAACGGCGGGTATTTATCAGGCAACAAACGTTATCAAGAAGGCATGCCCTATCTGGCATACTGGGTATACGATTTTGTAGGTATTGACCAAATGACCGGTCTGTCTTTATACAATATCGACGACAAACGGTTCTATGTTGGCAATGCTGCCGAAGAAGGCAAAACAGAAGTTCCTGCAGAATACGTGGTACAAATTGGTAGCAACAACTACACAGCCCATTACACCTACGCAAATAGAGGTTGGCTGAACGACGGTGCTACCTCCCTACCCTCAGTCTTTGGTGGTTTTGGCACTTCCTTACGCTGGAAAAACATCGATTTCAGCATCAGCTTTGCATACGGAATTGGAGGTTATGCTACTTCCGGTCCCTGGAACAGCTTGATGTCTGTTACTTCCAGCCCCTCGGCCATTGCCCAAGGAGTAAGAAATTCCTGGAATGGAGTTCCGGCCGGTATGACCGCCGACCATCCCAACAGGCTAGATCCTAAAGGATTGCCCAGAATTGACTATTACACCAACGCATGGAAGAGCACAACAGCTATAAACCACATGCATAGCAAAACGTATCTGAACATTAAGAACATCTTTCTGGCTTACAACTTGTCACAGAATGTAGCACAGAAAATGGGTGTAAGCGGATTGAGCGTAAACGTCAACGTAGATAACGCTTGGCTCTTTACTTCACTGCCCGGATTGAACGTGTACAGTACAGGTGGTGGTGCCGATAACGTATACGGTACCAACAGAATTTTTACAGTTGGGCTTAATTTGAGATTCTAAAATGATTGCAATTATGAAAAAAATATTTATACCCCTTGCCTTAATTGGTGTATTGCTTGTGGGAAGTTGCGGCGCAGATTATCTGAATACCGCTCCCACATCTGCTACTAGTGGTGGTACCATATTTGAGACTACAGAGAACGCAAGATTAGCCATTAACGGACTGTCAAAAATTATGACCAGACAGTATCTGTCTTCTCAAGGCTTTAACGGTGAAGGTACCATCAAGCTCTATTACGGAGAGTATCCCGGACAAAACTTTACGGTGAACCTCCCCGGTTGGGCCGGTGTTATTGGACAAAACTACCATACCGCCAACAACTCTACGTATACCAACTATCCGTGGTACTACTACTACATGATTATTGGTAACGCCAACTCCATCATTAAGTACATAGATGATGCAGAAGGACCGGATAACGAAAAAGAGTATATCAAAGCACAAGCGCTCACATACAGAGCCTATTGCTACCTGATGCTCATGCAACTGTATTCTTATCGCTGGACAGACACAAACAACGGAGAAACTTCCGGAGTAGTCTTGCGTTTGGAACCTACAGACGAAGATATGCCGTTATCCAATGCTAAAACCGTTTATAACCAGATATATAAAGACCTGGATGACGCCATTTCTTTATATACTTCTTCTAAATTGAACAGGCCGGCTAGCATGAACTTTGAAGTAAACATTGACGTGGCTTATGCAGTATATGCCAGAACCGCCATCACTATTGAAGACTATTCCAAAGCTTTGGAAATGGCCGGAAAGGCACGTGCCAACTATCCTTTGATGTCCGTTAGTGAATACTGGGATGGTTTCTCATTGCCTAACAAGGAGTGGATCTGGAGTATATTTGGTGCAAGCGATGAAACGTTGTACTACTACCATTACCTGGCTTATATTGGATACAACTCCAACGCTTCTGCCGTTAGAACATATCCCAAGCGTATAGCCAAGTCCTTGTACGACAAAATCCCCGATACGGATTTCCGTAAAGAAATGTTCCTTGATCCTCAAGATATGGGATGGAATAAGAATACAGGATTGGCTCAAGCCGATCTGAAAGCATATGCCTTTGCAAAATTCCCGGAACTTTATTCAACAGCCAACGTACATGCTTACATGAACTTTAAGTTCAAATGTCAGGATTTACCGGGCGTAGGCCATATCAACAATTTCCGTTCTTCAGAAATGTTATTGATAGAAGCCGAGGCCAACTACTTTCTCAACAACACGGCAGCTGCTCAAAAGAACCTGGAAACGCTTACCAGAGACTCCGGCAGAGACCCCAACTATTCCTGTGACAAAACAGGAGCCGCACTTCTTGAAGAAATCAAAATCTACAGAGGTATTGAACTCTGGGGTGAAGGCTTTGACTGGTTTGACAAGAAGAGATGGGGCGACACCTTGGTTAAGAGAAATTGGGCTGACGGTGACACATTCCACAACGACTTAACCGGTACCATCACACCCGACGACAAAAACAAATGGACTTGGGTAGTACCGCGTCTGGAATCTGACTACAACACAGAAATTGCTTTCTAGTTTTAGTATTCCTTGATTTTATTAAAAAGCCGGCCTTTTTGGTTGGCTTTTTTTTTGCACACACCCGCTCGCCCACCCACCGCACACCCACGCGCGCCCAGCCACGCGCGCACACCCACGCGCGCCCAGCCTCAAGATGGTGCGCAACAACTTTTTGTCAAAAGCGTCAAACCGCAGGTTTTCAGCAACATGGACCTGAGGAGCTTTTTATCTTGCGCACCATCTTGAGGCTGGGTGCGCAAAATTCCGTATCTTTGGGGTATTATGTCTGATAGCTTAAAATCTTGCCCGCAGTGTCATTCTGAATATGGATATCCCCTGGGTACGGGACTATATGCATGTCCTGAATGTGGACACGAATGGAATCCTGACGAACAACAGTCAGAAGATGTGTTAAAAATTTTGGATGCAAACGGAAACGAACTCCAAGACGGAGATTCGGTCATTGTGATAAAGGATTTGCCTGTTAAAGGAGCTCCTAAACCTATAAAAGCAGGAACAAAAGTGAGAAACATCCGCCTGACGGACGGAGATCATAACATAAGTTGTAGAATTGACGGCTTTGGTTCTATGGCGCTCAAATCCGAGTTTGTCAGAAAATCGTAAACGGAACATGTAGAGCTCGCGTTACGGAAACCGTAAAACCTTCTACTTTGCCTTTTGCATTGCGTTTGAATACGTATTCGCCGTTTTTGTCTGATGTAAAAACATCAGGCGACACATATGTTAAATCAAAGGTGTCTCCGGCTTTCCTATATACTTTCAACACACCCTCTTTTACCGAAAAACGATACCTCGTGTCGATATCGGCGCTGTAGTACGTTCCCTCGTACTCTTTGAGCACAGGCAATGCTTGTGGCTGCGCGTCTTCGGCGTCTTTGTCTGCACGGGTTCTTTTCTCGGCCTGTATCAAAGGAGCAGACTCTTGTTGTTGCGGCTCGGGTAAAAACAACGTTGCTATGCGGCGGCCGATGGCGGCCGGGGAAAATTGTGCGTAATTGCTCAGCAATACCACCGATAGTTTTTCCTCCGGATACCAAGCCAGCCAGGCCCTGTAACCGCCTGTGGATCCACTATGAGCCACTTCAAAGTGTCCTTGCAATCTTCCAATGGTATGTCCTGCCGCATAACCTACCCGCTCTCCGCTATGCAAAGTGCGCTCTGTGATACGGTTTTGGGCAAATTCAGCACCAAAAATTTCTAAACTTTCATGGATTTGATTCCAACGCAACAAATCTGCCGTAGTTGTCAACAATCCTCCCGGTCCGTGCAAATTTTCAAAAGGCATATTTAAGAGATACTCTGTTTCTGTGTGGTTGTCTCTATAGGCAGTTGCTCTATCCGGTATGACGGTCAAATGGTTGTCCCTCCAGCGTGTATGGCTCATTCCCAAAGGCTTGAAAAAGCGCTCCTCTGTAAATTGGGCAAGAGACTGTCCCGATACCCTTTCCAATATGAGTACCAACATCATATAGTTGGAGTTGCTGTATGAGTATTGCGTCCCCGGAGGAAAATTCAAGCTTTTCTGTTTAAAGATGATATCCCACCCCAACTCTTGTGTGTACACACGAGTAGTTCTAGGCCATCCTGTCAAGCTGTACAGTGCACCCCAATCTTTTAGACCGCTGGTGTGGCTTAACAACATATCAATAGTTATGGTGGCATCGTAATTTGGCAACTCCGGAACATACATCCGTACGTCATCACTTAAAGCTACCTTCCCTTCTTTAGCCAGCAACAACATGCCTGCCGCTACAAATTGTTTGGAAACAGAACCTGCTTCAAACAACGTCTGAGGGGTGTTTGGCACATTGTATTCCAGATTGGCCAATCCGTACGCTTTATTGAAAATGACACGCCCGTCAATGCTTACGGCAGCTGCTACTCCCGGCATTTGGTTATGGTAAGACGCAAAAACGGCATCAATTGCCGCCAATGTGTCCAATTCTTGCGCCTGCAATTGTAGGCTTACAAAAGCAAAAAATATAAAAAACAGAAATACTGATTTTTTCATACCTCAAAGCTAGCCATCTTCAAGATGGTGCGCAAAAAAAAGCAACGAATGCTTTGAATAAGCCATAGAAGACTCTGCATTCGTTGCTTGAAAACTAAAATCCCAAAAACTACCTGCCTACCGTTTTGAGAGCAATGTTTACAGGGGTCACATGTTGTAAATTATCGCTAACGGGGCACCTGTCCTCTATGGCTTCTATCCATTTTTGAAGTGTTGCCTCATCGGCATCTGTATCGGCCTTTATCACTACAGAGATCTCTTTGAAACCGGCGCGTTCATCAAAGCTTTTTCCAAACAACCGAGCCGGGTTCAACAAACCGCTGATATCCAATTTTAAGCTTCTCAGTTCAATATTCATCTCCTTAGCTATCAGGTGGGCCATTACGCTAAGGCATCCAGCAAAGGCACCTAGTATATATTCCACCGGGTTGGGCCCTTCGTTCGTTCCACCCAATTCTGCCGGTTCGTCTACTACAAATTGAAACTTGCGTGCTTTGATAACAGTTTTTGTTGCACTTTCACTTTGGGCATTTACCCTAACTTTCATATCGTTCATAATCCAATTGTTTTAAAGGTTATGACACAATAATTACATATACAATGCCGTACCATGCGTTGTCACCATGCAGTTTTTTATTGAAAATTATGTAATATTACACTTTTAAAACCCGTACTTATGAAACAACCCTCACCTTATACTTGGACAAGTCATCTTACAGAGAGCGAACGGCAAGAACTTATGGATTCCTCTGTCATAGTATCTTACGACAAAAATGATGTTATTATTAAGCAAGGATCGTTGGCTTCACAAATTTTGGCACTGGAACAAGGAATGGTCAAGCTGAATTTCAGAGAAAGCGGTAAGGATACCACATTTGGTTTTGGTTCCAGCGGTGATTTTATAGGACTCATGTGTTCTTTCGTTAAAAAGAAACTGGAATTTTCTGCCATTGCCATTACTCCTTGCCAAGTACGAGTATTTGATAGGGATGTATTTGAAGGACTTATTGGCCGCAACGGAGCTTTTGCCATTCATATTGTGACACTTATGTCAGAGTTGATCAATGCTGCCGTACATAAACTCATAACACTCAAACACAGAAATGCCGGAGGTGCTTTGGCCACATTTTTGTTAAATCTTGTAAAAGTCTTTGACTCTGAACAAATGACACTGCCTTTCACACGTGAAGAATTGGCCCACACCTTAGGCTATTCCAAAGAAAGCATCATCAATACACTCTCTGATTTTCAGAAGGACGGTTTCGTATCTGTTTCCGGCAAAAATTTAAGTATTTTAAATAGAAGTGCTCTTGAAAACATAGCGCAAATGGGTTAGGGTTTGCGCAGCCCAGCCTCAAGATGGTGCGCAAGAATTTTTCCACAACAACCATACATGGCAGATTCACAGCCAATTATAATTTGAGGCTGCGAATTCTTGCGCACCATCTTGAGGCTGGGCTGCGCGATTTCGCACCAAAGGCGCTCGGAGTTCCCTAGTGGGAAGTGGCTTCACAAAAAACTGAAAGCGGTGATGAACCGCTTTCAGTTTTTTGTGGCGGAGAGAGAGGGATTCGAACCCCCGGGACCCCTAGAGGTCCAACGGTTTTCGAGACCGCCCCGTTCGACCGCTCCGGCATCTCTCCATGCTATCGGGCAATGCGCCCAAAAGCCGAGCAAAGGTAATGATTCTTTTTATTTTTTTGAGAAAAACTTGTATTGGAACAAGAGCAAATAGATAGCACCGCAAGTGATAGCTGAATCTGCCACATTAAAGATGAACCGGAAGAATATAAAACGACGGCCACCAAATACAGGGAAATTATCCGGCAATACTGTGTCTATAAATGGGAAGTAAAACATGTCTACTACCTTGCCTTGCAAAAACGGTGCATAGCCTCCTCCGGCAGGAAACATCGTAGCCACTTGCGTCATACCCGATTGGCTGAATATCAATCCGTAAAAAGCTGAGTCTAAAATGTTTCCAACTGCACCTACGAAAACAAGAGACAAACCAACCAAAACGCCCATAGGAGTATCCGGTTTGCGCAGTAGTTTGCGTATGTATATTATGATGAAAACGCTCAGAGCTATTCGGAACAGGCTCAAGATCAACTTCCCTCCATTACCGCCAAAAGCCATTCCAAAAGCCATGCCCTCATTCTCCACAAAGCACAACTGAAACCAAGACCCCAGCACATGTACGCTTTGCCCTAAGGTAAAATGCGTCTTGATCCAAATCTTGGAGATTTGATCCAAGATAAGGACTGCAGAAATTATTAGTGCAAGGATTTTACCTCGGGACAATGTGCCCTTCCCCATATAAGCTTTATTCTCTTTTGTTTTTTGCTTCTACAGAGAGTGTGGCGTGAGGTACCAAACGAAGACGTTCTTTTGGAATCATCTTGCCTGTTTCTCGGCAAACTCCATACGTTTTGTTCTCGATTCTGACCAAGGCCATTTCCAGGGACTGTATAAATTTATGCTGACGCTGAGCCAGCTGTCCCGATTCTTCTTTTGAAAGGGCCGAGGCGCCTTCTTCCAGCACTTTAAATGTTGGAGAGGTGTCTTCGGTATCGTTACTTTGACTATGAGTAACAATTGCTTTCAGCTCTTCATAGTCAGCTCTGGCTTGAGCCAGTTTCTCATGAATCAACTCCTTGAATTCCTGAAGCTCCTCATCTGTATAACGAACCTTTTCTCTTACTTCTCCTGCAACCTTCTTATCGGTCTTGCTTCTGTTTGTACTCATGGCTCTAGTTTTTAGGAAAGTACAAATGTACTATTTTATTATGACTTCTCAATAAATATGGCAAGGCTCCCGTTTTCCCATTCCACTTGGTGTGCACCTTGGGGAACGGAAGCCACTGTTATCTCATTAGCAAGTACCTGACTTGCAATATATTGTTTGTACTCAAGTACCGTTTGTGAAATACGGTCCTTGTCTTCAATCACTACGCGTATTTTATCCGTCACCTCCAAACCGGTGTCTTTTCTCAAGTTTTGTATTCGGTTGATCAATTCCCGAGCCGTTCCTTCACGCTCCAATTCCTCAGTAAGCGTCACGTCCAAAGCTACTGTCAACGGTCCGTCAACGGCAATAAGCCAGCCCGGCATATCTTCAGAAGTAATGGTTACATCTTCTCGTTCCAATAATACAGGTCCCGAAGGAAGATCCAAGGTATAATATCTAGTCAGCCCGTTTTGAGTATCTTCCTCATCTACAGCTTTTTCGAACGCTGCAATGTCTTCCTGCGTGAATGCCTTCAAAGCAGCCGCTATTTCTTTCATCTTCTGTCCGTGCTTCTTACCCAATACTTTAAAGTTGGGTTTGATACCTTTTAAAATCAAACCGGTCGTATCGTGTACAAACTTCATTTCCTTCACATTTGTTTCACTCAGTACAATAGACTTCACGTCTTCTAAGCGTTCTTCCAATGTCTTATCCAGTACCGGTATCAAAATCCTACTCAAAGGTTGACGCACTTTTGTATTTACTTTACGTCTTAATGCCAGCACCATAGATGTATAGCGTTGGGCCAAATCCATTCGCTCTTCAAGCAGCGGATCTATCACGCTTTCATCGTGTACGGGCATCAACTCCAAATGCACGGAATCCCCGGATGTCAAATCCAAATACAACCGTTCCATATAAACGGGTGCAATAGGAGCTCCTAACAGCGCTACCGTTTTGAGGCACGCGTACAACGTCTGATAGGCAGCCCGTTTGTCTTCATCCACTTGTCCTCCCCAAAAACGTTTTCTATTCAATCTTACGTACCAGTTGCTCAATTGATCGCTTACAAAATCTTGTATCAATCTGCCGGCAGTCGTAATATCGTAACGCTCATAAGCCCCCACAACGTCTTTTATCAAGGTGTTGAGCAAAGAAATCACCCAGCGGTCCATTTCCGGACGTTTGTGCACAGGCACAAAAGAGGCAAAAGCCGAGATAGAAGCAGAGGGCGACACAGAAGCGGAAGTGGACTCAGAGGCCGAAGTGGGTTCGGAGATCGAAGTGGGCTCAGAGGCCGAAGTGGTCTCAAAAGCCGAGGTGGAAGCAAAGTGCGACGCAGAAGCGGAAGTGGACTCAGATGCCGAAGTGGGCGCAGAAGCGGAAGTGAGCGCAGAAGCGGAAGTGAGCGCAGAAGCCGAGGCAAAGGCTGCGGAGGCATCGGCAGGGGTAAAGCCGTCTACACCGGCGTACAACGCAAAAAAGGAATACGTATTGTAAAGCGTTCCAAAAAATTTGCGACGTGTTTCGTCTACTCCGCCTTCATCAAATCGCAAGTTGTCCCACGGCTGTGCATTGGTAAGCATGTACCAGCGCAAGGGATCGGCTCCGTATTTGTCCAACATGACAAACGGATCTACGGTATTGTTCAGCCGCTTGCTCATCTTGTTCCCGTTTTTATCTAGAATCAAACCGTTGGACAGCACATTCCGGAAACAAATGCGGTCGTTCATCATGGCCGCAATAGCGTGAAGGGTAAAGAACCAACCTCTTGTTTGGTCCACCCCCTCGGCAATAAAATCACCTATTTGTCCAAATTCCGGAGTTCCTAATTTTGCTAACCCTTCTTGAGAAAAAGGCATAGATCCGGAGTCAAACCAAACGTCTACCAAATCCAATTCGCGATACATAGGGCGTCCGCTCGGTGAAGCCAAAACCCAATCGTCTACATAAGGACGGTGTAAATCTATTTTGTCGTAATTGTCTTTACTGAAATCTTCCGGGACAAACCCGTTGTCTTTTAATGGATTAGAGCTCATAAACCCTTTATCCACAGCATCTTCCATGGCTTCATACAGTTCTTTGAGAGAGCCTATGCATCTTTCCTCCGTGCCGTCTTCTGTACGCCAAATAGGCAATGGAGTTCCCCAGTAACGACTCCTGGACAAGTTCCAGTCTTGCAAGTTTTCCAACCATTTTCCAAAACGACCTGTTCCGGTGGATTCCGGTTTCCAATTGATGGTTTTGTTCAATTCCATCATACGGTCTTTTACAGCAGTCGTCTTGATAAACCAAGAATCCAGCGGATAATACAAGATGGGTTTATCTGTACGCCAACAATGCGGATAGTTGTGGAGCATCCTTTCTATCTTCAACACTTGGCCTGTTTCCTTCAGCCACATGCAGATATCCACATCTAAAGAATCTTCCTCTTGCCCCAATGATTGTTCAGATTCAGGCTTGTATTCGTTCTTTACAAACCTGCCTGCAAACGGTGCATACAAAGTAGTATTGACAGAATCCTTTACAAATTGCGGGTCCAAATCTTCTATTCTGTAAAACTTACCTGTCTTATCTACCATAGGACACGATGCCCCATGGACATCAGTCAACAACAAAGCAGGCACGCCGTGTTGACGGGCTACTTTGTTGTCGTCGTCACCAAACGTAGGTGCAATGTGTACAATACCCGTTCCGTCTTCTGTTGTTACAAAATCTCCCGTAATTACTCGGAAAGCACCTTCTCCGGGATGAACCCAAGGAATCAATTGACGGTAACTTATTCCTTCCAGGTCTTTCCCTGTATATACTACAGACTCTAATCTAAAGGGCAACATTTTGTCTTTTGGAGTAGGCGGTTCCATGGGAAGATTGCCATGAGATGCCGGGAAGAACGATTCCAACAAATCCTCTGCCAATATAACGGTGATGGGTTCTTGATTGTATGGATTGAACGTTTGCACCATGCGGTATCGGATAGACGGTCCCACGCAAAGTGCCGTGTTGGAAGGCAATGTCCAAGGAGTAGTTGTCCAGGCTAGGAAAAACACCCGATTCCCGTCGGCAGACATGGCTTTAGCGGCAGAAGCGTTGGCAGCGGCAGAAGCGTCGGTCTCGGCAAATAAAAACTCGCTGGCGGCGTTACGGATGACTTCAAATTGGGCCGTACATGTGGTGTCTCTCACGTCTCTGTAACATCCCGGTTGATTCAATTCGTGTGTGCTCAAACCGGTGCCGGCTGCCGGTGAATACGGTTGAATGGAGTATCCTTTATAGAGCAGGCCTTTTTTGTAGAATTCCGCCAGCAAATACCAAACCGTTTCTATGAAAGAATTGTGGTACGTTACGTACGGGTTGGACATATCTATCCAGTAGGCCATTTTTTGCGTAAGGAGTTCCCATTCTTTTGTGTATTTCATGACCTCTGTGCGGCAGGCAGCATTGTACTCCTCTACAGAGATGGTCTTTCCTATGTCTTCCTTTGTAATACCCAACGATTTTTCCACACTCAATTCTACGGGCAAACCGTGTGTATCCCATCCGGCTCTTCTTTCTACCCTATATCCTTGCTGCGTTTTGTATCGACATACCACATCTTTGATTGCTCTGGAAATCACATGGTGAATACCCGGCATACCGTTTGCGGAAGGCGGTCCTTCAAAAAACACATAAGAGCGCTCTTTGGGACGCATTTCCACACTTCTTTGGAACGTTTTTTCACGGTTCCATTTTTCAACAATTTCTTCCTGCAATGCAGGTAGGTCAAAGGTTTTATACTCCGGGAACTTCATAACGATCAGCAGTCAAAATAGTTTGCAAAGATACGAATCTTAGCTATCTTTGAAAACATGTTGGCGAAACTTTCTTTCAATTACATAGATACAATTATCTTAATATTTTGGGCTGTAGGAGTAATTGAAGGATTGGCCAAAGGTCTTATCAAACAAGTTTTTGGAATTCTTGGCGTAGTGCTGGCCTGTTACGTAGCTTACCGTTTTACAGATGTGGCAGCCGACTACA